>DAOTYX010000164.1:0-34683 GCA_034434635.1 Anaerolineae bacterium | reverse complement strand
GGCGCGCACGAGGGACGCATCCTGCCCATCGAGGGGAACGACCTGGATGGGGTGATGGTCAACACCGTCTTCCTGCGCGACGTGCGGCTGGGCAGTCCGCCGGACATCGCCGGCAAGCGGGTGATGGTGCTGGGCGGCGGGAACGTGGCGATTGATGTGGCGCGCACGGCGGTGCGCCTGGGGGCTGCCGAGGTGCATATGGCCTGCCTGGAGGCGCGCAACAAGATGCCGGCCCACCCCTGGGAGGTCGAGGCCGCGGAGGCGGAGGGGATCATCCTTCACGACGCGCGCACCTTCACGCGCATCCTGAGCGATGGGAATGGCCGTGTTGCCGGGTTGGAGTGCCTCGACGTGACCTATATGGCCTTCGACGAGGATGGCCGGCTGACGCTGGAGACGCGACCAGGCTCTGAGCACGTCATCCCCTGCGACGTGGTCATCTTCTCCATCGGTCAGCGTGCCGGTCTGGCCTTCATCCCCGACAGCAGTGGGGTGGGGGTCACCCGCAAGGCCACCATCGCGGTGAACCCCAACACCCTGGCTGCCACCCGGCCGGGCGTCTTCGCCGCGGGCGACGCGATTACCGGCACTGCTTTCGTCATCGAGGCGGTCGCCAGTGGTCACCGTGCGGCTGAATCCATCCATCGCTATCTGCGCGGGGACGAACTGGAACCGCCACTCAAGCCGGAATTGCCGGTGGTCAAACTGACCCAGGCGGAACTGGATGAGCGCATGGAGCGCGGCGAGGTACACATCACCCCCCGCGTGCCCATGCCGATGGTGCCGGTCGAGGAACGCGTGCAGGGCTTCGTCGAGGTGGAGCAGGGGTACACGGAAGAGCAGGCCCAGGCGGAGGCAGCACGCTGTCTGGCCTGTGGCATCTGTTCGGAGTGCCTCTCCTGCTTCTACAAGTGCCAGGCGAACGCCATCAACCACGATATGGTCGAGCAGGTGGCGGAGATTCAGGTCGGTGCCATCCTGCTTGCTCCGGGCTTCGAACCCTACCACGCGGAGAAGTCCGCCGAGTACGGTTGGGGGCGCTTCCCCAACGTGGTCACCTCGCTGCAGTTCGAGCGGCTGCTCAGCGCCTCTGGCCCCACCTTCGGCCACGTGCGCCGTCCGTCGGACGGGGAGAGGCCGCAGCGGATCGCCTTCATCCAGTGCGTCGGCTCGCGCGACCAGCAGCACGACTACTGCTCGTCGGTCTGCTGCATGTACGCCACGAAAGAGGCCATCCTGGCCTGCGAGCACGAGCCAGATACCCAGGTCTCCATCTTCCTGATGGACATGCGCTCCTTCAGCAAGGGGTATGAGGAGTATTACCGCCGGGCGCGGGAACGGTATGGCATTCGCTTCATCCACACCCGGCCCTCGGTCATCCGCGAGGACCCGCAGACGCACAATCTGATCTTGAGGTACGTCGCAGAGGGGGAGAACGGTTCGTCCATCTGTGAGGAGGAGTTCGACCTGCTGGTGCTCTCGGTGGGCATGGAGGTTCCCGCGAGCGTGCGGGACCTGGCCCGCCGCCTGGGGGTAGAAGTGGACGATGCGGGCTTCTGTCGCACGGTGCCCTTCGCCCCCTTGCAGACCAGCCGACCGGGCATCCTGGCGCTGGGCCCATTCCGCGAACCGAAGGACATCCCCGAGTCGGTGGTCGAGGCCAGCGGCGCGGCGGGTCTGGCGGGGGCGCTCCTGTCCTCGGCCCGCTGGACCGAGACGCGAGAGGCGGATTACCTGCCGGAACGGGACGTGAGCGGGGAGGAGCCGCGGATCGGCGTCTTCGTCTGCCACTGCGGTTCCAATATCGCTGGCGCGCTGGACGTGCCGGGGGTGGCTCAGTATGCCGCCGCGCTGCCGGGCGTGGCCCATGCTGAGGCCAACCTCTACACCTGCTCGCAGGACACCATTCGTCATATCACCGAGACGGTGATCGAGAAGGGGCTGAACCGTGTCGTTGTGGCCTCATGCAGCCCGTTGACCCACGAACCGCTCTTCCGTGACGCCATCCGGCAGGCCGGTCTCAACCCCAATCTGTTCGAGATGGCCAACATCCGCAACCAGTGCTCGTGGGTGCATCCCCACGAATGGGAGGCTGCCACCGCGAAGGCGAAGGACCTGGTGCGGATGGCGGTGGCGAAGGCGGCCCGACTGGAGCCGCTGTACAAGACGCTGGTCAAGGTGGAGAAGGCGGCGCTGGTCATCGGTGGTGGGGCGGCGGGGATGAACGCGGCGCTGACCCTGGCCCGGCAGGGCTTCCCGGTGCACCTGGTGGAACGGGAGGGCAGCCTGGGCGGAAACCTGCTTCGCCTGCGCTACTCGCTGCTGGAGGCGAGCGGGCAAGGGGAGCGCAACTGGGTTGACCCACAGGCCTATGCGCGCGCTTTGGTCAATCGCGTCTCGGCGGAGCCGTTGATCACGGTGCATCTGAACACCGAACTGGTAGAGACAGGTGGCTTCCTGGGTAATTTCGTCTCCCGGCTGCGCGGGCCGGATGGGGAGTTCGAGGTGCGCCACGGTGCCACGATTGTCGCCACGGGCGGCGTGGAATACCGTGGCCCGGAGTACGGCTACGGCAGCGACCCGCGCATCCTCACCCAGCAGGAGTTCGAGACGCTGCTGGCGACCGGCAGTGACCTGCCGGACAGCGTGGTGATGATCCAGTGCGTCGGCCCGGCGGAGAAGTACTGCGCCCGCATCTGCTGCACTACCGCGCTGAAGAATGCCCTGATGCTCAAGCGGCACAAGCCGCGCGCCCAGGTGACCATTATCTACCGCGATATGCGCACCTTCGGTTTCAAAGAGCGCATCTACCAGGAGGCGCGTCGGGCAGGGGTGATGTTTGTGCGGTACGACTTTGACCGCAAGCCAGTGGTGATGGTTTCAGGTTCGCCGGTTTCAGGTTCCAGGTTGGAAGAGCCCGTACCCTCCAACCTGAAACCTGAAACCCTGAAACCTGAAACCCTAGACCCCGAAACCGCCCTGGAGATCTCTGTCTGGGAACCCTCGCTCGGGCGAGAACTGGTTCTCCGGCCCGACCTGCTCGTCCTGAGCATGCCGGTGGTCCCCTCGCCGGGAGCGCACGACCTCTCCAGTCGGCTGAAGGTGCCGCTGGACCTGGACGGCTTCTTCCTGGAGGCGCACGTCAAACTGCGCCCGGTTGACTTCGCCTCGGATGGCCTGTTCCTGGCTGGGCTGGCTCACTATCCTAAGTTCCTGGGGGAGGCCATCGCTCAGGCGCAGGCGGCTGCGGCGCGCGCAGCGACGATCCTCAGCCGTGACATGCTGGAGGTAGGCGGGGTTGTCGCTCAGGTGGATGCGGCAAAGTGTGTGGGCTGCCTGACCTGTGTGCGCATCTGTCCTTATCACGTGCCGCAGGTGCGCGCTGAACTGACCGGTGTCGGCGGCATTGTCGGTGCGGCCTACATCGAGCCAGCCCAGTGTCACGGGTGCGGGGTCTGCGCCGCGGAGTGCCCGGCCAGGGCCATCCAACTGCTGCATTTCAAGGACACACAGATGGAGGCCAAGGTCGCGGCCCTGCTGGAGGAAGCGTCGGTGTGCGGTCCGTGAGGACCGGGGGGCGCGGAGACACGGGGGGGTGCGGAGAGAGGGAGAGGTTGAGGGATGAGCGAGCCAGCGTTCGAGCCGAAGATACTGGCCTTTTGCTGTCACTACTGCGCCTACGCCGCTGCTGACCTGGCGGGAGCGATGCGGCTGCGCTATCCCACCAGCGTCCGCATCGTCGAGGTGCCGTGTTCGGGGCGGGTGGAGGTGACGGAGATCCTCCATGCCTTCGAGCGTGGCATAGACGGTGTGATGGTGGCCGGCTGACTGGAGGGTGAGTGTCATTACCTGGAAGGTAATGTCAACGCCAAGCGCAGGGTGCAGTACGTCGCCAGTCTGCTCGACCAGATCGGTCTGGGCCGAGAACGGGTGCGTATGGTCAACCTCTCGTCTGCTATGGCCGCTCAGTTCGCTGCGGCAGTCGAGGAGATGACCGAGACGGTGCGGGCGTTGGGACCTAATCCGCTGCAGGACACGACCCGCACCACGTGTGACGCAACACGCAACACGTAACACGCAACACGCAACCTATACCACGGAGGTCGCAATGATTGTCGGTGAACAGAAGTCCCTGGAGGAGATCCTGAATCTGCTGGGCGACGCACGCAAGGTTCTGGTGGCCGGCTGCGGCACCTGCGTCACCGTCTGCTTCGCGGGCGGTGAGAAGGAGGTGGGCATCCTGGCCTCTGCGCTGCGCATGAAGAGCAAACTGGATGGCCACCCACTGGAGGTGGACGAGGTGACGGTGCAGCGGCAGTGCGAATGGGAGTACATTGATCCGCTCAAGGAGCGCCTGTCGGAGTACGATGTCGTGCTCAGCCTGGCCTGTGGCATCGGTGTGCAGGCGATGAATGAGCGCTTCCCCAATATGCTCACCCTGCCAGGCCTGAACACGACCTTCCTGGGTCTGCCGGAAGAGCAGGGGGTATGGGAGGAGCGCTGCCAGGCTTGTGGAGACTGCATCCTGGGCATTACCTTCGGCATCTGCCCTATCTCTCGCTGCTCCAAGCAGCTCCTGAACGGCCCCTGCGGAGGGTCGCAGCGGGGGGTCTGCGAGGTGAATCCGGACATTCCCTGTGCGTGGCAGCTCATCTGGGAGCGAGCAGTGAAAATGGGCCAGGAGGAGCGACTCCTGGAAGTTCAGCCGACCAAGAACTGGTCGAAGAGCCGCGACGGCGGGCCGCGCAAGATCGTGCGGGATGACCTGCGGTTGCCAGGGGAGCACAAGGAGGACTGACCTGTCCCATGGCCAGCGAGCCGGTGGAGGGAGGGTGGCTGTCGCGCTGGCTGCGGCAGTACATCCGCCTGCGGTGGATGGCTGTTGCCGCAGTTGTAGCCGGGCTGTTGGTGGCGCGGTACGTCCTGAATCTCGACCTGTCACTCTTCCCCTCCCTGGTCATTGTTGCGGTGATCGTCCTTTACAACACCATCTTTGCTCTGTGGCAGGGACGCCGACCGGCGGAGAAACGGGAGGCCTTCGGTGCAGCGCGGTCGGACCGCCGTTTTGCTCTGGTCCAGGTCATCTCTGATCTGCTGGCGCTGACAGCATTGCTGCATTTCGTCGGCGGGATCGAGACACCGTTTTTCCTGTTCTATCTATTCCATGTGGGCTTCGGCAGTATCATGCTCAGTCGCCGCGACGCCTACATGGTGGCAGGGCTGACTGTCGGGTTATTCCTCCTGCTCGCGGGTGCGGAGTACGCGGGGTGGATCTCTCATGTGCATCTGGAGGAGCTGGCTCCTGTCGGCCTGTATCGCAACGCGATGTATCTGGTCGTGCTGACGGTCGGTTTTGCGGCCGCATTGTTCGGGTTGACTGCTGGTGCAACGATCATTGTAGAGCAGTTGCGTCGTCAGTACGAGCGAGAGGCGCAGGCCAGGGAGCGAGAACTGGTCGAGGCTGGTCAGAGGTTGGAGGAACTCGACCGCATGAGGGCCTTCTTTCTGGCGTTGGCCTCACACGATCTGAAGACGCCTCTGGCCGTGGTTGCCAACTATTTGCAAGCCATCCTGGACGGGTTTGTCGGTGAGGTCAATGAAAAACAACGTGTCTGGATGGAACGGGCCAACGTTCGTGTGTTGGAACTCATCCGGCTGATCAATGATTTCCTGGACGTGTCGCAGTTGGCTCCAGAGCGGATTGCGGAGGAGATGGAGTTCGTGCTTTTGGAGGACGTGGTGCGGCGGTCTTCGGAAGAGATGCGGCCGAAGGCCGAGGAGAAGGAAGTTACGCTGGAGATACGAATACCGGAGGGTCTGCCCTCGGTGTATGTGGCGCCCCGTCGCTTGCAGCAGGTCGTGACCAACCTCCTGGACAATGGGGTCAAGTTCTCTCCCCGGGGTGGCCTGGTGGTGTTGGAGGTTCACCAGTATGAGAATGTGGTGCAGGTGGATGTCGTGGATCAGGGGCCTGGAATCTCTGCGCTCTACCTGTCGCACATCTTCGAGGACTATTTCCGTGTTCAGCGTAAGGAGTTCATACCTGGCGCCGGGTTGGGGCTGAGTACTGCCCGAAAGATCGTGGAGGCTCACGGGGGAGAAATCTGGGTGACCAGCCCCTGCTTTGGGGACGGTAAGGGCAGCCGCTTCTCGTTCTCCTTGCCCCTGTCACCACAGGAGAGGAGCGACAAGGAGTGATGAGCCATGGTGACGGTTGAGATGCTCAAACGGTTTCCCCTCCTGGCCTATCTCTCGGTCGAGGATCTGGGCGAATTGGCGGAGATCTGCAAGATCGAGCGGAGGAGTCCAGGGGAAGTGTTTGCCTGCGAGGGTGACCCCGCCGACAGATTGCGTCTGCTCCTGACCGGGAAGGCAGCGTTGGACAAGCGCATTCAGCTGGGCCGACACGGCACGGTGCGCCGCGCCAATGTGAGCGTGATTGGCCCAGGGGATGCTGTGGGCTGGTCTACCGTCGTCGCCCCCTACAGATTCACTCTCACCGGCATCTGTCTGGAACCATGTACATTCATCGCCATCGAGGCTGAGCCATTGCGGGAGTTTATGCTCCATAACCCTCGGGCGGGTCACCAGTTTATGGTTGGCATAGCCGAGATGGTCGGGGCACGGTTG
Organism: Anaerolineae bacterium; assembly: GCA_034434635.1. Classification (GTDB taxonomy): domain Bacteria; phylum Chloroflexota; class Anaerolineae; order B4-G1; family DUEL01; genus DAOTYX01. The sequence continues at coordinate 28,053 of DAOTYX010000164.1, read as the reverse complement.
CGGGACATGACCGGCATGCTCACTTACTTCCTCTCCATCGTCTCCCACGAACTGAAGGCTCCCCTGGCGGCGGTGGAAAACTACCTGGAGGTGATGCTGGGCGGCTTCACGGGTGAACTGACCCCGAAACAGCAGCGGATGCTGGAGCGGAGCGTCCTGCGCATCCACGATCTCGCCGGCCTCATCAATGACTTGCTGGACCTGGCTCGCATGCGCCCGGAGCAGATCCAGGCCGAGTTTGTGCGGTTCAATCCACGGGAGTTCGGTGACCGTTCTGTAGAGGACGTCCGACTGGCGGCAAAGGAGAAAGATATCTCGATCGAGGTCAAGGCCCCTGAGCAGTTCGGGGAGATCGTTGGCGCACCCCAGCGCCTGCGACAGGTGCTGACCAACCTCTTGAACAACGCGATCAAGTTCTCTCCTCCCGGCAGCACGGTGACGCTGCGCTCGTGGGAAGATCAGGACACGCTCTGGGTCCAGGTCAGCGATGAGGGCATTGGTATCCCGCCAGAGGATCAGGCAAACATCTTCGAGGATTTCTTTCGCGCCCGCAACGTGGGAGACGTGAGTGGCGCTGGCCTGGGGCTGTCCATCGCCAAGAAGATCGTGGATGCCCATCAGGGGCAGATCTGGCTGGAGAGCCCTTACCAGGAAGGGAAACCGGGCACCCGGTTTACTATCGCGTTGCCTCGTCATCTACCGTTGCCCGGTGACAGGGCCGACGGCGCAGATGATGAGGTTGGCGAGACTGATGAACAGAGGCCATCTGACTGGCCTGATGAAGCCTGAGTGCTGGTCAGGTCGGCCCAGCCGAGTATAATTGTCAGAAAGGACGGTGGCACATATGAAGAGTGGAACCAATTTGGAAAAGGTGTTGACTGCAGGCCACTTCGCGGTCACCAGCGAGTTGGGACCGCCCAAGGGCACCAGCGCCGACTTCGTCCGCCGCAAGGCCGAAGTGCTGAGAAGCTATGTGGACGCGGTCAATATCACCGACAATCAGACCGCTGTGGTGCGGATGTCGAGCGTGGCGGCCTGTGCGATCGTCAAGCAGACAGGGCTCGACCCTGTGATGCAGATGACCTGCCGGGATCGCAACCGCATCGCGATCCAGTCGGACATCCTGGGAGCGGTGGCTTTGGGGATTGGCAACCTCCTCTGCCTTTCCGGCGACCATCAGAAGTTCGGCAATCACCCGGAGTCCAAGAATGTCCACGACGTGGACTCCATCCAGTTGGTCCAGATGGTGCGGAAGATGCGGGACGAGGGGCAGTTCCTGTGTGGGGAGAAGATCTCTGGCGCCGTACCCCTGTTCATCGGCGCGGCTGCCAATCCCTTTGCGGATCCCTTCGAGTTTCGCCCGCTCCGGTTGGAGAAAAAGGTCCGTGCCGGGGCTGATTTTATCCAGACCCAGGGAGTCTTCGACGTGGAGCGCTTTGCTCGCTTCATGGAAGGTGTGCGCCAGCGGGGCCTGCACGAGAAGGTCCATATCCTGGCCGGCATCATTCCCATGAAATCGGCCGGTATGGCGCGCTATATGCGGGACTATGTCTCCGGCCTGATCGTCCCCAACGATCTCGTGGAACGTATGGAGAAGGCCGAAGACGCTAAAGAGGAGGGGGTCCGCATCTGCCTGGAGATCATCGAGCAGGTACGCCAGATCGAAGGGGTCCACGGCATCCACATCATGGCCGTCGCCTGGGAGGAGATCGTCCCGGTGATCGTGCAACGAGCGGGCCTCTACCCCCGGCCGATCCTGTAGTGACGGACACGGAAAGGAGGTTGAGGAGCGATGGAACAGCAACCCAAGATCCTGGTGGTGGACGACGATCCGGATATTGTCGAGGCGCTCACCACGATATTGGAGAGCACCGGCCAATATCAGATCCGCACCGCCCGCGATGGACTGGAGTGCATGCAGGCGATCAAGGAAGAGGAGCCTGACCTCCTTATCCTGGACCTCCTGATGCCGCGCATGGACGGCTTCGCGGTGGTGCGCGACCTGCGCCAGCATCCGCGCTATCGAAAACTGCCCATCATGATCCTGACCTCGGTGCGTGAAGATGCCAGCTATCGGCGCTACGAGTTGGAGACAGGCCTGGCTATGGATGTGCAGGACTACATCGAGAAGCCGGTGCCCCCATCCGAACTGCTGCGGCGCGTCGGTCTCCTGTTGAAGCGGGGGTGACACATGGCCGAGGCCAAGATCCTGCTCGTGGATGATGACCCTGATTTCGTCGAGGCGACGCGAACCGTGTTGGAAAGCGTCCCCTATGAGGTGGTCGTCGCCTACGATGGGGATGAAGCGCTGGCAAAGGTGGCCGAGGTTCAGCCTGACCTGATCCTGTTGGACATCATCATGCCCACTCAAGATGGCTTCTACGTGTGTGAGAAGCTCAAGAGCGACCCTCTCCTGCAGAATATCCCTGTGATCATGTTGACCAGCCTCTCACAGCACATCAGCGACACCGCTTACTCCGTATTGGATGGCATGATGCTGGAGGCAGATGACTTCATTGACAAGCCAGTGCGCCCGACAGAACTGTTGGCGCGGATCGCGCGGCTTCTGAAGCGGTAACGGGTCAGGGGGGTGACCACAGAAGACCGCCCCGTGCCATGCAGGGGCCGTCCTGGTGAGCCTTAGGGCCCTTGTGTCGGGGCAGGCACTGAGGGCCGTCTGTTACCAGGCCAGGGAGGGGAGCGATGGTTATCACGGAACAGAAGGAGTTTGAGGAGATCCTGGCTTCGTTGGCCGGAAATGAGCGGATATACCTCATCGGCTGCGGCGTCTGCGCAACCACGTGGGGCACGGGTGGCGAGAAGGAAACACGCCAGATGGCGCAGGACCTGACTCAGGCAGGCAAGGAGTGTACCGGTTGGGTGGTCACCGAGGAGGCTGCTTGTGATGTCCGGACGACAAGGCTCCTCTTGAGGCGGGACCAGGACCGGGTGAAGCGTGCGGATGCCCTGCTGGTCCTGGCCTGCGGGGCTGGCGTGCAGACTGTTGCTGAACTGGTTGATGTGCCTGTCTACCCGGCCTTGAATACGCTCTTCCTGGCTCGCCTGCAGAGCCTGAGCCTGTGCGACGAGCGCTGTCGCTTGTGTGGGGATTGTATCCTGGCCCAGACCTCTGCCATCTGTCCGGTCACGTTGTGCCCTAAAGGGTTGATGAATGGCCCGTGCGGGGGGTATGAGGATGGCAAGTGCGAGGTGGATCGGGAGCGTGACTGCGCCTGGGTGGCCATCTACGAGCGGATGGAGGCTCTGGGACAGCGGGAACGCTTCTCGGTCATCCACAGCCCCAAGAACTGGCGCGCCGCCTCTCATCCAGGCGCGGTCAACAAGCGCGCTGAAAAGGCTGCGGTCGGGGGTGAGCGATGAGTAGGCTGGCCCAGGCCCTGGCTGAGGGTAAGTTTGTGGTCACCGCGGAACTTGGCCCGCCCAAGGGTGTGGATGTCACCCATCTCCTGGAGATGGCGGCTCTCTTGCGGGATCACGTGGATGCCGTGAACGTCACCGATCAGCAGAGCTCGGTGATGACCCTGGGGTCCCTGGCAGTGTGTCACCTGCTAAGGGAGCATGACGTTGAGCCCGTCTTCCAGATCACCTGCCGTGACCGCAACCGCATCGCCCTGCAGTCCGACCTCCTCAGTGCTGCCGCGCTGGGTGTTGAGAACGTGCTGTGTCTGACGGGCGACTACGTGACACTGGGCGATCACCCGCAGGCCAAGCCGGTGTTCGATCTGGATTCGGTGACCCTTCTGCAGACGGTGGCCGCGCTGCAAGACGGCCATGACTTGGCCGGCAAACCCCTTCAGGGAACCCCCACCTTCTTCCCTGGCGCGGTGGTCAACCCAGGGGCGAAGCCCTTGGGCCCGCAGATCGCCAAAATGGAAAAGAAGGTCGAGGCCGGCGCGAAGTTCTTCCAGACGCAAGCGGTGTACGACCCGTCTCAGTTCGAACGCTTCGTTCGGCAGGTCGAATACCTGAAAGTTCCGATCCTGGTTGGTATCATCCTGCTCAAGTCTGCGGCTATGGCCCGCTTCATGAACAGCAATGTGGCCGGCGTCACTGTCCCTGATGAGCTGATTGAGGAGATCGGCAGTGTACCTATGCCGGAGCGGCCTGCCAAGGCGGTCCAGATCGGGGCACGTCTCATCCGCCAGATGAGGGGGATGTGCCAGGGCGTCCATATCATGACCCTGGGCTGGGAACGACACGTGCCGCCACTGCTGGCGGAGGCGGGCCTGGAGTGAACACAAGGAGAAGACATATATGACCATCAGCCTGAGCACCGATTTGGCCAAGTTCATCCGCGAGGAGTGCGGAGAGAACGTCTACCTCTGCTACCAGTGTGAGCGCTGCTCCTCTGGTTGCCCCACCGTGACGGCGATGCGTTACCGTCCGGCGCAGATGATGCGCGCGGCGCAGTTCGGCCTGGAGGATCTGCTGGCCACCGATGCCAGCCTGTGGCGTTGCCTGGGTTGTGACACCTGCACTGCCCACTGCCCGCATAACCTCAGCGTGCGCCGCCTGGTGGAGGTGATGCGGCAGAAGGTGATGCAGGAGCGGTACCTGTCTGACGGCGAGGAGGCTCTGGGCCAGGACGAGGCTCTCCGAAAAGGATTGCACGCCCTGGGTATGCTGGGGGAACGCATCGCCACCTTCCACAACGTCTCTGGCGAGGACAACGCCTCCCGCCTGGCATGGACGGAGAATCTGCCGGAGAAGCCGGAAGGACTGGTGGCCGATCCTCAGGCGGAGATGGCCTACTTTGTCGGCTGCGTTTCGGCGATGTTCCCGATGAGTTACGGCATCCCTCAGGGTTTCGCTGGCGTGCTGACCCGCTCTGGCGTCCGCTTCACCACCCTGGGCGGCGAGGAGTGGTGCTGCGGCTTCCCGCTGCTGATGGCCGGACAGTTCAAGCAGGCCGAGCCGCTCATCCGTCACAACGTCGAGCGGATGGAGGCGCTGGGCGTACCGCGCGTCGTCGCCACCTGCCCATCCTGCTACCACATGTGGGCCCACGTCTACCCGGAACTTCTCGACCGACCGCTCAACTTTGTGGTCTCCCATGCCGTCGAGGTGCTGCGCGACCTGGTCAACGAGGGGCGGCTCGCCTTTAAGGAACCGGAGCGCCAGGAGGTGGTCACCTATCACGACCCCTGCGACCTGGGACGCAAGGGCGGCCTGTTCGACCCGCCGCGCGAGGTGCTGCGTGCCATCCCTGGCGTCACCTTCGTCGAGATGCAGCAATCGCGCGAACACGCCCTCTGTTGCGGTGGCGGCGGCGACCTGGAGACGTTCGACCCGGAACTGGTGCTCGAGGTCTCCCGTCAGCGCATCGCGCAGGCGGGCGAGGTGGGGGCCACAGTGCTGGTCTCCGCCTGTCCACAATGCGTGCGCACTCTCTCCAAGGCCGCTCGTGCCCAACGGCTGCGCATCCGGGTGATGGACATCGTCCAGTTCGTCGAGGGGGCGCTGGCATGAGCGCCGAGATCAACAAGATCGCCATCACCGGCAAGGGCGGGGTGGGCAAGACCTCCCTGGCCGCGTTGTTGGCTCATCTCTACACGCAGCAGGGCCGCTCGGTGATCGCGATTGACGCCGATCCCGCCGGTGGCCTGGCCAACGCCCTGGGGGTGCCGCCTGACCTGCTGGCGCAGTTGACCCCCATCTCGGAGATGGAAGACCTCATCGCCGAGCGCACGGGGGCCAAGCCGGGCACCTTTGGCGGCTTCTTTAGCCTCAACCCGCGGGTGGATGATATTCCCGACCGCTTCAGCATCCTCCACCGCGGCATCCGCCTGCTCAAACTGGGCACCATCGAAGCCGGCGGTTCTGGCTGCATCTGCCCAGAGAGCGCCTTGCTCAAATCCCTGGTGACTCACCTGCTGCTCTACCGGCAGGAGATGCTCATCATGGACATGGAGGCCGGTGTGGAGCACCTGGGCCGCGCCACGGCCCAGGCAGTGGACGCGATGTTGGTGGTGGTGGAGCCGGGGCGACGCAGCATCGAGGTGGCCGAGCGCATCCGCCAGTTGGCCAATGACCTGAAGATGAGCCGGCTGTACGCTGTGGGCAATAAGGTCCGTACCCCCGAAGACCGCGCCTTCATCGCCGAACAGGTCTCGCTGCCTGTGATCGGCTATCTCTCGGCCAATCCGGCGATCATTGAGGCCGACCTGCGCGGGCAGGCGATCTTCGATGCTGCCCCGCAGGCGCTGGAGGAGGCGCGGGCGGTGGCGGCCACGCTCGCTGCGGCTTGCGAGGAGGGATAGCCGGCTGTGAGGCGAGGGCTGTTCCTCCTCGTGTTGCTTCTGACAAGCCTTTCCGCCCAGCCGGCATCCGCCGATCCGGGCCTGCCCGAATCGGCCACCGTCGCTGGCGTCGTGGGCCATCCCCAGATTCGCCCGCTCAGTTGCGAGTCCCGTTCCGCGGTGGACCTGGCGGCCTTCTGGGGGGTGTCCATCACGGAGGGAGTCTTCTTCGACGCGCTGCCGCGGTCCGACAATCCGCACGAGGGGTTTGTGGGGAACGTGGACGACCCACCGGGCACGCTTCCCCCTGGCGGCTACGGTGTCTACGCCCGACCGGTGGCCAACACGCTGCGCCGCTACGGCCTGGATGCCCATGCGCACCGCTGGCTCGGCCTGGACGGGCTGCGCGCGGAGTTGGCGGCGGGGCGGCCGGTGATCATCTGGGCCACCTACCGCATGCTGCGCCCGGAGATCGGGTCGTGGACCTCTGCCGATGGTTCCGTGTCGCTGGTGGTGCAGTGGGAGCATACGTTCATTGCCGTCGGTTATGATGCTGGTGGGGTATCGCTGATTGACGCTTACGACGCCCACACCTATTACTACCCCGTCGAACAGTTCGTCCCGGCGTGGATGCAGTTGAACGAGATGGCGGTCACCGTCACCGGGCCGTTGCGACAGCCCGCCTATGGCTGGTGGGATACCCAAGGCCTGCGGCTGGTGACCCTGCAGGGTCATCCCCTCACCGCGCCGCGATGATGAGGGTGGACCACAGACCACAGACCACGGACCACAGACCACGGACCACGGACCACAGACCACGGACCACAGACCACGGACCACAGACCACCGTTGTTCATGGTCCACGTCCACTCTCTGTCGTCCGTCGTCCGTCGTCCATCGTCCGTGGTCAACACAGGAGGTGCTATGAACGACCTGACGGAGTCCTTTGTCGAACTGATCCGCCGCGCTTCGACGGATCTGCCGGCGGATGTGGAGTCGGCGTTGCGGGCGGCCCGCGACGCTGAAGAGCCGGGGTCGGCTGCCGCCAGCGCCCTGACGACCATTCTGGATAACGTGGCTCTGGCGCGCCGTCTCTCCGCCCCCGTCTGCCAGGACACCGGCACGCCGATCTTCTACGTCCGCCACCCGGCGGGCATGAGCACCCGTCTGCTGCGTGGGCAGATGGAGGCGGCGGTGGCGGAGGCCACCCGTCGCGCCTACCTGCGCCCCAACGCCGTGGATGCGCTGGACGGGCGCAACAGCGGCAACAACCTGGGGGTGCGCTTCCCGACTTTCCACTTCGAAGAGGTGGAAGGGGAAGTCTTGCGGGTGGACCTGCTGCTCAAGGGTGGGGGGAGCGAGAATGTCGGTATCCAGTACTCCCTGCCCTACGCCCCGCTCAAGGCCGGGCGCGACCTGGAGGGGGTACGGCGCGTGGTTCTGGACGCGGTCTATCGGGCGCAGGGGCAGGGATGCGCCCCGGGGGTGCTGGGCGTCGCCATCGGCGGTGACCGGGGCAGCGGCTACGTCTACGCCAAGGAGCAACTCTTCCGCCCGCTAGACGACGTCAACCCGGTGGCGGAACTGGCGGCGCTGGAGGAGCGGTTGTTGCGCGAGTGCAACGACCTGGGCATCGGGCCGATGGGCTTCGGTGGCCGGACCACCGTCTTCGGCGTCAAGATTGGCGCCTGTCATCGTCTCCCGGCCTGCTTCTTCGTCACCGTGGCCTATATGTGCTGGGCGTGCCGGCGGGCAAAGATGGAAGTGCGCGGCGACACGGTCACTTTTCTGGAGCGATGAGGTGCCCCTATGGCGACCTATGACCTGACCATTCCGATTTCCGAAGAGGCGGTGCGAGCGCTGCATGTGGGGGACACGGTGCGGCTTTCCGGACTGATGGCCACCGGCCGGGACGCGGCGCACAAGTACATGGTGGAGACCTTCATTCAGTCCCCAACGGTCCCGGAGAGCGAGCGGGCATTGTATGAGGAACTGAAGCGGCTGTTCGCGGGTGGCGTGATCTACCACTGCGGGCCGGTGGTGCGCCAGCGGCCCAACGGGCGCTGGGAGTTCGTCGCCGCCGGACCGACCACATCCATCCGCGAGGAGGTGTACGAGCCGCAGGTCATCGCTCACTTCGGGCTGCGCGGCGTCATCGGCAAGGGGGGGATGGGGGCCAACACCCTGCGCGCCTGCCAGGAGCACGGCGCGGTCTACCTGCACGCGGTGGGCGGGGCGGCCACGCTCATCGCCGACGCGGTCAAAGAGGTGGTGGCGGTTTACAAGAAGGATGAGTTTGGTGTCCCGGAGGCCTTCTGGGTCATCCGTACCGAGAACTTCCCGACGGTGGTCACGATGGACAGCCATGGCCGCTCGATTCACGACGAGGTGGAGGCTCTCTCCCAGGAGGCGTTGCGGCGGCTCGTCGGCGTGAAGATCTGACGTGTTGATTGCAAATCGCGTTCGAAACAACCGGAGAAAGTCAGCGGATTCAGCGAGCGGATTCACACACTGAGAATCTGCTCCATCTGCTCTATCTGCTCCATCTGCTCAATCTGCTGACAAATCCCTCGCATTTGACACGTTGCTTCGTGAACAACGCTCAAGAGGGAAACCGCAGATTTGACAGATCGCGGAAACCGGATAGAATAGCGCGCCATACCTGCGCAGGCCCTTCGTGCCGCTACGCCGGCCTCCGGGGCTCCTCTCCGGGACCGGCGTGGTTGTTATGGACGCAAACGCAGTGAAGGGGAAACCCGTTCCTGCGAAATGATCCCAAGGTCAGGAGGTTACTGTGAGCGAGTTGAGCCCCGTCGAGCAGGGCATGCTCTTCGGCGTCATCGCCGTGGCCTTCATCGGCCTCCTCTATGCCCTGTGGCTCTGGCGCGATACCGTGCGCCGTGACAAAGGATCCAGGGAAATGCAGGATATCTGGAGCGGCATTCGGCTGGGGGCGGAAGCCTATCTGCGCCGTCAGCTGAAGACGATCTTGCCGATCCTGATCTTCCTGGTCCTGCTGCTCTTCTTCAGCGTCTATGTCGTCACGCCCTCCCGTGAAGCGCAAGATCTCTTTGGGGACCGGGCGCAGATCGTCATCGCCCTGGGTCGGGCAGGGGCGTTTATCCTCGGCGCCTCTTTCTCGCTGATCGTGGGGCAGTTGGGGATGCGGGTGGCGATCGAAGGGAACGTGCGGGTGGCGGCTGAGGCGGTGCGCCGTAACTACAACGGCGCGCTGACCGTGGCCTATCGCGCGGGCACCTTCACCGGCATGTTGACCGACGGCCTGGGGCTGTTGGGGGGAACGGCCATCTTCATGCTCTTCGGACGCGCTGCTCCCGATGCCTTGCTGGGCTTTGGCTTCGGTGGCACTCTCGTAGCCCTCTTCATGCGCATCGGCGGCGGCATCTATACCAAGTCCGCTGACGTGGGCGCCGACCTGGTGGGCAAGGTGGAGGCGGGGATGCCGGAGGACGACCCGCGCAACGCCGCGGTGGTTGCCGACCTGGTGGGCGATAACGTCGGTGACTGTGCCGGTATGGCCGCCGACATCTTCGAGTCCTACGAGGTCACTATCGTCTCCACGCTGATCCTGGGCATTGCCCTGGCGCACATCACGGGAAACATCGTCTGGATTGTCTACCCGCTCATCATCCGCGCGATCGGCGTGATCTCCTCCATCCTGGGCACCTTCACCGTGCCGGTTTGGGAGAATTTCCCGGTCAGGTTCCTCCGCGCCCGCGACGCTGAGGAGGCCATGTTCCGCTCCTACGAGGTCTCCAGCGTCAACACCGTCCTTTGGTCTTTCCTCTTTGCCTGGTGGTACGTCCACGACTGGCGGCTGGCGTTGCTGAACGCGGTGGGCGTCGGGTTGGCGGTGAGTTTCAACCCGATCACTTCCTACTTCACCTCGGCCAAGCGCAAGCCGGTGCAGGAGATCGTCGCCGCCACCCGTACCGGCTCGGCGACCACGGTGCTCTCCGGGTTGGCGGTGGGGATGGAGACGAGCGTGTGGAGCGTGGTGGTGATCGCTGTCTCTCTGGGGGTCTCCTATCTGCTCTACCACAGCCAGGGAGAGCCGCTCTATATGCTCTACGGCGTAGCCATGGTCGGCATCGGCATGCTTTCCCACACCGGCAACAACGTGGCGATGGATTCCTACGGCCCGATCGCTGACAATGCCAACGGCATCGCCGAGATGGTCGGTGTGGAGCCAGAGGCGATGCACATCATGGCGGAGTTGGACGCGGTGGGCAACACGACCAAAGCGATCACCAAGCAGGTGGCGATCGCCTCGGCGGTTGTCGCGGCGACGAGCCTGTTCTTCTCCTTCGTCACTGACGTGTCGCTGGTGCAGGAGCACCTGGGCATCCCGGTGGCGCAGCGCCTGCTGACCACGGGTATCCGCGTCTCGCTGCTGGAAGGCACCATCGGCTTCCTGCTTGGCGCAGCGTTGCCGTTTCTCTTCTCATCGTTCGCCCTGCGTGCAGTCAGCCGTGGCGCTTCGCTGGTGGTGGAGGAGGTACGCCGGCAGTTCCGCATCCCCGGCGTGCTGGAGTGGAAGGTCAAGCCCGACTACGGGCGGGTAGTGGCGATCACCACAGCGGCAGCGCAGAAGGAACTGGTCAGCCTGGTGGTCCTCTCGGTGACCGTGCCGTTGTTGGTGGGGGTTATCTTCCAGGTCGAGGCGCTGGGCGCCTTCCTGGCGGGGGTGATCCTCTCCGGGCAACTGTTGGCGGTCTTCATGGCCATCGCCGGCGGTGCGCTGGACAACGCCAAGAAGTACATCGAAGATGGTCACCTGGGCGGAAAGGGCTCAGAACCGCACAAGGCGGGTGTGGTGGGGGACACCGTGGGCGATCCGCTCAAGGACACTGCCGGGCCGGCGCTCAACCCGATGATCAAGGTGGTCAACCTGATCAGCCTGCTGGCTGCTCCGCTCCTGGTGCAGTACCGCGACCGTCCGTTGGCAATGTGGATTGCCGGTGGTATACTGGCGGTGCTGCTGCTCTGGTCGCTGCGCCAGAGCAAACGGGACATCACCGTGGCTGGCGAAAAGGAGTAGCGCGTTTCTTGTCTTTCGCCACGAATTGCACGAATTGGGCGAAGAATTCGAGGAATTCGTGCAATTCGTGGCCAAATGAACGCTCCTTCGGATGAACAGGATCGCTCGTTTCGAGGCGCTGGCTGAATGGCTGGTGGAGGGGACCTTTGCCCGGCTCTTCGCCGGGTACCTGCACCCGCTGGAAGTAGCCACGCATCTGGCGCATGCGATGGAGGACCACAAAGCCTACGCGCCGGACGGGACGGCCCTGGCCCCCACCCACTACTGGGTCTACCTGCACCCGCAGGACTTTGCCCTGCTGATCGCCAACCGCCCCTCGCTCGCCGATGACCTGGCGGAGCACGTGGCCGGGCTGGCCCGGCAGGCGGAGTTGGTGCTGAACGGGCCGCCAGTTGTGTCGGTGGAACCACTGCTGAGCGTCGCGCCCCACTCCGTGCGCATCGAGGCTCGCTGGCAACCTGCGGGGACGGCGGAGGAGCCGGTGAGCAGCACGCGGGAGATGACCGCGGAAGAACAGGCGACGGTCCGGGCGGAGGCGGCAGAGGCTCCCCCCCGCGCCTTCCTCATCGTGGAGGGTCAGCGGCACGTTGAGCTGCAGGCCTCGGTGGTGAGCGTAGGACGGGCGCTCGACAATGACGTGATCCTGGAAGACCCCCGCGTCTCCCGTCACCACGCGCAGATTCGCCGCCGCTATGGTCGCTACATCCTCTACGACCTGGGCAGCGCTGGTGGCACCGCCATCAACGGCTACCCGGTGGAGGAGTGTGTGCTCCAGGCCGGCGACGTGATCTCCTTCGCTGGCGTGGAGGTGGTCTACGGGGAGGACGTGCCTCCCGCCCCTGCGCCGGGTCGGGAGGACACGCCGACCTTGCCCGAAGGGGCGGGGCGGTGAGGGCCATGGACGCAGGCCTGCTGGCGCTTCGCCTGTTGCTCACGCTGCTCCTCTTCGCCTTTCTGGCGGCCCTGGGCGTCCTGCTCTGGCAGGACCTGCGTCGGGCGGCGGCGGGACGGGGAGGGGTTCCCCATCCCGACGCGCGACTGGTGGTCATCGAGGCCGGGCAGACGGCGTTGGAGCCAGGAATGACGTTTCCCCTTCAGGAGGTGACCTCCCTGGGACGGACGCCGGCTAACGGGATTGTCCTGAACGACCCCTTTGTGTCCACCCATCACGCGCTGATCTCCTGGCGGGAGGCGCACTGGTGGTTGGAGGACCTGGGGAGCAAGAACGGTACTACCCTGAACGGCGAGCCGATCGGCCGTCCCACCGTCGTGAGCGCAGGGGACCTGATCGGCCTGGGCCAGGTTGTCCTGCGGTTGGAGGAGGCGACAGCATGACAGTTCCAGTAGGTATCATCGGCGGTAGCGGTCTCTACGATATGGAGGGGTTGACCGACGTCGAAGAGCAGCGTCTCTCAACCCCCTTCGGCGACCCGTCCGACGCGCTGGTGGTGGGTACTCTGGCCGGCGTGCGCGTCGCCTTCCTGGCCCGCCACGGGCGAGGCCACCGTCTCACTCCGACTGAGGTGCCCTACCGGGCCAACATCTACGCCCTGAAGATGCTGGGGGTCGAACAGGTGATCTCCATCTCCGCCTGCGGCAGCCTGCGGGAAGACCTGCACCCGGGCGAGATCATCGTCCCCGATCAGTTGTTCGACTTCACCCGCAGGCGGGAGACCACCTTCTTCGGCGGTGGGTTAGTAGCCCACGTCGGTGTGGCCGAGCCGTTCTGTGCACGCCTGTCGGCGCTGCTGGCGGACGCGGTGGCGGAGGCGGGGGGAACGGTGCACCGTGGGGGCTGCCTGATCACCATCGAAGGGCCACGCTTCTCCACCAAGGGGGAGAGTTTCGCCTACCGGGGTTGGGGGATGGACCTCATCGGCATGACGACCAGTCCCGAGGCGTTCCTGGCGCGCGAGGCGGGGATGTGCTACGCGGTGATGGCTCACATCACCGACTACGACGTCTGGCACGAGAGCGAGGAGCCGGTGACGGTGGAGATGGTCATCCGCATCCTGCAGCAGAACACCGCCCTGGCCCAGCGCGCCTTGCGTGGCCTTGTGCCTCGCCTGAGCGCGGAGCGCGCCTGTTCGTGCGCCTCGGCGATGAGCGGGGCGCTCATCACCCGGCGCGACCTGATCCCGGAACACCTGCGGCGTGACCTGGGGCCGCTGGTGGGCCAGTACCTGGAGTAAGCGGACGGCGGTCAGTTCGGCGGGAACCGCGCGGCGATCAGCGCGGCCAGCCCTTCGATGTCCTCCAGGTCGAACTGCGGCACCGGCAGGTCGAAGCGCTGATCGGACACGATGGCCAGCAGTTCTTCCGGCGGGCTGAGCAGGGTGGGATGGTGGTCGCGGCGGTTGACCTCGATTTTGGGGGCGTGTTCCCTCTTGTACCCCTCCGTCAGGACCAGCTCCACTCCCTGGATCTCGCGCGCGATCTCCTGGAGGGGTGCCTCCTGCGCCAGCCGGCGGCGCTGGAGGATCTGGTCGGGTGCGGCGAGTATGACCTGCTCTGCACCGGCCTGGAAGAGGCGCGCGGTGTCCTTGGCCGGCGCCTCCATCTCCAACCCTGGTGCGGGGTGGTGTTTGATGACTGCGACACGGTAGCCCCGACGCACCAACGCCGGGATCAGCCGCTCCAGCAGCGTCGTCTTGCCGCTGCCGGACGCGCCGACGATGGATAGCAGGGGCGGTCTTGTCTGCATAGCGTTGTCAGTATACCGCTGGCCCGTGTAAAGTCAAATGGAAGTTGCGCAGTTGATCTCTTTTGCCACGAATTCCCGGATGGGGGGAACGAAATTCGTGTCCATTCGTGAAATTCGTGGCGAATTTCAAAGGCTTATCCGCCAGCTGCGCAAGTCCTATCAAAGTTGACAGCCGGGCGCAAAGGTGTTAGAATAAGCCCAACAACCTGGCGGGAACGATCCCCGCGCAACGACGATGAACAGGAGGAGTAGGTCGGCAGGGCCCTGGCGAACCGGCCCGTTGCCGGGCAGAGAGGGGGGCCGCCGGCTGCAAGTCCCCCGCAGCGCCACCGACCGAAGGTCGCCTGGGAGTCGAAGGGCTGAACCGGCTTTCCGGATAAGCCCTTCCGGGTCCGCCCGTTAGCGCGGCAGCCCTTGGGCGCAGATGGCGCGCGCGAGGGCGACAGAGCGCGCCGGCCCAGCCGGCGAATCAGGGTGGTACCGCGGAACAGCCCCTTCCGTCCCTGGACGGAGGGGGCGTTTGTTTGCATCACTGCAGGGAGGGGAAGGATGAGTGAGGAACTGAGCAAGACCTATAACCCGCACGAGATCGAGGAAAGGCTCTACCGCTGGTGGGAAGAGCAGGGCTTCTTCCGCCCCGAACGGCAGGTCGAACTGGGCTGCGCCTCTGCCGATGGCCCCCGCTGGTGCATCACCCTGCCGCCGCCGAACGTGACGGGGGCGTTGCACCTGGGCCATGCCATGGTCGCGGCGGTCGAGGACCTGATGACCCGTTACCACCGCATGCGGGGCGAGCAGACCCTCTTCCTTCCTGGCGTTGACCACGCGGGCATCGCCACGCAAAACGTGGTCGAGCGAGAACTGCGCAAAGAGGGGTTGACTCGCCATGACCTGGGCCGCGAGCGGTTCGTCGAGCGCGTCTGGCAGTGGAAGCACGCCTACCATCGGCGCATCACTGACCAGCACAAGCGGCTGGGCGTTTCCTGCGATTGGAGCCGCGAACGGTTCACGCTGGACGAGCAACTGTCCCACGCCGTGCGCGTCGCCTTTGTAACCCTCTACAAGAAGGGGTTGATCTACCGCGGTACCTACCTGGTCAACTGGTGCCCGCGCTGCACCAGCGCCATCTCCGACTTGGAGGTGATCCCGGTGGAGCGGGCCACGCACCTGTGGTACGTGCGCTATCCGGTCATCACCGCCGACTGGGCCGGGCCCCAAGGGGAGTGGGGCAGCGGTCGCTGGGCTGAGGGGGCCACACAGTTCATCCAGATGGCCACCACCCGCCCGGAGACCATCCTGGGCGACACTGCCGTGGCGGTCCACCCCGACGACGAGCGCTGGCAGGCGCTCATCGGCCAGAGCGCCGTCCTGCCGGCTATCGGACGACGGCTGCCGATCATCGCCGATGGGGTGGTGGAGCCGGAGTTCGGCACCGGCGCGGTCAAGGTCACCCCGGCGCACGATCCCACTGACTACGAGATCGGCCTGCGGCATGGCCTGGAAGCGGTCAACGTGATGACCGACACGGCGCAGATGAACGAGAACGGCGGCCCGTATGCCGGGCAGGAGCGGCTGGAGTGCCGGCGCAACATCGTGGCTGACCTGGAACGGGAAGGGTTGCTGGTCAAGGTGGTCCCCTACGAACACGCCGTGGGCACCTGCGAGCGCTGTCACACCGACGTGGAGCCGCGCATCTCCACCCAGTGGTTCGTGACCACGAAGCCGTTGGCTGAAGCGGCCCTCCAGGCGGTCCGCGAAGGGCGCACGAAGATCATCCCGGAGCGGGAGGAGAAGCGCTTCTTCCACTGGATGGAGAACATCCGCGACTGGTGCATCAGCCGCCAGTTGTGGTGGGGTCACCGTATCCCGGTGTGGTATTGCGACGACTGCGGCGGGCAGACCTGCGAGGTGACCGACCCCACGGCCTGCGCCCACTGTGGCAGCACGCACATCCACCAGGACGAGGACGTGCTCGACACCTGGTTCTCCTCCGGCCTGTGGCCCTTCTCCACCCTCGGCTGGCCCGACACGGAGGCGCCCGACTACCGTCGCTACTACCCCACCGACATGCGCGAGACCGCCTACGAGATCCTCTTCTTCTGGGTGGCGCGGGAGATGATGTTGGGCATCGAACTGACCGGTCAGACCCCCTATGCCACCGTCTACCTGCACGGCCTGATCCGCACCCGCGAGGGGAAGAAGGTCAGCAAGTCCATGGGGGACATTGAAGAGTACGACCCCCTGAGGGTGATCGAGAAGTACGGCTGCGACGCTCTGCGTTACACGCTGATGACCAGTTCGACGCCGGGTCAGGATATGAACCTCGACCCCCGTCGGTTGGAGGGGGCCCGCAACTTCGCCAACAAGATCTGGCAGGCGGCGCGCTTCGTCCTCGGCAATGTCTCGGGCCTCGGGTTGGACATGAAACCTGAAGCCTTGAACCTGGAACTGCCCGAGCGATGGATCCTCTCGCGCCTGAACCGTCTCATCCAGAACGTCAACACCCTGTTCGAGAGCCATCAGTACGGCGAGGCCGGGCGACAGATCAACGACTTTCTGTGGAGCGAGTACTGCGACTGGTACATCGAGGCCAGCAAGGTGCGGCTCTATGACCCGGCCGTGGATAAAGAGGCGACGCAGGCGGTGCTGTTGCACGTATTGGAGCGGTCGCTGCGGCTGCTTCATCCCTTCATGCCCTTTGTCACCGAGGCGTTGTGGCAGGCGCTGCCGGGCAGCGTGCGGCAAGGCCCTTCGCTGATGATGGCCCGCTGGCCAGAGCCGGACCCCACTGTCCTGGATACGGCAGCGGAGGAGCAGATGGGGTTGCTGATGGAGTTGATCCGCTCTATCCGCAACGTGCGCGCCGAGTACGATGTGACGCCAGGCAAGCGCATCCCGGCCCTCATTGCCGCTGGTGATGCCGTCAGCCTTCTGGAGGGGCAGCGGGAGGTGCTCTGCTTCCTGGCGCGGCTCGACCCCGACGCGTTGACCATCGCGCCGACCCTCCCCCCGCCGTCCCAGGCAGCGACCGTGGTGGTCGGAGATGTGGTGGGCTACCTGCCCCTGGCCGGGCTGGTGGACCTGGAGGCTGAGCGGGAGCGGCTGGCGCGGGAACTGGCGGAGACGGAGGCGGGCATTGCCCGTAGCGAGGCGCTGTTGCAGGGGGAGTTCGCCCACCGTGCGCCGGCGGCCGTGGTGCAGCGGGAGCGCGACAAGTTGGCCGACCTGCAGGCGGCGCGAGAGCAACTGCGTGCCCGACTGGAGCGTCTGCAATGACCAACGAGTTGTACCGTGAGCAACTACGTCAGCGCCTTCTGGCTCTGCCCAAAGAGCAACTGATCGGCATGCTGGAGGATGCGGCCAAGAACTGGCTGGCCCACGATGGGCTGTGGTTCCAGGCTGTCGAGGAAGAGTGCGGCATGGAGACCGCCATCCGGTTGGATGCCCGCGCCTGGGAGCGATTCACCGCCATCGAGGCGCAGCGGATCATGCAGCGCCACGGTATCTCAGCCGGCAGCGGGTTGGATGGCCTGGCACAGGCGCTGCAGCACCGCCTGTATGCCTACCTCAATGTCCAGGAGATCCTGCGCCCGGACGAGCGGACGCTGATCTTTCGCATGAACGACTGCCGCGTGCAGTCGGCGCGACAGCGCAAGGGGTTGCCGGATTTCCCCTGCCGGCCAGTCGGGTTGGTGGAGTACACCCATTTCGCGCGGACGGTGGACCCGCGCATCCAGACGCGTTGTGTGGCGTGCCCGCCCGACCCGCATCCGGCGGATGCCTGGTGTGTGTGGGAGTTCACACTGGCGCCATAGTCGCTACTCGTAGACCTTCTCGTCCGCCCGCTCCGCCTCCGGCGCGTCCGCCTCAGCGTCCCTGACCTGTGGCTGACCTGGCAGGATCTCGCGGTAGTACTCGTGCTGGATGATGAGGTTCATGATCTCGTTGGTGCCGGTCCAGATCATGATCAGCCGGGCGTCGCGCAGCAGCCGTTCGATGGGGTAGATATTGGTGTAGCCGATGCCGCCCAGGACCTGCATGGCGTGGTTGATGACCTGCCAGGCGGCGTCGGTGGCGAACTTCTTGGCCTCGGAGACCAGCCGCCGTGCCCGCCCAGGCTCGTCTCCGTTGTCCACGCTGCGCGCGGCGCCGTAGACCAGGCCGCGGGCGGCGTCGAGCAGGGTGATGCTGTCGGCGATCTTGAAACTGACCCCTTCGAAGCGGCGGATCTTGTCACCGAAGGCCTTGCGCCGCTCGGAGTAGCGCGCGGCGACCTCCAGGGCTGCCCGGCCCATGCCGATCGCCCCGGCGGCGCTGGTCATCCTTTCCGGGATCATCATGCGGTAGAAAATGTCAGCGGCGCCATTCTCCGCGCCGATCAGGTTCTCCGCGGGCACCAGCGCGTCGCGGAAGACCAGGCGACCGGTCCCCCCGCCGCGCGTGCCCAGCAGCCCGTAAAGGTACTCGGTCTCCACCCCGGGGCCCCGTTCGACGATGAAGGCGCTGATCGAACGGTGGGGCGGGCCGTTGGGGTCGGTGCGGGCGTAGACCAGGAAGAAGTCCGCCTCTGCCGCGCCGACCACAAACCGCTTCTGTCCGCGCAGCCGGTAATGGTCCCCCTCCCGCACCGCTTCGGTGGTGGTGCCGAAGAAGTCGGAGCCGCCGCGCGGCTCGGTGAGGGCCTCCGCGGCCACTTTCTCGCCACGCACCAGCGGTGCCAGCCAGCGCTCTTGCTGGGCAGGGGTGCCGAAAGCCGCCAGCGCCTCGCCGACGATGCTGGGCATGACGTAGGCGCAGGCCAGTGCTGTGCCCAACACCCCGACCTCTTCTATAGCGATGATCTCGTCCTCCCACCGCAGGCCACGCCCGCCAAACTGCGGGGAGAAGCGCAGCCCCAACAGGTTGCGACGCCCCGCCTCGCCCACGAACTCCCGGGGGTAGCGCACCTGGTCGGCGTCCATATCCAGCACGAGTTGTCGTGGCACATCCCGGACGAATTGGCGTACCTCGTCACGCAGCGCGAGTTGTTGTGGGGTGAGCATGGCTTCGAGCATCGTTTGCCTCCTCCTGTGCTCATGAGTGTATCACAGGTCGGGCAAAAGCAGAAGCGACGGTTGCTCACTCCGGCGATTGGCGTACAATGTCACTCATCCCCACTCTGGGAGGTGTGAGATGTCCATCCTGTGTTCCTGGAAGGGACGGTGGGTTGCCGCCGGGGTTATCGTGACGGTGCTCCTGTCCGCGGTTCCCCTCCCTGCGCTTGCCGATGGTATCCCGCTGCCTCCCTACGGTCATGTGGGGGATGTGGAGATGCCGGAGCAGAAGGCTATCCTGATCTACGACGCGGCAGCGCAGCATGAGGACCTGGTGATCTCGATTCGCCTGCTGGGTGAGAGCCCCGATGCGGCCTGGGTGGTGCCGACGCCCTCCGTCCCGCACGTTGCCACGGCCAGTGCCGGGTGGTTTTCCTACCTCAGTGACCTGACCCAGCCGGAGATCGTCACCCAGACCGTCTTCTTTGGCTCCTGCATGGCGACAGCCCCGCCGGGGGAAGCCGGTGGGGTGGAGGTTCTCGGCCGTGAGCGGGTGGGCCTCTACGATGTCAGCATCCTGGCCGCCAGCGACTCCGGCCCTTTGTTGGATTGGCTCAACGACAACGGGTATGTTTTCCCTGATGAAGGGCAGCCTGTGCTGGATGCCTACGTGGCGGAGGGCTGGACCTTCGTTGCCGTGCGCGTCGCGCCAGGGGAGACCCAGACGGTCAAGGGGGATGTGGAGCCGTTGTGGCTCTCTTTCGATGCGCCGGCGCCGGTGTATCCGATGCGGCTCACAGCGCTGGCCGGAAATGGGGTGAATGTACTGCTCTACGTCTTGTCGGATCACCGGATGACGGTGGATGGTATGATGACCGACTTTGCCGGGCCGCTGACCCTGGAGCCGCTCGCTTCCGAGACCGGTGACCTGAACGCACTGTTGGGTGGGCAGGAGTTCTACGTCACCAAACTGCGTTCCTGGTTTGGGGGAATGGACATGACGGAGGATGTCTACCCGCGGCGGGCGGAGAGCGATACGCCCTACCGCCGGACGGTGGTACGCAGGGTTCCCAGTCCTTTGCTCGAGTGCTGTTCCTCTCTGTTGCCGGTGGCCATGCTGATCGGTCTGTTCCTGTTGAGGGGGCGCGGCAGGCCCAGTTAGCGCCGAACCCTTGCGCAAACCCTTCTTCTGTGCTATAATCTGCCCCAGTGGTATATGGGGCGGTGGGGAAAGTGGGTCTCGGGCCCACTTTCTTTGATAATATCGACGGGTGATCTGGCGGGGTAGCAACAGAAAATGAAGAGCGAATTCCTGACGGCGTTCAATCAAATCTGCGCCGAGCGGAACCTGCCGCGCGAAGTGGTGCTGGAGGCGATCAAGACCGCGCTGGTTTCCGCCTATCGGCGCAACGCTGATGTGCCGGCGACCCAGAATGTCACGGCCGAGATTGACCCGGCGACCGGCGAGGTGCACATCTTCGTCGAGCGCCGGGTGGTCGCGCAGGCCACGGACCCCCAGACAGAGATCGCCCTGGATAAGGCGTTGAAGATCGCGCCGGATGTCGCCGAGGGAGACATGGTGATGGTGGAGAACACCCCCCGCGACTTCGGGCGTATCGCGGCGCAGACAGCCCGTCAGGTCATCCTCCAGCGCATCCGCGAGGCGGAACGGGACGCTCAGTTCTCTCACTTCGCCGAGCAGGAGGGGGAACTGGTCTACGGCACGGTGCAGAGCGTCAATCCGCAGTTCGTCACCCTGCACCTGGGGCGTACCGAGGCGATCCTGCCGCGCAAGGAACAGGTGCCGGGCGAGCGGTACGTCCTTCATGACCGCATCCGCGCCTATGTTATGGAAGTGCGCAAGACCAGCCGTGGGCCACAGATCATCGTCTCCCGCAGCCACAAGAAGATGCTACGCCGCCTGTTGGAGTTGGAGGTGCCGGAGATCACCAACGGCATCGTGGAGATCAAGAGCATCGCGCGTGAGGCCGGCTCCCGCTCCAAGGTCGCCGTGCTGGCCCGCCAACCCGGCGTGGACGCGGTGGGGGCGTGCGTGGGCATGCGCGGCATCCGCATTCAGTCCATCGTCAAGGAACTGGGCGGGGAGAAGGTGGACATCATCGAATGGAGCGACGATCCGGTCGCTTTCATCGCCAAGTCTCTCAGCCCCGCCCGTGTGCTGAGCGTGATCGTGGATGACGACCCGGTCGAGGGCAAGAGCGCCAACGTCGTGGTACCCGACGATCAACTCTCCCTGGCGATCGGCCGCGCCGGCCAGAACGCCCGTCTGGCAGCAAAACTGACCGGCTGGCGGATTGACATCCAGGGGGTCACCGAGGCCGCGGAGTGGGCGCTGCAAAAAGTCAAGGAGGATAGTAATCTTCAGGCAGCCCTGGGTAGCGTGGGGGAACGTCTGCCCGAGGTGGCGGCTATCCTGCGGCGCTTCGAGACGGAGCACTACCCATACACGCTGGAGGAACTGGCGCTGATGCGCTCGGTGATCGAGGCCGTGCGCATCTACTACATCTCCCTGCGCCGTTCGGGACAGGCGCAACTGGCGGCTCAGGAGGCGGCGCGGCGCGCGGCGCTGGCGGAGGAGCGCATGGCCCGTGAGGCGGCCATTCAGGAGGCGCGCCAGCGCATTCCTCTCGCGGCCTATGGTCTTTCCCTCGATACGCTCAAACTGACCGACCGCGTGGCCAGTCACCTGGAGCGCAGCGGGATAGAGAACGTGGGCCAGTTGCTCGAACGCCTGGCTGAAGGAGACGAGGGGTTGTTGCGGCTGGAAGGGATCGGCCCCAAGTCATTGACCGAGATTCGCGCTGCCCTTGACCAACTCGACCTGGCCCCCGCGGCGGCGGTCGCGCCGGAGGCGCCTGCCGTTGAGGAGGCGCTGGTCGAGGAGGCTCCTGCGGTTGTGTTGCCTGAGACCGCTGAGATCTTCGAGCCCGCGCCGGTCGCCGAACCGCTGGCCATCGGAGAAGAGGCTCTGCCGTCGGCTGTGGAGGCGGCGGCAGAGGCGGTCCCGCTGGAGATGGCGGCTGTCCCTGCTGAGAGGGTCGCCGAGGTGGAGATGCCCTCCCCCGCCGCGGTGTCAGCCGAGCCGGAGGTGACGGAGCCGCTCACCATTCCCGCGATTGACGAGGCGCTGTGGGAGGAAGTGCTGGAGGAAGAAGAAGAGGAACCTATCCCGACCAAGAAGAAGCCTAAGGGGCGCAAGAAGGCCCGCCGGGCGCTGATCTTGGATGAGGATCTGGGACAGGTGGTCGTTGTGCGTCGCCACCGCCGTGGCATAGTGGAGGATTGGGAGGAAGAGTAGGTGGCGGCTCCAAAAGGCCACCGCAGACCACTGCCCCACCGCACCTGTGTCGCGTGTCGGACCGTGCGCCCGAAGCGGCAGTTGGTCCGCATCGTGCGCACGCCAGAGGGGGAAGTGGTGGTGGATGAGAAGGGCAAGCGCAACGGGCGCGGTGCCTATCTCTGCGCGCGACGCGGCTGCTGGATCGAGGCGCTTACCCGCCGTCGGCTCGATCCGGCGTTGCGGCTCACCCTGGACTCGGAGACGATCAACCGTCTGTTGGCCTACGCCGAAACCCTTCCAGAGGCGTTGCCGGAGGAGAGCGGGGCCTGACTCCCGGTCAGGTTGATAGCCTACCCGCCGGCCGACTGCGTCTCTGGCAGCAGCAAGGCGCAGGTAACCAAGGGGTAGGCTGAGAAAACACGGGGGAGGAAGGCCCCAAGGAGGGTATGGGTATGGGACGAACTGAGACAGGTCGTGTGGTCGTGCTTCCGGCTACGCTTACCGTGCGCCAGCTGGCGGATGCGATGAACGTGAGCCCCATTGATGTCATCAAGGAGTTGATGAACAATGGGATCATGGCCAACATCAACCAGCAGATTGACTATGAGACCGCGGCCATCGTGGCCTCCGAGATGGGATTTGAGACTCAGGAAGAGGCCCCGCCGGTTGTTGAAGAGGTGGTGGAGGAGGGGCCGGCGCCGCTCTGGCAGCGACTCTACGCGCGTGAGGACCCCAGTAACCTGCGCCCCCGGCCGCCTGTGGTGACCATTCTGGGGCATGTGGACCACGGCAAGACCTCGCTGTTGGATGTCATCCGGCGCAGCAATGTCGTCGCCGGCGAGGTGGGGGGGATCACTCAGCACATTGGCGCCTACCGCGTGGAACACCACGGCAGGGAGATCACCTTTCTGGACACCCCCGGCCACGAGGCGTTCGCCGCGATGCGCGCCCGCGGGGCGCACATCACCGATATTGCCGTGCTCGTCGTCGCCGCCGATGACGGCATCATGCCCCAGACCATCGAAGCGATCAACCACGCCCGCGCGGCCCGCGTGCCCATCATCGTCGCCCTGAACAAGATTGACAAGCCCACTGCTAACCCCGATCACGTGAAGCAACAGTTGAGCGAGGTGGGGCTCGTCCCCGACGACTGGGGCGGTGATACGCTCTGCGTCCCCGTCTCTGCCAAGAAGCAGATTGGTCTGGAGGACTTGCTCGCCGCCATCCTGCTTGTCGCTGACTCGCATGACATCAAGGCTAACCCCAACCGACCCGCCGTGGGCACCGTGCTGGAGGGCCGCCTGGAACGGAGCAAGGGTCCCACGGCGACGGTGTTGGTGCAGAACGGCACCCTTCGTGTGGGGGATGCGGTAGTGGTCGGCAGCGTTTACGGCCGCGTGCGGCGGATGCTGGACGAGCATGGCCGCCCTCTGCGCGAGGCTCCCCCTTCGACTCCCGTCGTCGTTATGGGCCTCTCCGATGTTCCTGAGGCGGGTGACCTGCTGGAGGTGGTCGCCGACGAACGCACGGCGCGCAGCATCGTCTCCACCCGCCGGCGGGATCAGGAATCCCCGCAGGCTCGCCCGGTCTATACCCTCGACGATCTCTCGGCAGGCATCCAGAAAGGCCAGGTCAAGGAACTGAACCTGATCGTCAAGGCGGACGTCCAGGGTTCCATCGAACCCATCGTCGGCTCGTTGGAAAGATTGGGGAGCGAGGAACTCAAGGTCAACATCATCCACGCCGCTGCGGGCGACATCAGTGAGTCCGACATCAACCTGGCCATTGCCTCCCATGCCATCATCGTCGGCTTCCAGGTACAGGTGGACCCGGCAGCGCGGCGGCTGGCTGAGAGCGAGGGCGTGGACATCCGTCTGTATGACATCATCTACAGGCTTGTTGATGAGGTGGACCTGGCGCTCAAGGGCTTGCTGGAACCGACCTATGTGGACAAGACCATCGGCCGGGCCGAGGTGCGGGCCACTTTCGACATCCCCAAGATCGGCCAGGTCGCTGGCTGCTACGTCCTGGAGGGAGAGGTGCGGCGCAACGCCAGGGCGCGAGTGTGGCGCAGCGATCAGGTTGTCTTCGAGGGGACCATTGGCTCACTCAAGCGCTTCGACAAAGACGCTCGCGAGGTGCGCGCTGGCTTCGAGTGCGGCATCGGCGTGGAAGGCTTCCATGACTTCAAAGTCGGTGACGTGATCGAAGCGTACGTGAAAGAACGGTCCACATAATGGGTGCCAGATACCAGCGACGGGCCGCCGATCTGATTCAAAAACACCTGAGCGAACTGCTCGGGACGCGGGTCAATGACCCGCGTCTCCATATGGTGACCATCACCGGCGTGCAGGTGAACGTGGACACGACGGTGGCCCACATCTATTTCAGCGTGATGGGGGACGAGTCCGTGCAGGCGGACGCATTGGACGGGCTGCGCAGCGCCACCGGCTTCCTGCGGCGGGAACTTGGCCAGCGGTTGCGCCTGCGTAACACGCCGGAGTTGCGGTTTCACTATGACCCCTCCTTCGAGCGCGGGGAGCACATCTCCGGGTTGCTGGACCGCCTGAAAGATGATTCCGGCACAGAGCCTGAGTGAGGGCGGTCGCCTGCTGCGTCAGGCGGAGCGTCCTTTGTTGATCACCCACGTTGCCCCTGATGGCGACGCCGTGGGCAGCCTGCTGGGGCTGGGTTGGATGCTGCAGGCGTTGGACAAGAGGCCCCTTCTGGCCTGCCAGGACCCCGTCCCGCCCCGTTACCGCTATCTGCCCGGTTGGGAGCAGGTGGTGCAGCAGGTGCCGCACGAGCGGTTCGACCTGCGGGTCGTTCTCGACTCTTCGGACACCGAACGGTTGGGGACGGTGGCCCAGGCGGACTGGCTTGCCGACATCCCTTTGTTGAACATAGACCACCACGTCACCAACCTTCGGTTCGGCACGCTCAACCTGGTGGATGAGGCGGCGGCCTCCACCACCCAGATTCTCTACGACCTGGCCGGCTATCTGCCGGCGCCCCTCGACGAACCGACCGCCGTCTGTCTGCTCACTGGCCTGGTGACCGACACGCGGGGCTTCCGCACTGCCAACGTCACTCCTGAAGCCCTGGAGGTCGCCGTGGCGCTGATGCGCGCCGGGGCGTCGCTCGCGGCGATCACCCGGAATGGCCTGGACCGCCGTTCGCTCCCTCACCTGCGCCTTTGGGGGGCGGGCCTCACCCGCGTCCAGGCGAGTGATGGCCTCGTCTGGACGGCGATCTCTCTGGCTGAGCAGCAGCAAATCGGCTATGACGCACGCGGCGATTTTGGCTTGGCCAACCTGTTGATTGGCGTCGAGGGGGCGCTGATGGCGGCGGTCTTCACCGAGCGCGAGGGCGGCCAGGTCGAGGTGGCCCTGCGCGCGGCCCCCGGTTTCGATGTGTCCGGCCTGGCGCTGGCGCTGGGCGGCGGTGGCCACCCCCTGGCGGCTGGCTGTACCCTTCCTGGCTCCCTGAAAGCGGTGAAACGGCGTGTGCTGACGGCGATGCGCCAGAGCCTGGACCGTCAGCGGGAGCGGGCCCGTTGATGTTGGACGGCATCCTCAACCTCGATAAGCCTTCTGGCCTGACCTCTCATGACGTGGTAGCACAGGTGCGGGCGGTGGCTGGCCAGCGACGTGTGGGCCACGCGGGCACGCTGGACCCGCTGGCCAGTGGTGTCCTCCTCGTCTGTCTGGGGCGGGCCACCCGGCTGGTCGAGTACCTGATGGATTCGACCAAGGTCTACCGCGCGCGCATCCGCCTGGGCATGACCACCGACACCTATGACGCAACAGGGACGGTGCTTCAGGAGCGTCCGGTGGAAGTGGATCGCGCGACGGTGGAGACGGCGCTGGCCCGCTTCCGCGGGCCTGTTCTTCAGGTCCCACCGATGTACTCCGCGCTCAAGCGGGACGGTCAGCCGCTGTACCGCCTGGCTCGTCGTGGAGTGACCGTCGAGCGGCAGCCGCGCGCGGTGGAGATCTACCGCCTCGACCTGACCGCGTGGGAGCCACCTTACCTGACGGTGGAGGTGGCCTGCTCGGCAGGGACCTACATCCGTTCGCTGGCGCATGACCTGGGGGAGCGTCTCGGTTGCGGGGCGTACATGGACGCGCTCACCCGTCTGGCCAGCGGCGACTTCCGTATCGAGGAGGCCATCCCACTGGCGGCGTTGACCCGCGAGCGGTTGCTGGCGTCGCTGTTGCCGCCCGATGCCGCCCTGCGCCGCTATCCCGTGCTGCGGCTCGACGAGGCGGGAGTGCGGACCGTGCGGATGGGACAGACAGTGGTCGCGCCGCCGCAGGACGCGCCTCTGGCGCGCGCTTATGCGCCGGATGGGTCGTTCGTCGCAGTGATGGAGTACCAGACCGAACAGGCTGTCTGGCAGCCGCGCAAGGTCTTCTGAGGCCCTGGCCCTTGAAAAGCGCCAGGCGTCCGGAATCCACCTGGAAAGGCAGGATGCCCGTGCAGGTGATTCATTCTCTGGAAGAGGCAGACGTATCCGCACCTGCTCACGTGACCATCGGCGCCTTCGACGGGGTGCACCTCGGCCATCGCCGGCTCATCGGCGGCATGACCGAGGCGGCGCACGCGGCGGGGCGGACGGCGGTGGTGATCACCTTTGACCCCCATCCGGGGGCGGTGTTGGGCCGCCGGCCGGTGGCGGCGCTCTCGACGATTGAGGAGCGGACAGCGCTTCTCGATCAGATTGGTGTAGACGTGCTGGTTGTGCTCCGCTTCACCCCCGCCATCGCCGGCATGCCGGCCAGCCGCTTCACGATGGGCCTATGCCGTCACCTGCAGATGGCCGAACTGTGGGCCGGGCCGGATTTCGCGTTGGGCCACCGCCGGGAGGGGGACGTTGCCTACCTGCGCGCGGCTGGTGAACGGTTGGGTTTTACCGTGCGCATCGTCGAGCCGGCGCAGTGGCGCGGACAGGTGGTCAGCAGCACCCGCATCCGCGCTGCGCTCACCGCTGGCGACATCGAGGAGGCCAACGGCTGCCTGGGCCGTCCCTATCGCCTGTCTGGTCTGGTCGTCCACGGGCGCGGGTTGGGGCGCACACTGGGTTTCCCCACCGCCAACATCGAGCCGCCGGCTGGGCGGCTGATTCCTGCCAACGGCGTCTATGCCTGCGTCGCGCACACGGAGCGGGGAGAGCAGTTCCTGGCGGTGACCAACATCGGGGTACGCCCCACCTTCGTGGCGGATCGCCTGACGGTGGAGGCCCACCTGCTGGACTTCAACGGTGACCTCTACGGCCAGCAGTTGGGGGTGGATTTCATCGCCTGGCTGCGGGATGAGGAGACCTTTCCCAGCCTCAACGCGCTCGTCTCACAATTGGGGGTTGATGTCTCTCGTGCCCGGCAGGTTCTTGCGGTCGTTGCAGATTTGAGACCATCCGAGTAGGCGGCGGGCGGCATGGGGATGCCGCCCTACGGCGGTGGAGGGGCCGGCGCGTCGGTGGGCGGCATGGGGATGCCGCCCTACGGCGGTGGGGGGCCGGCGCGTCGGTGGGCGGCATGGGGATGCCGCCCTACGGCGGTGCGAGGGCGGCGCGTCGGTGGGCGGCATGGGGATGCCGCCCTACGGCGGTGGGGGGGCGGCGCGTCGGTGGGCTTCGCAGGTGGTAGCCGCGACTCCAGCCGTCAGGCGGTGGGTGGCTGAGTAGAGTCGCT
>DAOTYX010000163.1:0-31031 GCA_034434635.1 Anaerolineae bacterium | reverse complement strand
GAGATCGCCCACATCCGTCTCGAGTGCTTCCACGAGGCGGTGCGCCTGGGAACAGCCCTGCCCACGTCCACCGAGGAGGCGCAGTTCAGTATGGCCTGGCCGCTGGCGGCCTTCCTGGTGGATGGCGAGGTCGGTCCGGTGCAGATACTGGAGCCTCGCCTGAGGGACGAGCAGGTGCGGGCGCTGGCCGCGCGCGTCGAACTGCTGGAGTCGGAGAGGCTGAACGACCTGGCGCGGCGGCTGGTCGCCGGGGACCCGCAGGGCAAACTGGCCACTGTGGTCACCATCACGCTCAGGGACGGGCGCACCTTCTGCTCGGGGGAGACCGAAAGCGGTATCCGCTACCCCCCGCCAGGTTGGGACGAACCCCGTCTGAAGGCCAAGTTCCGCTGGCTCGTCGGCCACGTGCTGGACAGGGAGCGGGTCGAGGCGCTGCTGGGCCTGGTCTCCCGCTTCGAGCGCCTGTCCGACGTGCGCGAACTGACCCAGATGGTAGTGTCATAAGTAGGAAGAGGGAGAATGGACACGAACTACTCCGCTCATCAGACCCCACAATTCCGCGTGTTGACGGATCGGCAGATCGAGGTGGTCTATCGGGCCACGCTGGAGTGCCTGCAACGCACCGGCGTGGACGTGCACAACGCCGAGGCGCGTGCCCTGCTGGCGGAGGCGGGCGCGTGGGTGGAGGGCGTGCGCGTGCGCATCCCGCCGCACATCATTCAGGACGCCGTCGTTGCCACGCCCCGCACTTTCACCCTGTGGGGACGCGCCGGCGGTCACGTCTGCCAGGTGGCCCCCGACCGGGTGACGTTTGGTCCTGGGCTGACCAACCCCCACTTCGTTGACCCCCAGACAGGCGAGCGGCGGCAGACCCGGCGGGGCGACCCGGCGATGACGGCGCGGGTGTGCGATGCGCTGGAGAACATCGGCTACGTGATGGGACTGGGGCTGATCGGCGACGTGCCACCCCATCTGGCCCCGGTCTACGAGTTCGCCGAACTGATCGCCAACACCGGCAAGCCCATCCTGGCGTGGGCCTTCGCCCCCGACAACCTCGCCGCCATCTACGAGATGGCCGTGGCGGTGGCCGGCAGCGAGGAGGCCCTGCGGCGCCGCCCCTTCTTCGGCCTCTTCTCCACCTTCCAGTCCCCCCTGGTACACACGGACCACGACCTGGCCAATGTCCTCTGGGCAGCGGAGCACCACGTGCCGGTGGTCTTCATCGGCGGCGGCACGGCGGGCAGCACCGCTCCCATCACCGGAGCCGGGTTGCTGGTCATCTACCTGGCCGGGGCGTTGAGTGGCCTGGCCGCCATCCAGTGCAAGCGACGCGGCGCGCCGGTCTGTATCGGCGGCGTGCCGGAGCCGGTGGACCTGCGCACCGGTCGCCCGGCCTACGGCGGGCCGGAGATGAGCCTGTACAGCGCCGCGATGTCCGACATCTCCCGCTACCTGGGACTGCCCTTCATGGGCACTGCGGGGGCCTCCGAGGCCAAGACGCTCGACCTGCAGGCGGCGGTGGAGAGCACGGTGCAGGTGCTGCTCTCGGGGTTGAGCGGGGCGACGCTGGTGCACGACATCGGCTTCCTCGACTGCGCCGACATCGGCTCGCTGGAACTGCTGGTGCTGACCGACGAGATCATCGCCATGACCCGGCGGATCATGCGCGGCATCGAGGTCAGCGACGAGACGCTGATGTTGGAGTTGATTGACCGCGTGGGGCCGGGCGGGGAGTTCCTCTCCACCCGCGAGACGGCGAAGCGCTGCCGCAGCGAAATCTGGACCCCCACGCTGTTCGACCGCGACCCGTGGGTGAACTGGCAGGCGGCTGGCGCGCCGACGGTCCTTGACCGCATCCGCGAGCGGCTACACCACATCCTGACGACCCACCAGCCGCCGCCGCTGCCGGACGGTGCCGCCGAGCGCATCGCGGCGATCTTGCGGACGGCGGAGGGGTGACGCGGGGACGCAGTCGCCGCAATCCAAAGTCTGGACTGCGCCGACGGGGTCGGCGCTTGCAAAGCGGCGACTCCGTCGCCGCAATCCAAAATCAGCGCAGGATTTCCTCCAGCGCAGCAATCAGACGGGCGTTCTGCTCCGCGCTCCCGACAGTCACGCGCAGGAACTCCTCCAGGTCATAAGCGCCACACGGGCGCACGATGATGCCCCGTTCCAGCAACGCTCGCGCCACCTGCCCGGCCTGCGGGCCGACGCGCACCAGCACGAAGTTGGTGTGGCTTCTGATGAAGAACAACCCCAGCCGCTCGAACTCCCGGTACAGGAAGTGCCGCCCGGCGCGGTTAGCCGCCACCGTAGCGCGCAGGAACTCCTCATCCTCAAGCACCGCCAGCCCCGCTGCCTGCGCCAGCAGGTTGACCGCAAACGGTTCGCGCACCACGTTCAGCGGCGCCAGCACCTGGGGGACCGCCGCTGCATACCCCAGGCGGATGCCGGCCAGGCCGTAGACCTTCGAGAAGGTGCGCATGGTCAGCACGTTCTGCCGCCCCTGGCGGACATAACGCAGGGTATCGGGGAAATCCTCTGTGTCCACAAACTCGTAGTACGCCTCGTCGAACACCACCAGGACGTGGTCCGGCACGGCGGCCAGGAACTCTTCCACCTCCGGCGCTGTCACAACTGTGCCGGTGGGGTTGTTGGGGTTGCAGACGAAGATGATCTTGGTGCACCCATTGACCGCCCGCGCCATGGCCTCCAGGTCTATCCCATACTCCCTGAGCGGCGTCTTGATCAGGGTCGCGCGCATGACGCGGGTGTAGACGTCATAGACCGGGAAGGAGGAACGGCTGACGACGACCTCATCCCCCTCCTGGAGATACGCCAGGCAGATCTCCACGATGATCCCGTCAGCGCCGTTGCCCACAGTCACCTGTTCGGCGTCGAGGTCCAGGTGGCGGGCAAGCGCCTGGCGGAGGTAGTAGGATTGCCCGTCGGGATACATGTTGACCCGCACCAGCGCCTCACGCATGGCCTCCACCGCGCGGGGGGACGGCCCCAGCGGGTTCTCGTTCGACGCCAGTTTGATCACATCCCGCAGGCCGTACTCCCGCTGCACCTCCTCGATGGGCTTGCCGGGTACGTAGGGCTCGATCTCGTCCAGACCCCGTTGCGGTTTGATGCAGGTCATTTTGCTCCTTGACAGGATTGTTCGTGTCTTTCGTGAAATTCGTGGCTATGGAGCCATGCCAGGGATCACACGCACATCTCCCACCCACACCCCATCAGGCAGCACGAACACGGGGTTCAGGTCCATCTCGGCCAGATCGGGGTACTCGAAGGGCAGATGGGAAACGCGGACGAGCAGTTCCGCCAGCCGGTCGAGATCGCCTGCCGGGCGACCTCTGGCTCCCGCCAGCAGCGGGAAGGCGCGGATCTGGCGGATCATCTCCAACGCCTCAGCCTTGTCCACCGGAGCGACGCGCAGGGCCACGTCCCGCCAGACCTCGGTGTAGATGCCGCCCAGGCCGAAGGTGACGACGGGGCCGAACTGTGGGTCGCGGGAGAGGCCAACCAGCACCTCCTGGGCATCTCGGATCATCGGGTAGAGGATGGCGCCCTGGAGGTCGCGGCCGGCGGCCTGCCGGATGCGGGCGAAGGCCGCCCGCACCGCCGCGTCGTCACGGAGGTCCACCACCACCCCGCCGCGGTCGGACTTGTGGAGAATGGTCGGTGAGACGACCTTCATGACCACCGGGTAGCCGATCTCGTGTGCCGCCTGCACTGCTTCTTCCTCATCGGCGGCCAGGCGGAACTCCGGCACAGGCAAGCCGTTCTCCTTCAGCCAGGCCATCCCCTGCGGCTCCAGGAGCGGTCCGGCGCCGGGCAGAGAGTGCGTCCCACCAGGCGGGTCGGGCAAGAGGCGTACCATGGGGCGGCGGGCGGAATCCTCGGCCAGCAGGGCCAGCGCGGCCAGCGCCCGCTCGCCGGTGGCGAAGTTGGGCACGCCATGGGCCTCCAGGTAGGCCACCGCCGCGGCGACGATCGGCCCCGGCAGGAAAGCGGCGACGATGGGCGAGGGGCTCCCCTGTGCGGCCGCGCAGACCCCCCGCGCCAGCGGTAGCGAATCGAGGTAGGCCGGGGCGATGTTCAGCGCCAGCACTGCGTCATACTCCGGGGCCACTGCCTCCAATGTGCGACGGTATCCCTCCTCCGTCCCCTCCACCGTCAGGTCAATCGGATTGCCCAGCGCGCAGTGGGCGGGCAGGAAGGCCGACAGGTGCTCCTTCAGTTCCGGGCTGGGCTCGGCGACGCTCAGTCCCACCTCCTCCGCCCGGTCGGCGGCCAGCACCCCTGGCCCGCCGGAGTTGGTGACGATGGCCACACGTCGCCCGCGCAGCGGCGGGACGGTGGTGAAGGCCTTGCACAGGTCAAACATCTCCTCCATCGAGGCCACGCGCAGGGCACCGCACTGACGCAGCGCGGCGTCGTACACCGCATCCGCGCCGGCCAGCGAGCCGGTATGGGAGAGGGTCGCCCGGCGGCCCGAGCCGCTGCGCCCCGCCTTGATGACCACGACAGGCTTGCGGCGGGTGCACGCCTCCACCGCCCGCATGAACTCCCGCCCATCGCCAACGCTCTCGATGTACAGCGCCACCACCGCCGTCTCCGCGTCCTCCGCCAAATAGCGCAGGAAGTCCATCTCGTTCAGGTCGGCGCGGTTGCCGTAACTGACGAACTTGGCGATGCCCAGACCGTGCTCCTTCGCCCAGGCCAGCAGCACCCCGCCCAGCGCCCCGCTCTGGGCGATCATGCTCACCCCGCCTGCCGGCGGTTGCACCTCGAGGGTGGCGAACAGCCGGTGGTGAGTGTTGACGATACCCGCGCAGTTCGGGCCGACCACGCGGATGCCATACTCCCCGGCCAGGCGGACCAGTTCCCGCTCGCCAGCGACGTTGCCGGTCTCCGCGAAGCCAGCGGTGATGACCACGACGACGGAGACGCCAGCCTGGTGACAGTCCGCCAGAACCTGCGGCATGCTCTGCGGCGGCGCGGCGACCACCGCCAGGTCCACCGGCTGGCCGATCTCGGCCACTGAGGGAAAGCCCGGAACGCCGAACGCCCCCTGCGCCTTGGGGTTGACGGCGTAGACCGGCTCATAGCCTCCTTCGGTCACCTGCCGGAGCAGATGGTAGGCGATTTTGCCGGGGGCAGCGGACCCGACTATGGCGACGCCGCGGGGATTGAAAAGGGAATGGAAGGCGTTCATGAGGGGTCCGTGACGGGGTGATGGGGAGACGCGGAGAGGGGGAGACACGGAGACTGGAAGGCGAAGAGGTTGCGGTCGGCGCCCTTCGGCCAGCGCGCCGCTATCGCCTGGGCGACCGTCTCCGGCTCCAGCACGCGGCTCAGGCCCGTACGCGCCACGACGAAGCCCAGCAGGTAGACGTTCGCTGGAACCGGGACCCCTTCATGGACGGGCAGGCTGTCGGGGGAGATGATATGCACGTTGGCCCCGGTCCGGCGCGCCGCCTCCACCACCTCCTCCAGGGCCGGGTAGGGGGCCTTGCCCAGCATCACCTCCGTGGGCGCCCACACGTAGGCGAAGAGCACGAAGTCCCCCCCAGGGCGCAGAAATGGCAGCCCCTTGAGCGCCTCGGAGACCTCGGTGGCAATGACCAGGTCTGCCCCCTGCAGGGGGATGTTCGGCCCGCTCCCTTCCCGTCCCAACCGCAACTGCGCCTTGACGAAGCCACCGCGTTGAGCCATGCCCTTGCTGGGGTAAAAACTGACCGGTATTCCCTGGCGGAAGGCCGCTTCGGTCAGCAGTTCGCCGATGGTCAACACCCCCTGTCCGCCAACTCCCACCAGGAGCACGTCGAACGTGGCCTGCGGTTCCTGGGATGTGGTCATGCGTTCTCCTCCCACTCCATCGCCCCCAGTTTGCAGGACTGGGCGCACAGGCCGCAGCCGTAACAGAGGGCGGGGTCAATCACCACCGACCGCTCACCGATGCTCAGGGCAGGGCAGCCGGTAACGAGGATGCAACGCTTGCACAGGGTACATTTCTCCTCCAGGACACGAGTCCGCCCGGCTCGCCGGCCCCGTCGCTGCGCCTGGATGGCGCACTCCTGACGCGCCAGCACCACCTTGACCCCCGGCAGCGCCAGGGCCCGGGAGATGACCTCGGTCATCTCGTCCAGGTGGAACGGGTCAACGATGAAGAAATGCTCCACCCCCAGCGCAGGGATCAGTCGAGCGATGTCCACCCGTCGGCTGCCGGGCGGCTGGAAGGCCTCGTCCGTGCCAGGGTTGACCTGCATGCCGGTCATGCTCGTCCAGCCGTTGTCCATCACCACCACCGTCAGGGGCACCTGATGCTGGACCGCGTTAACCAGCGCGGGGATACCGGCGTGGAAGAGGGTGGAGTCGCCGATGGTGGCGATGACCGGCGTCGGCGTGCCGGCGTGGACGTAGCCCTGCGCCAGGCCGATGCTGGCCCCCATCGAGACCTCGCTCCACACGGTGTGGAACGGCGGGTTCATGCCCAGGATCGTGCAGCCGATGTCCCCGGTGACCATCACCTGGTCCTTCTTGTAGCCAGCCTTACGGATGGCCTGGTTGATGGCGATGAAGGTACCCCGGTGGGGGCAGCCAGCGCAGACGGTGATGGGGCGGGCCGCCGGCTGGGGGGCGTCAGGCTGGGGAAGGGCGATGACAGGCTGTGGCTCATGTCCCAGCGCGACGGCAATGCCGCGGGTCACCTGAGCGACCCCATACTCGCCCACCCGGTCGAGGGTGCCGTCCAGCTTGCCCACGATGCGCCCGGCGAACCCCACCCGGCGCGCTTCGATGATCACTTCCCGCTCGACGTAGGGCTCCAGTTCCTCCAAAACCAGGATCGTCCCGCAGTGACGCAGCAGGTCACGTACCGGCTGGGCGGGGAAGGGGTGCGGCGCACTGACGCGCAGCACCGAGAGGAGGTCGGGGTCCAGGCCAGCCGCGACAAACCCTTCCTGCAGGTAGGATGCCGTCACCCCGCAGGCGATGATGCCCAGTCCCCCCGGTTGCGGGGACAACTCCAGCCGGTTCAGCCCCATCCCGGCGATGACCTGACCGGCCCGCTCCAGACGGGCGATGAGGTCGCGGTGCTGCCGGGTACAGATGGCCGCACCAGCCTTGGTGAAGCGGGCGATGTCCCGCAGCAGGAGCGGCTCCTGCGCTGGCGCGGGGAGCGGCTCCTCCACCTCCACCGGAGCGATGGTGTGGGCCACCGCCGTCACCAGCCGCACAAAGACCGGCGTGCCGACCTGCCAGGAAATCTCGAAGGCCCGCCGGGTCAACCCGTAGGCCTCGGCCACCGACGCGGGGTCCAGCAGCGGCATGTCCGACATCAGGGCGAAGCCGCGCGAGTCCTGCTCGCACATCCCGGCGCTCACGCCGGGGTCGTCAGCCACGTAGACGACCAGACCCCCAATGACGCCGGAGTAGGCGATGGAGATGAGCGAGTCGTAGGCCACGTTCAGGCCCGACATTTTCATCGTGCATAATGCCAGGCGGCCGGCCCAGGCCGCGCCAGCGGCGATTTCCAACGCCACCTTCTCGTTGGTGCTCCATTCCACGTGGACGCCGGGCGGGTCCAGCGCCAGCAGGCTCTCGATGGCCCCGGTGGACGGCGTGCCAGGGTAGCCTGTGACCACCGTGGCCCCTGCGTGCAGCGCCCCCAGCGCCACAGCCTCGTTGCCGGTCATCAGTTTGCGCAATGGATACTCCTTTCTTCCCTCCTGACTTCGCCTGGCCGGCGGCGTTCAGACACGGCTCGGTTGCGTCTCAAGGGTAGGTAGGAAACGCCCCTGCCCCGTCTCGGCCACCAATTCCCCGTGCCACAGCACCCGACGGCCCCGCTGGAACGACATCTCCGGCCAGCCCAACACCGTGCGTCCCTCATAGAGCGTGTAGCCCACGTTCGAGTGCTGGTTCTCCGCGCGGATGGTGAACTCGCGCGCGGGGTCGAAGACCACCAGGTCAGCGTCGGAGCCGACGGCGACCGTGCCCTTGCGCGGGTACAGGCCGAAGATGCGCGCCGGATTCTCGCACAACACCTGCACCAGCCGCACCACGCTGATGCGACCCCGGTTGACCCCCTCGTCGTAGGTCAGCGGCAACACCGTCTCCACCTGCGGCGAGCCGAAGCCCTGCTCCAGGAAGTCGCCGTGGACGTCCTTGGCCTTGGGGGCATGGTCAGAGGCCACGCTGTCCAGCGTGCCGTCGCGCAGCGCCTCCCACAGCGCTGCGCCGTCCTCCGCATCGCGGATGGGCGGTCCTACCTTAGCCAGTGCCCCCCGCTGGGCGATGATCTCCTGAGTCAGCGTGAGGTAATGGGGACAGGTCTCCGCGAAGACCCGCCGCCCCTCCGCACGGGCGCGGCGGAGTGGTCGCAGGGAGCGCGCGGTGGTGACGTGAGCCACGTAGAGCGGGCAGTCCACCACCTCGGCCAGGCAGATGGCGCGGAAGATGGCCTCCTCCTCCAGCGCTGGCGGGTGGGTGGCATTGAAGTAGCGGGCCGAGGCGTTTGGCCCTTTGAGGTACTTGTCCTCCAGGTAGTCAATGCCCCCGCCGTTCTCGGCATGCACCATAGCCATCCCGCCGCGTTCAGCCAGGATGTCCATCGCCTTGATGAGGTGGTAGTCGTCGGTGTACCAGCCCTGCTTGACGTAGGTCAGGAAGAACTTGAAGGTGCGCACCCCCAGGTCCATCACGCGGGGAATCTCCGGCACCTGCCGCGGAGCCTCGAACAGCCCGCCATGCAGGCCGAAATCCAGCCGCGAGTGGGCCACACCGTCAGCCAGCATCTCCTCCACCTTCTGCAACAGGCTCTCACCGGTGCGGGCGTAGGCGAAGTGCAACAGGGTGGTGGTGCCGCCATAGGCGGCGACGCGGGAACAGTCCTCCACGTTGTCCAGGTAGACCGGGTGGACGTGGGCGTCAATGATGCCGGGGAAGACATACCTCCCGCTGACATCTACGACCTCTTTGGCGCCCTCGGTGGGCAGGTCGGGTGCGACCGCGGCGATAGTCTCGCCGCGCACCCCCACGTCCGCCCGTTGCATCCCCCGCCCGGTTACCACAATACCGCCGGTCAACAACAGATCGAACTCCATCATTCGCTCTCCTTCCTCCTGCCGGACAGGAACAGAATGGCCTCCACCACCCCGCCGCCGACCGCCAGCGCCTTGTCGGAGATGGTGAAGCAATGGGCAACAACACCGCGGGGGTCCACGTCCCCCACCTTCATACCTTCATGGACGGGCAGCCCGTCGTACAACAGGCCGCGCAGGACACCATCCAGCGGGGAGAGCACCGGCGTCTCATCCACGAGGGCCACCACGTCGCCAGTCCGCACAAGGTCGCCGATGGCCCGCACGCCGCGGAAGGTCCCGGCAACGGGGGCGCGCACGACCCGCCGCGCGCTCTCGCCGCCCACCTCGCCCGGCACGCCGGTGTTCGGCGCGGCGCTCCCGCTGAGCAGCACCCGTCCCAGGTCGTGGCCGCGCAATGTTTCCACCACAGCGTGACAGTCCACCCCGGCGGTGAAGCCCGGCCCCAGGGCCACCACCACCGGCGCGTCGGTGATGCGCGTGCCCAGGTTGCGCTTGGCGAGGATCGCGTCCACCACGGCGTCAGGGCGTAGCCGCGACACGACCGTCGCCTCGGGGTCCACCAGCACCGGCACCTCGTCGGCGGCCCAGGCCGCAGCGATGGCGGCATCGCCTCCCACGCGGCGGGCAGTGACCCCGTCCACAGTGATCGTGCCCTCCATCACCGCCGAGGCGAAAGCCACCGTGCGGCGGATGACGGTGGGCTGGGCGGTCTCGGTGACGAGCACGCGGAAGCCACAACGGTGCAGCCGCCAGGCGACGCCCGTGCCCAGGTCGCCGCCTCCCTTCACCACCACACGCTGCCCGGCGGTCATCCTCGCCCCCGCTGCACGGCGATAACCTCGGCCAGGATGCTGACGGCGATCTCCCGTGGGCTTTCGGCGCCGATGTCCAGACCGATGGGGGTGTGCACGCGCTGCAGCAACTCCTCCGACACGCCCAACGCGCGGGCCTGCCCGAAGGTGTGGGCGGTGCGGCGCCGACTGCCGATCAGGCCGATGTAGGCGCAGGGGCGGCCGTCCAGCACCTTCAGCATCCGCTCGTCCATCGTGTGGTGGGGGGTGACCATCACCACGTAGGTCTGCGGCGTGAGCGGGAAGTCCGCCACCTGCTGCAACGGATCGCCGGTCAGACGCGCCTCGGCCCACGGGAAACGTTCCGGCGTGACCATCTCCGGTCGCTCGTCCACCACAGCGATGCGGTAGCCGAGGAAAGCCCCCAGTTCGGCCACGGCCTGGCCGATGTGTCCCCCACCGATGATCAGGAGCAATGGGCGAGCAGCCAGCACCTCGACGAACAACCGCATGTCCCCGCCGCAGATGCCGGGGTCGCCGCGTTGCTCGTCCACCAATCGGTACTCCAGCAGTCGGGACTGGCCCTCGGCGATGGCGGCCTTCGCCTCCTCGATGACACGCGCCTCTACGCCGCCCCCGCCCACAGTGCCCACGGTGCGCCCGTCGGCGTAGATGAGCATCTTGGCGGAAGCGCCGCGAGGGGTTGCGCCGTGGGTCTCGATCACCGTAGCCAGGGCGGCCGGCTCGCCCTGACGGATGGCCTCCAGGGCAGCGGCGTATACCCGCTCGATTTCTTCGAACATGCTCTACCTCCTCATCAAGACCACAGCCTCACCAGCGCGCAGGTTGGCCTGGACCACGCTGGCGATGCGCGTCTCGCTCAACAGGTGCCGGGCAACTTCAGCGGCCTCCTCGTCGCGCGGCGGGCCGTCCCAGCGGGCGAGCAGGACGACGACCGCGGCGCGGGGCGGCAGTCCCTTCAGCCCGCCAGCGGGATGGGCGATCAGCCGGGCGACGAGCGCAGGAGTGATGGGCGTACCCGCCGGCACGCCGAGCAGCCAGGCGGCCCGTTCGGGCCGGTGGACGGTCCGCTCGTCGAGCGGCGCGCCAAGCGCCCCCAGCCCGGCGACGATGATGGCGCGGTCTGCCGTGACCGGCACCACCGGCTCGTGCTCCGCCGGAGCCTTGAGCAGCCGCCCCTTCGCCCCGTCCGCCTCGACCAGCCAGGTGACTCCTGGCAGGGCGCGGGCCAGGTCGCCCACGACCTCTGGCTCCAGCCCCACCAGTTTGACCGGGTCGGCGGGATAGGGGCAGCGGGCGGCGTGATCGGCGTCGCCGCGCTCGCCGTGGGCCGCAGCCAACACCAGAGCCGGCTCCTCCGCCAGCCATCGCGCTATCTCTATCGGGTCGGGGCGGGCAGCCAGAAGCAGCCGCGTTTCCCGCGGGCAGAAAATGCGGGTGGTGGTGGTGAAGACGACCTGCTGGCCGCTGGCGGACAACTCTCTCAGCAGGCGCCAGGCGGCCGTCGTCTTGCCACCCGCGCCGACCAGAGCGACGGTCTCCCCGGCCCTTACGCCCAGCGCCGCCGCCAGTCCCATGTCCTACATCCTGTTCAGGAACGATCCCCGGCTCGCTCCAGGGCCGCCAACACCCGTTCCGGCGTCAGCGGCAGTTCGTAGATACGCACACCCAGCGCGTCGGCGACGGCGTTGGCCACCGCTGGCGCGGCGGGCGTGAGCGCTGGCTCGCCGATGCCCTTCGCCCCGAACGGCCCCACCCCCGTGCCCGATTCCAGGAGGATCACCTGCGTCGTCGGGTAATCCACGGCAGTGGGGACCAGGTACTCGGAGAGCGAGGGGGTCTTGATCTCCCCGTTCTCCACGATGAGGTTCTCCATCAGGGCGTAGCCCAACCCCTGGTAGCTCCCCCCCTGAATCTGGCCGATGACGGCGGCGGGGTTGATGGCCCGTCCCACGTCGTGGCAGGCGACGTTCTTGAGCACGGTAACCTGCCCCGTCTCCGTGTCCACGCCGACCTCCACGGCGAACGTGCCGAAGGTGAAGTCGGGGAAGACATCCCCCTGGCCGGTCTCCAGGTCTATCGGGTCACGGAAGGGGGCCTTGAAGAGGGCCAGGTTGGAGAGCGGAAGCCCCTCTGCCGCGCACATGCGCACCAGGTCCACCAGCGGCAGCGAGCGGTCGGGATCGCTCTTGACGAAGACCCGGCTGTCGGCCAGATCCAGATTTTCGGGGTCTTCCTCGAAATGCTTGGAGGCGCGGTCCAGAAGCACCCGACGCACGGCGGTGGCGGCCTGGAAGACGGCGTTGCCGGACATGTAGAGTTGCCGGGTGGCGGTGGTGGTGCCGGCCAGAGGGGTGAGCGCCGTGTCGGGGGTGTAGGCGACGACGTTGGCCATCGGCACGCCCAGCACTTCGCTGGCGATCTGGCACAGGCTGGAGAGCTGGCCGCCGCCGTGATCCGGCGCGCCGCAGCGGACGACCACCGTGCCATCCATCTCCATCCCCACCCACGCCTGCGACGTGTCGTGGAGCCACATCAGGCGGCCGTAACTCTGGAAGTAGGAGGCGAAACCGCGCCCCACCCTGACCGGCCCGTGATCGGGGGTTTTCTCCCCCAGCGCCTCCAGCGCCCGCCGGGCGGTCTCCTCCAACAGAGGCGGGTGGCGGATGACCTGCCCGGTGCCCGTGGTGTCCCCGGCCTGCAGGTAATTGACCCGCCGCACTTCCAGAGGATCCTTTCCCAGCGCGCGGGCGATCTCGTCCATCTGGCTCTCGTAGGCGAAGCAGGGCTGGGGGCCGCCGAAGCCGCGGAAGGCGCTGGTGAACGGGTTGTTCGTCGCCGCCGCCACCGCGTCCACCCAGACGTTGTCCACCCGGTAGGGCCCCGTCGCCATCACCGTGGAGTAGAGCAGGACGTAGGGGGTGAGGTAAGGGTAGGCGCCAGAATCGGCGATCAGTTCGATCTGGACGGCGGTGATGCGGCCGCTCTTCTTGACACCGATGCGGTGATGAATGATGTAGGGGTGCCGCTTGGAGTGGGCCAGGATGGACTCCTCGCGGGTGTAGACCAGACGCACAGGGCGGCGGGTGTGCTGGGCCAGCAGGGCCAGGAACAGTTCGGTGGTGATGTCCTCCTTGCCGCCGAACCCCCCGCCGACGAAAGCACCCTGGACGCGCACCCTGTTCTGGGGCACGCCAAGGGTCCTGGCGATGGTGCGGAAGTGCTCCATCACCTGGGTGGAGACGCGAATGTTGATGACGCCGCGCTCGTCCACCCAGGCCACGCCGGACTCTGGCTCCAGGTAGGCATGCTCCACGAACGGTACCCGATAGGTGTTCTCCACGATCAGGTCGGCGGCGGCGAAGCCGGCCTTCACGTCACCCTTGCGGATTTTCCAGCGGGCGACGACGTTGTCCGGCTCGAAGACGACCGGCGCGCCTGGTTTCATCGCTTCCACAGGGTTGAAGACGCCAGGCAGGGGTTCGTACTCCACGTGGATGAGTTCCAGCGCCCTTTCGGCCAGTTCTTCGCTCTCGGCAGCCACGAGCGCCACGGCCTCGCCCTTGTAGCGCACGCGGTCCCACGCCAGGACGGGGGTCTCGGAGCCTCGCCGTTCCCGCTGTCCGGTCTGGCCGGGGATATCGGCGATCATCTTGGCGTAGCCGATGTCCGCGGCAGTGAGGACACAGGCGACGCCGGGGAGAGCACGGGCGCGGTCGGTGTGGATGCGCACGATGCGGGCCGACGGATAGGGGCTGCGCAGGGCTTTGCCATAGAGCATCCCTGGCATCTTGAAATCATCTGCATAGACGGTGGCGCCGATAGCCTTGCTGAGCGCGTCAAAGCGACGCACCGGCTTTCCGACGGTGCGCAGTTCCGGCGACTCTCCCTGACTCATCGCTCACCTCCCGCCAGTCGCGCCGCTGCCGCCTTGATCCCTTCGATGATCAGGCTGTAGCCGGTGCACCGGCACAGATTGCCAGAGATCGCCTCGCGGATCTCTTCTTCGGTAGGATCGGGGTTACGGTCCAACAGCGCCTTGGCCGCGACAACGATGCCCGGGGTGCAGAAACCGCACTGGATCCCGCCGCTATCCGCCAGCGCTTCCTGGATGGGGTGCGGGTGGTCAACGGTGCCCAGGCCGGCAGCGGTAGTGATCTGCGCTCCGTCGGCCTGCCAGGCCAGCACCAGACAGGAGTTGACCGCTTTGCCGTTCAGCAGCACCGTGCAGGCGCCACAGTCCCCCTTCTCGCAACCGTTCTTCACGTCCGTGTAGCCCAGGTCCCGCAGAGCGTGGAGAAGTGTCACATTGGGCTTCAGCGCCACCTGGTGGGTACGACCGTTGACCGTCAGAATAATGGGTCGGGGTTCCATGTTTCTACTCCGTGTTCCGTGTTCCGTGTTCCGCCAGCGCCCGGCGCACCATGACCGCGGTCACGTGTTGCCGATAGGCGGCAGAGCCGCGCAGGTCGTCTATCGGGCGGGCAGCCTCGGCTGCCAGGCGCGCGGCCCTGGCGATGACCTCGGGGGTGAGCCACTGTCCCTCGAGCGCAGCCTCCGCCTCCGGGACGCGAATCGGCGTGGGGGCGACCGCGCCCAGGGCAATGCGCGCTCCCTGACAACGGCCCGCCCCATCCCGGTCCACCCGCACCGCGCCGTTGACGACGGCGATGGCGTCGGCATTTCGCAGAGCCACCTTGAAGAAGCGCGCCGAAGAGCCGGCTGGCGGCAAAGGGATGCGGATCGTCGTGATCAGTTCGTCGGGGCGCCGCACCGTCCGTCGGACGTGGACAAAGAACTCTCGCAGGGGGACGCGACGGCTTTCGCCCCGGCTTGCCAGCTCCACCTCCGCGTCCAGCACCAGGAGCGGGGGCGCCGTGTCGGCAGCAGGGGAGGCATTGGCCAGGTTCCCGGCGACGGTGGCCCGGTTGCGGACCAGGGGGCTGGCCAGCATCCTGGCCGCCTCCCGGAGCACCGGAGCATGTTGGGCGACGAGCGGATCGTCCAGCAGGTCGGCGATGGTCACCCCGCCGCCGATGACCAGCCACTCCTCCTCCCGACGGATGGCGCAGAGTTCGGGCAGGCCCGCCACATTCAGCAGCAGGCCCGGCCGGTAGCGGCCGCCGCGCATGTCGGGGATCAGGTTGGTGCCCCCGGCGATGGGGAGCACATCGGGGGCGCTGCCGGCCAGCATCTCCAGCGCCTCCGGCAGCGACCGGGGCATTAGAAGTTCGAATTCGGGCAGCATGGGACTCCTCCTTGAGCCAGGTCACCGCTCCGCGGCGGAGCCGACGCTCATGACAGCACGGACGATACTGGCGTAGCCCGTGCAGCGGCAGAGGTTGCCTTTCAGATAGTCGCGCACCTCGTCCTCTGTGGGGGCGGGGTTCTCCCTCAGCAGGCTGGTAGCAGTCATCAGCATGCCGGGGGTGCAGAAGCCGCACTGGAAGGCAGCATAGTCAATGAACGCCTGTTGCAGCGGGTTGAGTTCGCCGTCCGGTCCCTGCAGGCCCTCCACCGTGACCACTTCCCGCCCGGCGGCGGAGACGGCCAGGACCAGGCAGGCCAGGACGGGCTGACCGTCCAACAGCACTGTGCAGGCGCCGCACTCGCCGATGCCGCAGCCGTACTTGCTGCCGGTCAGTTGCAGTTGTTCGCGCACGACGTTGAGCAACAGGTCGTTGGGCCGCACCCACAGCCGACGGCGCACGCCGTTGACGATCACCTCAATCTCGTGAGGAGTGGAGCGGGGCAGGCTGAACGTCTCCCGTGAAGCCCGTGGCGTGGAGGATGCATCGGCGCCGCTCCCGTTGCCGGTTCCCCTGGCCGG
Organism: Anaerolineae bacterium; assembly: GCA_034434635.1. GTDB lineage: Bacteria > Chloroflexota > Anaerolineae > B4-G1 > DUEL01 > DAOTYX01. The sequence continues at coordinate 15,273 of DAOTYX010000163.1, read as the reverse complement.
TTGGGCAGCCCGCTCCCACGCCCGCAGCAGGCCGTCGTGGGCCAGGACGCGCACCGCCTCCCGCCGATACCAGGCCGTGGAACGGACATCGTCAATGGGAGAGGCTTCTTCCGAAGCGATCCGCGCCGCCTCGGCGACCACATCCTCGCCCAAACGCTGCCCGACAAGCACGGCCTCCGCCTTCCGCGCCCGCAGGGGAGTTGGCGCGACCGCGCCGAAGACCAGCCGGGCGTCGGCCACGCGGTCACCGTCGCGCACCAGGAGCACAGCGGCGTTGACCTTGGCGATGTCGGCGGCGACGCGGGAGACCTTGAGAAAGGCGCCGCCCGTCCCCGGCGCAGGCGGGGGCAGGTGGACGGCGGTGAGCAGCTCACCACGGCGCAGCGCCGTCTTGCCAGGGCCGAGGAAGAACGCCTCCAGCGGCAGGCGGCGCGGCCCTTCGGGGCCGATGATCTCCACCTCCGCCCCGTAGGCGATCAGCGCTGGCGCGGTGTCGGAAGCGGGCGAGCCGTTGCACAGGTTCCCACCGACGGTGCCCATTACCTGCACCTGCGTCGTGCTGAAGGCGGCGCATGCCTCAGCCAGCATCGGGTAGCGCATCACCACCGGCGCGGCACGACGCAACGCAGCGATCGTCGCCCGCGTCCCCAGACGAAGCCCGCCGTCCTCCGGAGCGATCCCGTCCAGACCAGGAATCCGCCCGATGGAGATCAGGACCTCGGGGGCCAACCGCTCCATCTTCATCTGCACGATCAGGTCGGTGCCGCCGGCCAGCACCCGCGCCCGTTCGCCATGCCGCTCCAGCAGTTCCACCGCCTCGGCCAGGGTGGCCGGCTCCACATAGTCGAAATCATGCACCAGAATATGCGAATTGGTAGGTTGGGAAACGGGTAAGTGGGTCACTGGGCACCCCCGCTCATTTGCTGTTCCTCCGCGTCCCCGCGCCCCCGCGTCACTGCGCTCCGCCTGAGCGCCTCGAGAACCCGCTCTGGCGTGATCGGCAATTCGTAGAAGCGGACTCCGATGGCGTTGGCAATGGCGTTGGCGTAGGCCGCTGCGACGGGGTTGGTCGCCGCCTCGCCGATCCCCTTGGCCCCGAACGGGCCGGTGGGTTCATACGTGTCGGCGAAATGGATGGCGATGTCCTCCAGGCGCGGCGACTCGTGGATGCCAGGGATCTTGGCATCTATGATGTAGCCGCGCGAGAGCACCTGTCCCTGAGCGTCCCAACGGTTGTCCTCGTACAGGGCGAAGCCCGCCCCCTTGTTCAGCCCGCCCTCCAACTGGCCGGCGGCCAGATCCGGGTTGACGACTGTGCCGCAGTCGCTGCCCATCACCGCCCGCACCGTGCGCACCTGACCGGTCCAGGTGTCCACCTCCACCTCGACGAAGACGCTGACGTAGGCCGGCGGGCAGCTGACCGGGCGGTAACTCTCCACCGCGGCGATGGTCTTCCATGACTCGGTCCAGCAGCGGGTGGCGATCTCGCCGATAGTCATGCGCCGCTCAGGGATGGCTGGGGCGAAGACGACGCCCTGGCCCAGCGCTTCGTCGAGGCGCAGCGTCAATCCCTCCGGGCGGACGTTGAGATAGTGAGCGGCGGTCTCCAGCAGTTCCTGGCGCACCTTCTGCGCCGCCTTCACCGCTGCGCCGCCGCCCGCGTAGACGCCGCGCGTGGCGTGGGTGACCACGTCGTAGACGGTGGAGCAGGTCTCGCCAGGGGCTACGTTCACCTTGTCCAGTGGCACACACAGCGCCTCAGCCACCAGTTTCGCCACCGCCTCCAGCGTCCCTCCGCCATGGTCCATCAGCGCGGTGACGACGTCCACTGAGCCATCCTGGTTCACTTTGACCATCGCCCCGGAGAAGTCAATCACGTCTCCTGGCTGGGGCGCGCCAGCGCTGGAGGTGTGAAAGCCGCGCGCCATGCCGATCCCGCGGACGAATCGGCCGGTCCGCTGCTGAATCGCTGGCTGGGAAGTACGTCTCTCCCAGCCGATCAGTTCTGCCCCCCGCCGCAGCAACTGGGGCACCCCATCGCTCTGGACGATGGAACGCACCTGCGGCCCCTGCCCCCAGAAGGTATCCCCCAGCCCGACGTAGTTCTTCAGCCGCAGTTCGATGGGGTCCATCCCCAACTTCAGCGCCAGTTCGTCCATCAACGACTCGACGGCGAAGGTGACCTGAGGGTTGCCGAAGCCCTGCATCGCGCAGGAGGGCACTTTGTTGGTGTAGACGGCAGTACCGCGATAGCGGACATTGGGCAGGCGGTAGAGGGAGACCATCCAGCCGACGCAGACGCCCAGGAAGGAATAGGCCTGGATGTTGTGCGCGCCGATGTCCACCACCACCTCCATCTGCGCCCCCAGCAGGGTGCCATCCCGCCTGGCCGCCAGTTTGAGATGGGCCTGCAGCGGGTACTTGGTGTGGTCGTGCATGTCCTCCTCGCGCGTCAGGCTCAGCCGCACCGGGCGGCGGGCCTTGAGCGCCAGGGCGGCGCAGATGGGGATGGGCGGGTTCATCTGGATGCTGGAGCCAAAGGTGCCGCCGACCGGCACGCGGATGACGTTGACCTTGCTCAGCGGGATGTCGAAGATGCGCCCCAGCAGGATGCGCACGTTGTGGATGGACTGCGTGGTCGCCCAGACGGTGAGGCCGCCATCCGGCTCAGGGCGGCAGACGGCGGTCTTGGGCTCCAACTGCATGTGGTAAATCTTGGGGGTCTTGAAGGTGCCCTCGACGATCACATCCGCCTCGGCGAAGGCGCGATCTACGTCTCCCTCCTCCACGCTGCGGGTGCAGGCGATGTTGTTCTCGATGCGGATCTCTTTGTCGCCCAGAAAGACGGTGTCGTAAATCGGCACCGCGCCCGGCTGCATCGCCTCTATTGGGTCGGTGAGCACCGGCAGCACGTCGTATTCCACCCTGATGGCGCGCACCGCCTGCTCGGCCAGCGCTTCGGTCTCAGCGGCCACTGCCGCCACCGCCTCGCCCATCCGCCGCACCTTGTCGGCCAGCACGTAGTGGTCGCGGTGCAGCGCCTGCGGGATGGTGATGATGCGCTCGTTGTAGGAGACGTGGGGGATATCGTCCCAGGTGATGACGACCGCGCCCAACGCCTCGGCGCCGCTCACGTCTATGCTCTTGATGCAGGCGTGGGCGTAGGGGCTGGAGAGGACGCGCCCGTGAAGCATCCGCGGGAGGATGATGTCGCTGGCGTACTGCTCCTGCCCCGTCACCCGGGCGATGCCGTCCTTGCGCGGGGTGACCCGACCCAGTATGCTGAACTGCTGTGGATCGCTCATCCGACCTCCATCATACGTCTTACGTCAGGCCCGACCCGTGACCAGGGCCAGGAGGGCCATGCGCACGTAGACGCCGTTGCGCGCCTGGCGGAAGTAGGCGGCGTTGGAGAGGTCGTCCACGTCCGTGGCGATCTCGTTGACCCGCGGCAGAGGATGGAGGACCGTCACGTCGGGCCGCAGCCGCTCGATCATCTCCCGCGTCAGGATGTAACTGCCCTTCAACCGCTCGTACTCCGCGGGGTCGGCAAACCGCTCCTTCTGGATGCGCGTCATGTACAGCACGTCCGCCTGAGCCAGCGCCTCCTCCAGGTTAGGGGTCTCTTCCACCGTCAAGCCCTGCTGGCGCAGCCGGGCGGTGACCTCCGGCGGCATCCGCAACGGCTCCGGGGCGACCAGGATCAACCGGCAGCCGTAGTGCTTGTAGAGTTCCACGCCGGCGTGCACCGTGCGCCCGTACTTCAGGTCGCCGCACAGGACGATGGTGGTGCCGTCCACCCGCCCGCGCTCGGCGCGGATGGTGTACAGGTCGAGCAGCGCCTGGGTGGGGTGTTGCCCGGCGCCGTCACCGCCGTTGATGACCGGCGCCTCCGCCACCGCCGCCGCCTCCCGCGCCGAACCGACCTGCGGGTGGCGCATGGCGATGACGTCCACGTACTGATCCACCGTGCGGATGGTATCGGCCAGGCTTTCTCCTTTGGACACCGAGGTAGACTCAGCGGAGGAGAAGCCGACCACCGCGCCGCCCAGGCGATGCATCGCCGTCTCGAAGGAGAGGCGGGTGCGCGTGCTGGGCTCGAAGAAGAGGGTGGCCAGGACGTAGCCGCGCAGCAGGTCCAGGCCGCGCTGCTGTTGCAGCCGTCGCTCGAAATCTGCCGCCGTCGCCATGATGTGCTCGATCTCCTCGCGGCTGAACTGCCCGCCGTCGAGGATGTCCATGCCCTTGAAGTCGTTCATCAGCACCTCCTGCTCAATTTTCTCCGCGTCTCTGCGTCTCCCTGTCCCCGCGCCCTCCCGGCCGTATCAACCCCGTGATGCGCTCCGCCGCCTGCTGACAGAGGGAGATGTACATCTGCGCCCGCTCCGCCGAGTGGCGCGACGTGGGTGCAGCGATGCCAATGGCCGCGATCACCTCCCCTGCGCCGTCGCGGACAGGTGTGGCCACGCCCCAGGCCCCCAGGTCGGTTTCCTCCTGGCTCTCGGCATACCCCTGCAGGCGGATGCGGGCCAGTTCCGCACGCAGGGCTTCGGGATCGGTGATGGTGTTACGGCACAACGGTGGCAGCCCTCTCTGGTGGATGATTCTCTGAGTCTCCTCATCTGGGAGAAAGGCCATCAGCACTTTTGAGGAAGCGCCGGCATGCGGGGGGTGGCGACTGCCCACCTCCAGCGCCACGCGTACCGGCTGGTTGGTCTCCACCTTGTCCAGACAAACAACCTCGCCGTCCCGGTAGACGGTCAGCACCGCTGTCTCCCCCGTGGCCACCGACAGGTCACGCACGACGGGGTGAGCCAGGCGGCGCAGGTCGGTGCTCTCCGCCGCCAGGCTGCCCCAGGCGAAGAGGCGATACCCCAGCCGCCAGCGGCGATCATCAGGGGCACGGTACAGGACGCCGTAGGACTCGAGGGCGATGAGGAAACGGTGCAGGGTGCTCTTGGGCAGACGCAGATGCTCGCTCAACTCCCCCAGTGACCAGGTTGGGTGGTCAGCGGAGAAGCAGTCGAGAATGGTGACCAGGCGGTCAATCGTCTTGACAGAAGAGGGGTTGTCCATTCTGAAAAATGGAATATAATTCCACTTACTGATATTTTATCACCAGATGCCCTCCAGGTCAAGTGGTTCAGCGCCCAAACTCAGCACTCCGTGAAAGGAATCTGAACTCAATGAACGCTTCGACTGAGACCGACCGCCGGCCCGTCGGCGGCGACCAGACCCGCAGCGACGCGCAGAACAAGGTCACCGGCCGCACCCGTTACGCGGGCGATATCACCATGCCAGGGTTGCTGTACGCCGCCGTGCTGCGCAGCCCACACGACCATGCCCGCCTGGTAGGGCTGGACGTCACGCCAGCACAGCGGATGGACGGCGTGGTACGGGTGGTCACCGCCGCCGACATCCCCGGACAGAACGGCTTCCCCGGTTACAGCCTGGACGAGCCGGTGTTGGTGCCCATCGGCGGGACGGCGAAGATGCGCGGCGACCCGGTGGCGCTGGTGGCAGCGACCTCTGCCGAGAGCGCCCGGGCTGCAGCAGCAGCCATCGTCGCCCGCTTCGAGCCCCTGCCGGTCGTCACCGATCCGCTGGAGGCGCTGCAAGAAGAGGCGCCCCCCATCCATACCGACGGCAACCTCCTCAACTGCCGCACCGTCACCTTCGGCGACGCTGCCGCGACGCTGGCGAGTTCGGAGGTGGTCATCGAGACCCATTACCGCACCACCTACCTGGAGCACGCCACGCTGGAGCGAGAGACGGTGCTGGGCTACATTGACGAAGACGGGCGGGTGACGGTGGTCGGTGGGACCCACGAGCCGCACTGGAACCAGGGCTTCATCGCCCCGGTGCTGGGTCTGGAGCGAGATCAGGTGCGGGTGGTGATGCCGCCCACCGGCGGCTCCTTCGGCGCGCGGCAGGACCCCTGGCCGCTGGTGGCGACAGCGCTGCTGGTCCATCTGACCCGCCGGCCGGTGCGCCTGTCCTTCTCGCGCGCCGAGTCCTTCCTGGCCTCGCCCAAGCGCCACCCCTACGACGTCCGCTATCGGGTGGGGGCCACGCGCAGCGGGAGGCTGACCGCCTTCGAACTGCGCATCGTCGCCAACACCGGCGCCTACGACTCCGGCGGTTACTGGATTCCCGACTACGCCATTGTCACCGGCGGCGGGGGCTACCGCTGGCTGGCCGCCGACGCCCAGGCAAAGGTCGTCTACACCAACGGCCCGCGCGCCGGCCAGATGCGCGGCTACGGCACGCCGCAGTCCGCCTTCGCCCTGGAGTGCACGCTGGATGAACTCTGCCAGCGGCTGGAGGTTGACCCGCTGGAGTTCCGCCTGCAGAATCGGCTGGGCCAGGAGGACATCACCTTCCTCGGCTACCCGGTGGCTGAGACATTGGGGTACGCCGAGGTGTTGGAGGCGCTCCGCCCGCGCTACCGCCAGTTCCTGGAAGAGGCCGCCGACTTCAACGCCCGCGCCGACAGTTACCCGCTGCGCAAGGGAGTGGGCCTGGCCGGGATGTGGTATCGCTTCGGCAAGTACGGCGTGCTGCGGGTGGAGGCGCGCGCGGAACTGGCCGAGGATGGCTACTTCGTCGTCTACTGCTCCGCGCCCGACTACGGCCAGGGCATCTCGACGGTGATGACGCAACTGGCGGCGGAGACGCTGGGGGTGAGCCGACAACGGGTCCGCCTGGTGAACGCGGATACCGCCTCCACCCCCGACAGCGACATCCCCGGCGCGTCCCGAGCCACCTACTGGACAGGAAACGCCGTCTGCGCGGCAGTGCGCAACCTGGAAACGCTGATGCGCACCGTGGCGGCGGAGATGCTCGACTGCCCCCCCGACGCGCTCGTGCTGGCGGAGGACCATTTCTCCGTGCAGGACGGGTCAGGGCGCACGCTGCCGCTGGTCGAAGTGGCCCGCGCTTTCGACCGCATGGGCCGCACGCGGTGCGTGACCGGCCAGTTCGACATGAGTTGGCTCTTCCCCAACCACCACGGCCACGACTACACCCCGCACTTTGTCACCGGCGCGCACCTGGCCGAGGTAGTGGTGGATACGGAGACCGGCCAGGTGCGGGTGCCGCGCGTGGTGGCCGCTCACGACGTGGGCCGGGCGATCAACCCGCTGGGCGCGCAGGGGCAGATCGAGGGGTCGGTGCTGATGGGGTTGGGCGCGGCGCTATCCGAGGAGTACGTGCCGGGCCGCACCATCAGCCTGCGCGAGTACTGCCTGCCAATGGCCGACGCGATGCCGCAGATCGAGGTGCTGCTGATCGAAGTGCCCAGCCGGTACGGGCCGCTGGGGGCCAAGGGACTGGGGGAGGCGCCCATCCTGCCCTCGACGCCGGCGATCATCAACGGCCTCTCGCGGGCCATCGGCGTGCGCATCCGTGAGATTCCCGCCACCGCCGAACGCGTGTTGCAGCGCATCCGTATGAACCGATAGAGCGCGATTCATCACAACCCAGGAGGAAGAAGAGCATGACCTTGCAAAGCAATTACATCCAATACGCCACCCCGCAGTTCCGCAAACTCTCTCCCGACCAGGTCGAGCATCTCCACTGCGCCAGCCTGGAGATCCTGGACCGCACCGGTGTCTGTCTGTACGACCAGGAGTGCCTCGATCTGCTGCAGAAGGCGGGGGTCAAACCGACCGAGGGGAACCGCGTGCGCATCCCGCCCGGGCTGGTCGAGTGGGCGCTCTCCGTCGCCCCCAAACGGGTCGTCCTGTGTGACCGTCACGGGCGGCGGGTGATGCCGCTGGAGCGGAACAACGTCTTCTTCGGCCCTGGCTCCGACTGCCCCAACGTGCTCGACCACCGCACCGGTGAGCGGCGCCCCGGCACCCTGCGCGACATCGAGGAGACCATTCGCGTCTGCGATGCGCTGCCCAACATTGACTTCCTGATGTCCATCTGCATCGCCTCCGATCTGGATCAGGAGACCGCCGACCGCTTCCAGATGCGGGCGATGCTGATGAACAGCACGAAGCCGATCCTCTTCGTCACCACCGGCTTTGAGGGCTGCGTGGAGGCGGTGGCGATGGCCGAGGCGGTCGCCGGCGGGGAGGAGGAGCTGCGGCGCAACCCCCTGTGCGCCTGTTACATCAACGTCACCGGCCCGCTGCGCCACAACAGCGAGGCGCTGCAGAAACTGCTGTTCATGGCCGAGAAGGGGCTGCCCACCACCTACACGCCGGTCGTGCTGCGCGGCGTCAACGGCCCGGTCACCCTCGCCGGGGCGCTGGCTCTGGCCAACGCCGGTGAGCTGGTCGGCCTGGTGCTGGCGCAGTTGAAGCGTCAGGGCACGCCGGTCATCCTGACCGGCGGGGTGAACGACATGCTGGACATGCGCAGCACGCTGGACATCTACGCCGCGCCGGAGAACCGGGTCATGCTCGTCGAACTGGCCCACCGGTACGGCCTGCCCATCTTCGGGCTGGCCGGTTGCAGCGACGCCAAACTGCCCGACGAGCAGGCAGCCGCCGAGGCGGCCTTCTCCCTGATCCTGGAGGCGATGGCCGGCGCGCAGATGGTCCACGACGTGGGCTACCTGGAGGGTGGGCGCACCAACTCCGTCGAGCAGATCGTCATCTGCGACGAACTGATCGCCTTCGTCAAGCGCTTCATGGCCGGCCTGGAGATCAACGACGAGACCCTGGCCCTCGACCTGATTGACCAGGTGGGACCGCACGGGGACTTCCTGGGTACAAAGCACACCCGCAGCCACTTCAAGGAGGACTGGTATCCCCGCCTGCTCGACCGCAGCGGCTACGAGACCTGGCTGGCCGCTGGCGGCAAGACGCTGCGCCAGCGGGCGCGGGAGCGGGTGGAGGAGATCCTGGAGAGCTACCAGCCGGAACCGCTGCCTGCCGACGTGCAGCGGCGGGTGGACGAACTGGCCTACGGCACCGCACGGTAACAGGCCTCTGCCCACAAGGATGTGATGCGGCACCCGACGGCTTTGTAGGACAACTGCCCGCAGTTGTCCTACACTGGCTCCCGACAGTTTTGGGACACCCCGGCCTCCTGACCGCTTGACATAGAACTGATGTTCAGTATAATGAGGCTATGAGCAGACGCCGTTTCCGCGAACCAGCAACAGGGGGTGGAAAATGGTCGCCGTGGCCTGCCTGGTGTTAGCCTACGTTCTTGGCTCTATCCCTTCTGCGCTGATCGTCTCCCGGCTGGCGGCGGGCGTGGACATCCGTCAGTTGGGGGACGGGAACATGGGCGCACGGAACGTCAAGCGCACGCTGGGCTGGAAGCCCGGCATCGCCGTGGCCCTGGCTGACGTCGGCAAGGGTGTCCTGCCTGTGCTATTGGCGCAGACGCTCGATCTGAGCCTGGGGTGGCGTATCGCCACCGCCTTCTGCGCGGTGCTCGGCCACGACTTTCCCATCTTCGCTGGCTTCCGCGGCGGGCAAGGGTTGGCGACCACTCTGGGAGGGTTGCTGGTGCTGGCCCCCACGCAGACCCTCATCGGCCTGACGGTCTACGGACTGCTGTATCTCGTCACCCGTCACTCCGACCTGAGCGCCAGCATCGGCATTGGCCTGTTGGTCTTCCTGATGTGGCGCATGGGGCAACCAGCCCTGCTGGTCCTCTCCACGGTCGTCTTGATCCTCACCGTCCCGGCGAAGATGCTGCTGGACCGGCCCCGTCGCGCCCATCAGGGCAGCGTGACAGGGTAGACTGGCGGTTCGGAAGCCATAGGAGGAGGTGGGTATGGAAGGCCTGGAGTATCAGCTGACTGAGCGGCAACAGCGCATGCTGCGCTACATCTGGCAGTTCTCCCAGAGCCGCGGCTATCCCCCCTCCCTGCGGGAGATCGGCCGGGCCGTCGGCGTCACCTCCACCTCTGTGGTCAACTACAACCTTGAGCGACTGGAGAGCAAGGGGTTGCTGGAAAGGGAACGTCGCTATTCCCGTGGGTTGCGCCTCTCCGACCGCGCCCTGGCGCTCTTCTCGAGCGTCGAGACCTCCGGCGGGGTGGTTGCTGTTCCCTTCCTGGGCGTCATCGTTGCCGGCGAGCCGGTGCCCATCCCCTCCTCCGACTTCGCTCTCACCGGTCCCGACGAGATGGTGGAACTGGCGCAAGGGATTCTGCCCGACGCGCGCGACCTCTACGCGCTGCGGGTGCAGGGAGATTCGATGGTGGACGCGCTGATCCACGATGGGGACATCGTCATCATGCGCCACGTGGAGCGGGTGGAGAACGGCGAGATGGCGGCGGTCTGGCTGCGCGACCGCGAGGAGACAACGCTCAAGCGGGTCTACTGGGAGGGGAACCGCGTGCGCCTGCAGCCGGCCAACCCCACGATGGGCCCCATCTACATTGACGATCCGACGCAGGTTGAGGTGCGCGGCAAAGTGATGATGGTCATCCGGCGGCTGCACTAGGCCGGCGCGAGCGGCGACGGAGGGCGAACCACACGAAAGCGGCCCCCACCCCGCCGAGCGCAACGCGGCCGACCCAGACGTGCCACTCTGGCGCGCCTACAGTGAGGCTATCCACGCCTACCTCGCCTGCCACCACAGTGATGCGCGCCTGGTGACGGGCTTCCGTCCATCCCCAGAAGAGACGCAGCGGCGCCCCGGTCAACCTCACGCGGCGGGCCGGACGGTCGTCCACCACGACCTCCGCCTCCCCCCTGCCGGGGCCGGGGGTCAGGCTCAGGCTGTTGCCGACGAACGAGAACGCCACCGTCGCGCCCCCCTGTGTCGAGCGACGGTAGGCTCCCAACACGGCCCGCTCATCCTCCACGCTTTCCCACGCCCCCTCGTAAGCCAACCCCCAGTGTCCCTCCTGGTGTGTTCCTGGGTACAGCGTGGGTGTCACGCTGGCGATGTACTGGCGCATGGCTTCGTACACCGGCAGCGGCGTGAAGTCAGGTTCCACCATGCGGAAGTAATACCACGACTGGTTGCGCTCCTCGTCCGATGCCCGCCTGAAGAACCAGAAGCTGACCACCCCGACCCAGGGCCACTCCTCCATCGCTCGCTGATAGGCCAGCGGCGCGTAGCGGGCCTGCTGCTCCAGCGTCACCTGGCCGTAAGCGCCCCAACCCTGGATAGAGGGGTCATCGGGGACGGCGTTGGCGTTCATCTCGCTGAGCCAGATGGGCGTGCTGGCGTCCCCGTTGGCGACCATGATGTCACGCAGGTAGACCGGGCGGGGATAGTCAACATAGAGCAAGGGACTGAGGCGACGATCGGTGGGAGCCGACCACAGCAAATAGTCGTTGACCGCCAGGACATCGAAGCAATCGGCAGCGCCGGCGTCGTACATGCGCTGCAGGAAGACCAGGTCACTCAGGTCCCGCTCCCCCAGGGCGATGGTCTGCGCCAGCGCGCCGCTGATGATCACCGCGTCCGGATCCGCCTCCTTCGCCCGCCGGTAGGCCTCGCACAGCAGGCGCGTGTAGCCTTCGGGATCCACCGCCTGTTCTCCCCACTCCGGGTAGATGTTCGGCTCGTTCCAGATCTGGTAGTAGCGGATGTGGCCACGGTAACGAGAGACGACGGCATAGACGTAGTTGCCGAAGTCGGACAGGTCATCGGGGGGAGCCATCGGGCCGCGGGCGTCGCCGTCGGCGCGGGACCAGTCCGGAGGGTTGCTCAGGCGGGCGATGATCTCCAGGCCGTACTCATTGGCCAGGCTCACGATCTGGTCGTACTTCTCCCAGGCGGAGCGGTGCGGCTCGTGGCGGCGGTCTTCGTAGTCTCCCCGGCCGTGGATCTCGATGTCCTCCCAGGGGAAGCCCTGGCGGATCCAGTGGAAGCCGGCCTCGGCGACCATGCGCACCGTCTTTTCCCGTTTCCAGGCTTCCACTTCCTGCTCGAGGAAGACGTTGATGCCGAAGGGGTTGAGACCGGTGTGGGCCACCGGCGCGTACGGGGCGGTGCGGGGTTGGACGTGACGCAGGTTGCCGGCCAGCATAAGAAGGCCGCGCACCTGGCCGGCTGCCTCCTCCTCGCCGGTCAGGTTGAACAGCAGCGCGGACGGGGAGACCGCACACCCAACCTGCAAGAGAAGGGCCAGCAAGGAGAATGCCCGCAGGGCGGCGCGCGTAATGCGGCTCATTTCCTGCCGCTGTGGGCCGGTTCCTTCTGGATCAGCGCCGCCACCCCAGGGGGCAGATCCTGGCGGGCAAGACGCTGCCGCGTCTCCGCCACCGCCTCGCGGAAGAGCCCAATCAGGTCGTCGTCTGACCCCTTGTAGCCAGAGATGGTACGGCGGGCGCAGACACAACAGCCCAACGACGCCCGGTAACTGTCCAGGTCGCAGGTCAGGCAACTCCCCAGCTTGATCATCATCAGCGAAAAGCCCAGGACCTCCTCGTGCGGGTCGGGCAGGCTGGTCAGGCGGTCAATCAGTTGTGCCCATTTCTCGCCGCGCAGATTGCGCAGCTGGGGGATACAACGGGACGGGAAGAGGATTTCGCTGTCAGGGTACATCCGGGCCCCCGGTTGTTCAGGATGGGCTGAATGATAGCACAAAATGGGGCGGATTTCAAGGGTACATTTGACAAACCTCTGCTCTTCGTTACAATGTGCCCCTGATGCGGCCAGGCACCTCTTTTACAGAACTACCTCAGGAGAAGCCCGTTATGATCCGTGTGCTCAGTCGTGAAGAGGTCCGACAGGCGCTGCCGATGGTTCACGCCATCACGGTGATGAAGTCCGCCTTCGCTCAGCTCTCCAGTGGCCAGGCGGATGCGCCGCTGCGGCTCTCGGTGCATATTCCCCCTCACAATGGCATCGCCTTCTTCATGCCAGCGTACCTTTCCGGGGATGATCGGCTGGCGGTCAAGATCGTCTCTGTCTTCAACGACAATCCGGCCCGTGGGTTGCCGCTCATCCACGCGCTGGTGGTGGTGCTGGACGCGACCACAGGGGAGCCAGCGGCGGTGATGGACGGGACCTACCTGACGGCGCTGCGCACCGGCGCGGCCTCTGGTGCGGCGACGGACCTGCTCGCCCGTCCCGATGCCGAGATCGCCGCCATCTTCGGCGCCGGCGTGCAGGGACGGACACAACTGGAGGCGGTCTGCACCGTGCGGCCCATCCGTCAGGCCTGGGTCTACGACCCACAGCGGGAGCGGGCCGAGGAGTTTGCCGTAGAGATGAGCGCGCGCCTGATGTTGCCGGTATGGGTCGCTGACTCACCGGAGCAGGCGACGCGCCCAGCCCACATCATCTGCACGGCGACCACCTCGTCCACCCCCGTTTTCGCCGACGCCGATGTCCGCCCGGGCACGCACATCAACGCTATCGGTGCATACACGCCCCAGATGCAAGAGGTGCCGGCCGAGACCGTCGCGCGCGCCCGTGTGGTGATTGACCACCATCAGGCCAGCCTGGCCGAGGCGGGCGATCTGCTGATTCCGCTACGCCAGGGGCTGATCACCGAGGCGCACATCCATGCCGAACTGGGGGAGATCGTTGCCGGGACCCGGCCTGGAAGGGCCTCGCCGGAGGAGATTACCCTCTTCAAGTCGGTGGGCGTGGCCGTGCAGGACGCTGCAGCCGCCGGCGCGGTGCTGGAAGCGGCGCGGCAGGCCGGCCTGGGGACTGAGGTGACGCTGTAGTGCGGACGGAGCGGTTGCGCGGCTACGGGCTGGCCCTGATCGCCGCCAGCCTGTGGGCCACGCTCGGTCTCTTCTACCGCGCCCTGGCCGCATACGGCCTGTCGGCGATCACCATCGTCTTTTTCCGCGCCCTCATCGCTGCGGCGGTCCTGCTGGTGGCCCTGCGGTGGCGGCAGCCGGCCTCCCTGCGGCTGACGTGGCGGGACGGGCTGTTCTTCGCCGCTTTCGGCCTGTTCGGGGTGGCAGCGTTTTACATCGTCTACATCTACGCCATCAACCTGACCGGGATGGGGATGGCGGCGGTGCTGATGTACACCGCCCCGGCCTGGGTCACCCTGCTCAGCGTGCCGCTGCTGGGCGAACGGCTCAACGGGGTCAAGGTGGCAGCGGTCGCGCTGGCCATCGGGGGCTGCGCCCTGGTGGGCCGTGTCTACGATCCGACGAGCATGCGCGTCAACCTGCCCGGCATCCTGGCCGGCCTGGGTGCGGGTCTCACCTACGGGCTGTACACCCTGTTCAGCAAGGTTGCCCAGCGCCGTCACAGCGCCTGGGTCACGCTGGCCTACGGCCTGGGGCTGGGTGCGCTCTTTATGCTCCCCTTCCAGTCATTGCCCGAACTGGCCCGTGCGTTGACGACTCCAGCGATCCTGATCGGGTTGCTGGCGCTGGGGCTGGTGCCGACGCTGGCCAGCGGCGTGGCCTTCAACGCCGCTCTGCGCCGGGTGCCGGCCAGCAACGTCAGCGTCGTCGCCTCGCTGGAGCCGGTCATCGCCTCGCTGCTGGGCTGGGCCTTCCTGCATGAGCGACTGGAGGGGTTGCAGATCCTTGGCACGGGAATGGTGTTGGCGGCAGTAGGCTTGCTAAGAATGAACAATGAACAATGACCTATGATTGTTCATTGGTCATTGTTCATTGGTCATTGTTCATTGGTCATTCCTCGGGGAGGAGACATGGAACTACCCAAAACAGCGGATGTCGTGATCATTGGCGGTGGGGTGATGGGGGCCAGCACCGCTTACCATCTGGCGCTCAAGGGTTGTCGGAACGTTCTCCTGCTGGAGAGGGAACCGTTTTTCGGCACGCAGGCGACCGGTCGCTGCGCTGGCGGCATCCGCTACCAGTTCAGCACCGAGATCAACGTGCGGCTCTCGCTGCTGAGCCTGCCGATGCTCCATCGCTTCGAGGAGGAACTGGGGCAGCCGATTGACCTGCGCATCTGTGGCTACATGTTCCTGCTGACTACTGATGAGGATGTAGCCGCTTTCCGGCGCAACGTGGCGATGCAGAACCGGCTGGGGGTGAAGACAGAGTGGTTGGAACCGGCCCAGGTCGCCGAGCGTGTGCCACTGCTCAACATGGAGGGGGTGTTGGGGGCAACCTTCCACGCTGGCGACGGCCTGGCTGACCCCAACGGGGTGGTGCAGGGGTACGTTTCCGGTGCGCGGCGGCTGGGGGCGAAGTTGCTGAATGAGGTGGAGGTGACGGGCATCCGTGTCGAAGGAGGGCGGGTGCGCGGCGTCCTCACCGATCGCGGCGAAGTGGCGACGCCGGTTGTGGTCAATGCGGCGGGGCCGTGGCTGGGGGTGGTGGGACGGATGGCTGGAGTGGAGATCCCCGTCGTGCCCGTGCGCCGCCAGATCGTCGTCACCGGCCCGCTGCCGGA
>DAOTYX010000162.1:0-10798 GCA_034434635.1 Anaerolineae bacterium | reverse complement strand
GTGGCCTGTAACCTGAAAAACAGTCTGTGAGGGAGGGATTCCATGAAAGTCTTGCTTGTCGGTGTGGGCGGCGTTGGCGAGGCGATCGCCGTCGTTGCCAAAGACCTGCCCTGGGTGGAGCAGATCGTCCTGGCGGACTACAACCGCGAGCGCGTCCGCGAGGTGGGCCAGAAGCTGGGCCGTCCGGACAAGTTCCCGGAGGAGTGGATTGACGCCAGCGACCGGCAACAGATCGTGGACTTGGCCCGCAAGTACAAGGTGGACCTGATCCACAACGCGGTTGACCCGGTGTTCAACGAGGCGATCTTCGACGCGGCGTTCGAATACGGCTGCACCTACATGGACATGGCCATGACCCTCTCGCAACCCCATCCTACCGATCCCTATCGCCGATGCGGGGTCAAGTTGGGGGACTACCAGTTCGAGCGCGCCGAGCAGTGGGAGAAGAAGGGCCTCCTGGCGCTGCTGGGGATGGGCGTCGAGCCGGGCCTGGCGGATGTCTTCGCCCGCTACGCCGAGAAGCACCTCTTCGACGAGATCGAGGAGATCGGCGTGCGCGACGGGGCCAATCTGGAGGTGCGCGGCTACGAGTTCGCCCCCAACTTCTCGATCTGGACGACCATCGAGGAGTGCCTCAACCCGCCGGTCATCTGGGAGAAGGATCGCGGTTGGTTCACCACCGAGCCTTTCTCCGAACCGGAGGTCTTTGAGTTCCCCGAGGGTATCGGCCCGATTGAGTGCGTCAACGTCGAGCACGAGGAGGTGCTGCTGGTGCCGCGCTGGATCAAGTGCAAGCGGGTCACCTTCAAGTACGGCCTGGGCGACCAGTTCATCGGCGTGCTGAAGACGATCAAGATGCTCGGCCTGGACAACAAGGAGCCGATCAACGTCAAGGGGGTGATGGTGGCCCCGCGCGACGTGGTCGCCGCCTGTCTTCCTGACCCGGCTCACCTGGGCGACAAGATGTTCGGCAAGACCTGCGCCGGCACCTGGGTCAAGGGCATCAAGGACGGCAAGCCACGCCAGGTCTACATCTACCAGGTGGCCGACAACGAGACCTGCATGCGCAAGTACGGCGTGCAGGCGGTGGTCTGGCAGACGGCGGTCAACCCGGTCATCGCCTGGGACCTGCTCAACAGCGGTGCCTGGAAGGGGGTGGGGGTGCTCGGGCCAGAGGCCTTCGACCCCGACCCGTTCATGGCGCTGACGGAGAAGTATGACTTCCCCTGCAAGGTGAAGGAGATGTAGCCGTGTGGGGGTGTTGGGCGCGGGCATGAGACCGCGCCCAACACAAGACCTCCGATGTCTTCAAGACACGTAGCGGCGGCATCCCTATGCCGCCGCAGGCATCCCTATGCCGCCGCAGGCATCCCTACGCCGCCGCAGGCATCCCTACGCCGCCGCTACGGGCCCAACGGCGCAGGCTATTCCACCGTCACGCTCTTCGCCAGGTTGCGCGGCTGGTCCACGTCGCAGCCGCGCCGCACCGCCAGGTGGTAGGCCAGCAACTGCAGCGGGAGGACGTTGACCACCGGCGAGAGCAGCGGCGGGACGGCGGGAAGGCTGAGCACGTGGTCGGCCTTGTGCGCGATCTCTTCGTCGCCTTCTGTGGCCAGAGCGATGACCGTGCCGCCGCGTGCCTTCACCTGCTCGACCTGGCCCACCATCTTGTCGTACACCCCGTCGCGCGGGATGATGGCGACGACCGGCATGCGCTCGTCAATCAGGGCGATGGGGCCGTGTTTCATCTCCCCGGCCGGGTAGCCCTCGGCGTGGATGTAGGAGATCTCCTTCAACTTGAGCGCTCCCTCCAGCGCGATAGGGTAGTTGATGCCGCGCCCCAGGTACAGGAAATGCTCCCGGTCATAGAAGGCCTGCGCCAGGCGGGTATACTCGTCGCCGTGCTCCAGCACCTGTCCCACCAGATGAGGCAGCCGCGCCAGGTCTTCCACGCGCTGGCACAGGGTGGCTCTATCCAGCACGCCCCGTTGCTCTCCCAGGTAGCAGCCCAGCAGGTAGAGGTCTACCAGGCTGGCGGTGAAGGCCTTGGTCGAGGCGACGCCGATCTCCGGACCGGCGTGCATCAGGATGACGCCGTCGGCGAGCCGTTGCGCCTGGCTGCCGATGACATTGACGATGGCCCACAGCCGCGCCCCCTTGCGCCGGCCCTCCTCCATTGCTGCCAGGGTGTCCACCGTCTCCCCGCTCTGGGTGATGGCCAATAGCGCGCTCTCCCCGTTGATCAGCGGGTCGCGGTAGCGGAACTCCGAGCCGTAGTCCACCTCTACGGGGAGGCGGGCCAGTGTCTCGATCATGAACTTGCCCACCAGCCCGGCGTAGGCGGAAGTACCGCAAGCCACGATGACCAGCCGTTGCAGGCGACGCGCCTCCTCCGCGCTGAGGCTGAGCCCCTCCAGTTGCACCCGCCCGGCCTCGAAGTCCGCCCGCCCGCGGATGGTGTCGGTGATGGAGCGGGCCTGCTCGTAGATTTCCTTCTGCATGAAGTGACGGTACGGCTCCTTCTCCGCCGCCACGGGGTCCCAGGGGATGGTGGTCACCTGCAGGGGGAGCGGCTGACCGTCGAGGGTGGTCACCTGCACGCTTTCCCTCGTCACCACGGCCAGTTGTCGGCTTTCGAGGAAGGCCATCCGGCGGGTGTGTTCGAGGATGGCGGGGATGTCGGAGGCGACGAAGTTCTCCCCGTCGCCCAGGCCCACCGCCAGGCCGCCGGCGTTGCCCAGCCGCGCAGCGACGATGCGGTCGGGAGCGCGGCGGCTGAGGAAGAGGAAGGCGTTGGCCCCCTGCACGCGCTCCAACGCCCGCCGCACCGCCGTCTCCAGGTCGGCTCCGCCGGCCATGTACCCCTCGACCAGGTGGACCACGACCTCGGTATCGGTCTCCGACTGGAAGATGTGCCCTTCAGCGTGCAGTTCCTCCCGCAGCGCGCGGAAGTTCTCGATGATGCCGTTGTGGACCACCGCCACGTCCCCCGCCGGCCCCAGGTGGGGGTGGGCGTTGTGCTCGGCGGGCTCGCCGTGAGTCGCCCAGCGGGTGTGGCCGATGCCCACCACACCGGCGAGCGGGTCGGCCTGCACCTTCTCCGCCAGGCGGGCCAGTTTGCCCACCTCCCGGCGGATGCCGATCCGTCCGTCAGGCTCCACCACGGCCAGGCCGGCGGAGTCGTAGCCGCGATACTCCAGCCGCTTGAGCCCCTCCAGCAGGATGGGCATCGCCTGTCGTGCGCCCACATAGCCGACAATGCCACACATCGTCACCTCCTGGCTACGCTACACCGATTCTTGCCACGAATTGCACGAAAGGCTCCG
The DNA here is from genome assembly GCA_034434635.1 of Anaerolineae bacterium. Taxonomy (GTDB): domain Bacteria; phylum Chloroflexota; class Anaerolineae; order B4-G1; family DUEL01; genus DAOTYX01. Next base: position 7,472 of record DAOTYX010000162.1, on the reverse strand, counting down.
GCTGTCTACCCTTGATCAGCCACTTTCGAGCCTTCGGAAGGGCACGAGGTGAGCGGTGAAGAAGCCCTCCGGCGGTATGGCCTGAGTGCCGCCCTTCTTCCAGTGCCTTCACTCCCATCCCAGACGATCACCGGAAGATCCAGCATGGTGGCGATTTGCTCTGGCCTGTATCCGTCAAGGGACTCCCCTTCCGGCCCCCCGAACATCACTCGTGGCAGGACGACCTGTTCGCCCAGGGTCCGCTCGCGCAGTTGCTCGATGACGTCCTGCGCGGTCAGCAACCCGGCCACGGTGACCGTCTCTCCGAAGAAGCGGTTGACGATCGGTATGACCTCAACTCCGGTCAGATGCGCCGTTGCCTGACGGAGGATGGGGGCGAACAGGGTGCCTGTGACCAGGGTGGTTTCAGGTTGCTGAGTATCAGGTTTCAGGTTGTTCGCCGAGGACGATGGAACCTGAAACCCTGAAACCTGAAACCCCGAACCAAGGAACCGCCGTACCAGCCCAACCCCGTTCTCTGTCAGGTCCAGCCCGTCGTAGGCGGAGAGGGGGGGGACTGGCGCGCCCAGCCGCAGGTACCACTCGTCGGAGAGGTAGACGAAGCGGCGGCCCAGCCGGGGCAGGAGGCGCGCCTGCCAGCCCGTCACCTGCTCGTAGACCGCCCGCGCCGTCTCCGTCGTGACCGGGCGGCAGCCGCCGCGATGGAAGCGGGTCAACCCCACTGGCACGACGCTGACCGACGCCACCGCCGGGTAGAGGTCCGCCAGGTCGCCGATGGTGCGGTCCAGGTGTGGGCCGTCGTTCATCCCTGGCAGCAGCACGACCTGCGTGTGGACCTCGATCCCCATCTCCGCCAGGCGGTGCAACTGGGCCAGCACATCCGGCGCGCCGGGGTGGTGAAGCAGACGCTGGCGCAAGTCGGGGTCGGTGGCGTGGACCGAGACGTACAACGGACTGAGATGCTGTTCGGCGATGCGGGCCCAGTCCGTCTCGTCCAGATTGGTCAGCGTAACATAACTGCCGAAGAGAAAAGAGTAGCGGTAATCGTCGTCCTTGACGTACAAAGACGGGCGAAGGCCCGGCGGCATCTGCGCGACGAAGCAGAAGGCGCAGTGGTTGTTGCAGCGGCGGATCTGGCCATCGAAGAGGGGGTGGACGAACTCCAGTCCCAGCGGTTCGTTGTACCGCCGCTGCACCGTGCGACTGAGATCTCTCGCGCCGCGACGGATGTGAAACGTCAGCCGCTCCTCTGCGGTGTAGAACTGCACGTCTATAACGTCGCGCAGTGGATGGCCGTTGACCGCCAGCAGGACGTCTCCTGGCTGCAGCCCGGCGCGGGCGGCCAGGCTTCGCGGCGTGACGCGGGCAATCTCTCCGGGCATGTGGGCCATTGTAATCCCTCTGAGGCCTTCTGACAAGGGGCGAAGCCCCTCTGGCGTCCCATGCCGAAGAAACCTTCGCCCTTACTTGCGTCTCTCCTGCGGCGATGATACAATCTGTGTCCATCACGGGTGGCCCATCTGTTGAGGAGGGGCTGCCGATCCCCTGGAGGTGACCATGACCGGCTCGGCTGCCCTGCGCGGGCGTACGTTCGAGGAGTTCGCGGTTGGCGACGCGGTGGAGAGTCCGGCGCGCACCATCACCGAGAGCGATGTGGTGCTCTTCGCTGGCCTCTCCGGAGACTATAACCCGCTGCACACGGACGCGGAGTACGCCAAGGGGACGATCTTCGGCACGCGGGTGGCTCACGGTCTCCTGGGCCTTTCGGTGGCCAGCGGCCTGGCCTGGCGCACCGGATTCCTCGAGGGTACGGCCGAAGCGCTGATCGGTGTAGACTGGAAGTTCCGCGCCCCGGTCCGCATCGGCGACACCATCCGCCTGCGCGCCGAGGTGAGCCAGAAGAGGGAGATGGCCCGGCTGGGGGGAGGGTTCATCACATTTGCCGTTACCCTGCTCAACCAGCGAGATGAGGTAGTGCAGAAGGGCACGTGGACGCTGCTGGTCCGCGGGCGAGGTGGGGCGAGTGAGTGACGGCGCGCCATACCTCCACCGCATCATCGTCCCCACGCCGTTTCCCGTCGGCCCAGTCAACCTCTACCTGGCGGAGGGAGAGCCTCTCACGCTTGTGGACACCGGTCCGCGTTTCGAACCGGCGCGGGAGGCGTTGCTGGCGGGGCTGGCCACGCTCGGCTATTCCCTCTCTGACCTGCGACGGATCGTCCTGACCCACGCTCATAGCGACCACTGCGGGCTGGCGGCGGAATGCGTCGCTGCGTCAGGAGCGGAATTGCTCACCCATCCGGCCAACTTCGTCGAACTGGCCGATTACCGGGCTGAGCGCAACCGCCGCCTGCTCTTCTACGCCGGACTGATGCGCGAGTCCGGGATGCCGCTGCATGTGCTGGCGCGGATCAATCGCACGCGGCGAGGCTATGGGCAGTATGCCCAGCCGGTGGAGCCGAACGGCCCGCTCGAGGATGGCATGTCCCTGTCTCTGGGAGGTGAGGCATGGCAGGTGTTGCACACGCCGGGCCACACTGGCGGGGTGATCTGCCTCTATCAGCCGCAGCGGCGGCTGCTCCTGTCCAGCGACCATCTGCTGCGCGACATCTCCTCCAACCCCATCGTCGAGCCGCCAGCGACGGCCGGTGGGGCGCGGCCGCGGCGGCTGGTGGACTATGTGGCGCAGTTGCAGCGGGTGGCGCAGTTGCCGGTTGACCTGGCCCTTCCCGGCCACGGGCCGCCAATCGAGGATGTAGCCGGGCTGGTCTCCCAGAGGCTGGTCTTCCACGAGGAGCGTGCCCACAGCCTCCTGGAGGCCCTGGGAGGTCGGGAGCGCACCGCCTATCGGCTCAGTCTGGCCCTGTTTCCGCGCCTGGACCCGGCCAACCGCTTCCTGGCGATCTCCGAGGTTATCGGCCACCTGGAGTGGCTGGAGATGCGTGGACAGGTCGTCAGCCGCCTCAGGGGACGCACCCGCCTGTGGCGCCGCACAGCAGCCTGAGAGAAGCCTGCCGCTCTGTAGCCTGTGGTCCGTGGTCTGTCGTCTGTGGTCCAGAGGAGGTCACGATGAAGTTCCCACGTCGCAGCGGCATCCTGCTGCATCCCACGTCGCTGCCCGGCCCCTTTGGCCTGGGCGTGCTGGGTGACGAGGCTCGTCGCTTCGTGGACTTCCTGGTTGCTGCCGGGCAGTCCTACTGGCAGGTGCTGCCTCTGGCTCCAACCGGTTACGCCGATTCCCCCTATCAGACCCTCTCCGCCTTCGCCGGGAATCCGCTGTTGATCTGCCCTGAGCGATTGGTGCAGATCGGCCATCTCACGCCCGATGACCTGACCGATGTGCCCGCTTTCCCAGAGGATCATGTCGACTTTGGGCCGGTCATTCTCTACAAGACGGCGCTTCTCGAGCGCGCCTTTGCCAATTTCCGCGCCCGTGCCTCGGATGAGCAATGGCTCGCTTTCGAGCGCTTCTGCGCGGAGCATGCCCACTGGCTGGAGGACTTCGCTCTGTTCATGGCTCTGAAAGAAACCCACGACCTCCGCCCCTGGCACGAATGGGAGACGGAGATCGTCATGCGGGAGCCTGGGGCGCTGGCGCGCAGCCGGACGACCCTGGCAGATCAGATTCTCAGTCACAAGTACCGTCAGTGGCAGTTCTTCGACCAGTGGCTGGCCCTGAAGCGATATGCCAATGAACGTGGCATCCGCATCATCGGCGACATCCCCATCTTCGTCTCTCTCGACAGCGCTGATGTGTGGGCCAACCCGCAGATGTTTCACTTCGACGAGAATCTCCGTCCCACGGTCGTCTCCGGTGTGCCGCCTGACTACTTCAGTGAGACCGGTCAGTTGTGGGGTCATCCCCTGTATCGCTGGGATGTCCTGGCGCGAGACGGGTACGACTGGTGGATTCGCCGTTTCCGCATGGCCTTCACGCAGGCGGATGTAGTGCGCGTTGACCACTTCCGCGGCTTCTACAACTACTGGGAGGTCCCCGGGGAGGCTACCACTGCCGTCCACGGCCGCTGGCTGCGCGGCCCCGGCGCCGACCTGTTCCACGCGGTCACTGCTGCGCTGGGCGAGGTGGCGATCATCGCCGAGGACCTGGGCGAGTTCGATGATGAGTCCCGTGCGGGGGTGGACGCGCTGCAGCGGGAGTTCGGCTATCCTGGCATGAAGGTACTCCAGTTTGCCTTCGATGGCGACCCGGGCAACCCGTTCTTGCCCCACAACTACACCCGTGATACCATCGTCTATACCGGCACGCATGATAATGACACTGTTGTCGGCTGGTACCAGGTCACGGCGTCGGCGCAGGAGCGGGATTTCGTCCGTCGCTATACCCGGCGGGACGGGACGGACATCGCCTGGGATTTCATCCAGATGGCCTGGTCGTCGGTGGCGCATACGGCCATGACCACAGCGCAGGATCTGTTGAGCCTGGGGCATGAGGCGCGGATGAACCTTCCCGGCAGTGTGGGGCCGCCGAACTGGTGCTGGCGGCTCCTGCCTGGCAGCCTGACCCCCGACGTCGCGGCCCGTCTGCGGGAGTTCACCGTTGTTTATGGGCGGCTGGGGGGTTAGGCTTGTTTGGATTGCGCCGACGGAGTCGGCGCTGTGAAAGCGGCGAACAAAAGCGGCGACACGGTCGCCGCAGTCCAAAGTCGCTGCAAGGTTGGCGCTGTGGAAGCGGCGGCTGCGCCTTTTGGATTGCGCCGACACGTCGGCGCTTTGAAAGCGGCGACTGCGTCTTTTGGATTGCGCCGACGCGTCGGCGCTTTGAAAGCGGCGACTTCGTCGCCGCAGTCCAAAGTTGGCGCTTTGAAGCGGCGACACAGTCGCCGCAGTCCAAAGTCGGCGCTGTGAGAGTGGCGACTGCGTCTTTGGATTGCGCCGACGCGTCGGCGCTGTGAAAGCGGCGACACAGTCGCCGCAGTCCAAAGTTGGTGCTGTGAAAGCGGCGGCTGCACCTTTTGGATTGCGCCGACGCGTCGGCGCTTTGAAAGCGGCGAGCAAAAGCGGCGACACAGTCGCTGCAGTCCAAAGGCGCTGCAGCCCAAAGTCAATAAGGAGATGCTCAATGCAACTGCAATGGCCTCACGCACCTCTACATTGGCTATTCGAGCCGGGGATCTACATGGTCACTGCTGGCACCTACCGAAAAGAGCCGTATCTGTTGGCGCCGCGACGTAAGGATTACTTCCAGCAGAAACTCTTCGAGATTGCAGACGAGTTCGGATGGAGGCTACAGGCCTGGGCGATTCTGCACAACCATTACCACTTTGTCGCTGTTTCTCCAGAGGACCCAGCCACCTTGCACCGTTTCATTGGCAAATTGCACATGACCACGGCCAAGGAGTTCAATCGACAGGACAGTGCGCCAGAGCGCAAGGTCTGGTACCAGTACTGGGAAACGCTGCTTACCTATCAGCGCTCGTACCTGGCGCGGCTGAATTACGTGCATAACAACCCTGTCAAGCACGGAGTAGTTGCTGATCCGGAAGGGTATCCCTGGTGCTCAGCGGCGTGGTTTGCGCAGAACGCGCCCAAGTCTTTTGCGGAAACGGTCAGTAGATTCAAAACGGACAGGGTCAACGTCTTCGACGAGTTCTGATTCTGGGGGGGCAGGGGCCGTACCGGTGGTTTCGAGGTGGCGACTGCGCCTTTTGGATTGCGCCGACACGTCGGCGCTGTGAAAGCGGCGAACAAAAGCGGCGACACAGTCGCCGCAGTCCAGAGTCGCCGCAGTCCAAAGTTGAGAAAGAAGGAGGCGAAAATGAACACTCGATCCAGGCCGACCGCGTTCGGCGTCATCGTCGGTAACCGGGGCTTCTTCCCCGACCATCTCTGCGAGAGCGGCCGGGCGGAAATCCTGCACCGGCTGGAGGAAGAAGGCATCGCAGCGATCATCCTCGACCCCGACCAGACCAAGTTCGGCTCGGTGGAGACGGCAGAGGATGCCGAGAAGTGCGCCGCCCTGTTCCGCGCCCACGCCGACGAGATTGACGGCGTCCTGGTGACCCTGCCCAACTTCGGCGACGAGCGCGCCGTCGCCAACACGCTCCGCTGGGCAGGACTGGACGTGCCCGTCCTGGTGCACGCCTTCCCCGATGAGCCTGGTCGGATGACCGCAGCCGACCGGCGCGACAGTTTCTGCGGCAAGATGTCGGTCTGCAACAACCTCCGCCAGTACGGCATCCCCTTCTCCCTCACCCGGCAGCACACCGTCTCACCCGATGCGGAGGGCTTTCGTCAAGACCTGCGCCGCTTCGCGGCGATCTGTCGCGTGGTACGTGGCCTGCGCGGCGCGCGCTTCGGCGCGCTGGGCGCCCGCCCCGCAGCCTTCATCACCGTCCGCTACAGCGAGAAACTGCTGGAAGAGGCAGGCATCAGTGTGGAAGTGTTGGACCTCTCCGAGGCTTTTGGACGGGCGATGCGTCTCAAGGATGACGACCCGCACGTGCGCCAGAGCCTGGAGGAGATCCGCGCCTATGTGCCCACCCGTGGCGTCCCTGCCGAAGCCCTCTCCCGCATGGCCCGCTTTGCCGTGGTCATGCGGCGCTGGATTGAGGAGAACCTTCTGGTCGCCACGGCGGTGCAGTGCTGGACCTCGATGGAGGAGTTCTTCGGCGTGGTGCCCTGCACGGTGATGAGCATGCTCAGCCAGATGCTCATCCCCAGCGCCTGTGAGACCGACATCACCGGCGCGATCGGCATGTACGCCATGCAACTGGCCTCCGGTCGCCCCAGCGCGTTGGTGGACTGGAACAACAACTACGGCGACGATCCGGACAGGGGGGTGATCTTCCACTGCAGCAACCTGCCCGCGGCCTTTTTCGACGAGCCAAAGATGGACTATCAGGCGATCATCGCCGGGACGGTGGGGAAGGAGAACACCTACGGCACGGTGGTGGGGCGGCTCAAGAGTGGCCCGTTCACCTACTGTCGCGTCTCCACCGACGACTGCTTTGGCACCATCCGCGCTTACGTGGGTGAGGGGCGGCTGACGGATGACCCGCTGAGCACCTTCGGCGGGTACGGCGTGGTGCGCATCCCCGACTTCCAGGGCCTGCTGCGCCACATCTGCGAGAACGGCTTCGAGCACCACGTGGCCATCAACCTCTCCCAGACCGCTGCGGCGGTGGCGGAGGCGCTCGACCGCTATCTGGGCTGGGATGTCTACGTCCACGGGGAGGTCGAATGAGCGAGTTCGAGGTCAAGCAGGAACGCATCCGGGCGTTGCTGGCCCGTCATGACCTCGACGCCCTGCTGCTGCGTCGCGTCAGCAGTTTCGCCTGGGCCACTTGCGGCGCGGCCTCCTACGTGAACACGGCCACCACGACGGGCGAGGCCGCCTTGCTGATCATGCCGCAGGGCCGCTACCTCATCACCAACAACATCGAGGCCCCCCGGCTGGAGCAGGAGGAGGGACTGACGACCCAGGGTTGGCAGTTCCGTGTGGCTCGCTGGCA
>DAOTYX010000161.1:0-7756 GCA_034434635.1 Anaerolineae bacterium | reverse complement strand
TGGGCGGCATCCCCATGCCGCCCGCCGATGCATAGCGATGTGCATCGGCTACAGGGTTATTCGGATAGGCTTTTAGTATACCATCACCAGCGATGGTGGCAAAACGGCCCCGCCACACCCTGCGGCCCTTCTTCCGCGCTCCTCCACTCTGTGGTATAATGCGCACCATCCCGAAAACGAGGAGCGACGAGCACATGGAAGGCATCCTGGACACTCTGCGCCAGGTGGTGTTCTGGCTGGCCCTGGCCGGCGGCGTCATCTTCACCGCCCTGCACGGCGGGGCCATCGTGTGGGCCTTTCGCGACATGCGCGCCCGGTCACGGGACTGGCTGGCCCTGGTTGTCGTGGTGATCCTGGTGGCGATCCTGCCGCTGTTCGGGCTGATCGTCTACATTATGCTCCGGCCGCGGGAAACGCTGGCCGAAGCCTACGAGCATTCTCTGGAACAGGAAGCCCTGCTACAGGCCATCGAAGAGCCGGAGATCTGCCCCGGGTGCGGGCAGCGGGTGAAGTCGGATTACATCCTGTGTCCCACCTGCCACACCCGATTGAAGCAGCCATGTCCCTCCTGTCGTCAACCGCTCCACCTGCACTGGTCCGTCTGCCCGTACTGCGGCATGGCCGTCACGCCGCAGGTGGTCGAACCGGTGCAGCAGCCCCAGGAGAGGGTAACCCCCTAGACCTCCCCATCCTCCCCGACAACGTGCACTTTGAGCATGTTGGTCTGCCCTTCGCCGCCGAAGGGGATGCCCGCCGTCAGCACCACCCGGTCGCCCCGCTGGACGAACCCTTCGCGGCAGGCTGACCGCACCATGGCCACGACCATCTCGTCGGTGTTGGCGAAACGGTCAACCTGCACGGGCGTCACGCCCCAGACCAGCGCCAGCCGCTTGAGGGTGGCCGGGTGAGGGGTCACGGCGATGATGGGTACCGCCGGCCGATACCGGGCGACCATTCGCGCTGTCGTCCCAGACATGGTGGCAGTGAGGATCGCCCGCGCCCCGATCTCGGCGGCGATACGCACTGTGGCCAGGCTGATCGCCTCGGTCACAGTCATCGCTGAGGGCGTGCATTCCCCTTCCTGGAGCGGGCGCTCGGGCGGCAGATGGGCCTCAGCGTTGGCACAGATGCGCGCCATCGTCCGCACCGCCTCCACCGGGTAGGCCCCCACCGCCGTCTCGCCGGAGAGCATCACCGCGTCGGTTCCGTCGAGGATAGCGTTAGCCACGTCAGAGGCCTCGGCGCGGGTGGGCGTGGGTTGCTGGATCATCGTCTGCAACATCTGCGTGGCGGTGACCACCGGCTTGCCCACACGGTTACAGGCGGCGATCAGCCGCTTCTGGTGGAAGGGTACCTCTTCGGCTGGCGTCTCCACTCCCAGATCGCCGCGGGCGACCATGATCCCGTCAGCGGCTTCCAGGATGGCCCCGAAAGCCTCCAGCGCCTCCGGCTTCTCGATCTTGGCGATGATCGGCAGGTCGCTTCCCTGCATGGCCAGCAGTCTCCGCAGTTCGAGCACATCCTCCGCCGAGCGCACAAAGGAGAGCGCCAGAAAGTCCACGCCCTGCTCGACAGCGAAACGGACATCCTCCTGATCCTTCGGCGTTAGCGCGGAGATGCGCAGGGCGGCGCCAGGAAGGTTCAGCCCTTTGTGCGAGAGCAATACCCCGCCGATCACCACGCGGCAGCGGACCTCTTCCCCTTCCCCCTCAACCACCAGACGGAGCTGACCGTCGTCCAGCAGCACCTCCTGGCCCGCCCGCAGGTCGCGCAGGACCTCGGGGTGAGGGACCGGAAGGCGTCCAGGGGTGAACGGGGAGGAAGTCAACACCACCTCCTCCCCTTCCGTCAGCACCACCCCGTCCGCGGGCAGGTCACCGACGCGCAGCTTCGGCCCTTGCAGGTCGGCCAGCACAGCAACCCGTCGCCTCTCCTTATCCGCGATGCGACGGACGGCAGCGATCGCCCGGGCATGGGTCGCCTGATCGCCGTGCGAGAAGTTGATGCGGGCGACAGACATCCCGGCGCGGATCAGTTCGCGCAGCACCGGCTCGTCAGCCGAGGCCGGGCCGATAGTGCAGACGATCTTGGTGCGCGGCATCGTTTCCTCAACAATAACGGAACAGGCCGCCAACCCGCCCTATGTACTGTCCTTCACCCTCAGGCCCAGCGGGGAACGTGGGCGAAAGCCTTCAAGCCAGCGTATTCTGCCCGCTCCCCCAGTTCCTCCTCGATGCGCAGCAACTGGTTGTATTTGGCCACCCGCTCGGCGCGACAGGGGGCGCCGGTCTTGATCTGGCCGGTGTTCAGCGCCACCGCCAGGTCGGCGATGAAGGCATCCTCTGTCTCGCCTGAGCGGTGGGAGACGACCACGCCCCAGCCGGCCCGCTGGGCCATCTCTACCGCCGCGATGGCCTCGGTGAGGGTGCCGATCTGGTTGACCTTGCACAGCAGCGCGTTACAGGAGCGCTCCCGAATGGCCCGCCCCACCCGCCCGACGTTGGTCACCAGCAGGTCATCCCCCACGATCTGGATGCGCTCGCCGAGCCGCGCGGTCATCAACTGCCACGATTCCCAGTCATCCTGTGCCAGTCCGTCCTCGAGGCTGAAGATGGGGTACTGGTCCACCCATCCGGCGTAGAAGTCCACCATCTCCGCGCCGGTCAGGGTGCGCCCTTCTTTCTTCAGCACATACCGACCGTCCTCGTAGAACTCGCTGGCGGCGGGATCGAGAGCGACGCAGAGATCCTGGCCAGGGGTGTAACCAGCCTTGCCGATGGCCTCCAGGATGAGCTCCACGGCCTCGACGTTGGCCTTCAGGCTGGGGGCAAAGCCCCCCTCGTCGCCGACAGTAGTGGGATAGCCCCGCGCCTTCAGCACCTTGCTGAGGGCGTGGTAGACCTCGCTGCCCCACCGCAACCCCTCCGCGAAGTTCGGCGCACCGATCGGCACAATCATGAACTCCTGCAGGTCAGGGCCATCCACGGCGTGCTTGCCGCCGTTGAGGATGTTCATCATCGGCACGGGCAGCACGCGAGCGTGGACCCCGCCGATGTAGCGGTAGAGCGGGAGACCCAAGGCACTGGCGGCGGCGCGGGCCACGGCCAGGGAGGCGCCGAGGATCGCGTTGGCCCCCAGCCGCTCCTTATTGGGCGTACCGTCCATCTCGATCAGCAGGGAATCAATGCCCCGCTGGTCGGTGGCATCAAGGCCGGTGAGCATTTCGGCGATGACGGTATTGACATTCTCCACCGCCTGTTGCACCCCCTTGCCACCGTAGCGGTCGGGCTTGCCATCGCGCAGTTCCAATGCCTCGTGGACGCCGGTGGAGGCGCCCGATGGGATCGCCGCCCGCGCCCACGTCCCGTCCGCCAGCGTCACCTCGACCTCGATGGTCGGATTGCCGCGCGAGTCCAGAATCTCGCGCGCGACGACATCTTCAATAGTAGTATCCATCCTCTGTCGCATCCTGCTTACCCCCTTTGTCGGAAAATCCGTATCTCCGCTTCTTCGTGTCCCCGCGTCTTCTACCTCCCCAACCCCATCTCCCGATACAACCGGTCGAAATCGCAGTGCTCGGCCATCAGCGCCTCGAAGCGTTCCAGTTTCTGCCGCTGGCCCAGGCGGGTCTTGCCGAAGACGCGCTCCACGGCCTCCACGACCTCCATCGTATTCTGACGCGCCAGCAGCACCGGCACGCCCAACTCCTCGGCGCGGCGGAGCACCTCGGGCTGCGGCCGCAAGTGACCGGTAAGGACCAGGCAGGCGGTAGCGGTCTCCAGAGCAGCCAGCTGGATGTCAGCGCGGTCGCCGCCGGTGATGACCGCTTTGCTGCCGGCGATGCGCCGCAGCCGCGGCAGCGCCTGCTCCACGCTCATCGCCCCCACCACCAGTTGTTGCACCAGCACATCCGCCCGGTCAGGCAGGGTGAGGAACTCCGCCTTCAGGAGCTGCGCCAGTTCCCCCACACTGATCGCCTGCAGGTCCTCCCGGCACGGCAGGACTCCCATCACCGGGACGCCGCGCCTCTCCAGGCACGGACGGGCCACGTCCTGGATATAGCCACGGGCAGAGTCAGGCACGGCGTTGATCAACACGCCCAAGAGCCGCTGCTTCAGGCGCAACTGCGCCACCATACAGTCATCCACCAACCCCATTTCATTGTAGAAACGGACCACCGCCAGCACCGGCACATCCAGCGCCTCGGCCACGTCCAGCGGCCCCAGGCCGATGCCCACCCCCTCGCGCAGGGAGGCCCCACCCTCGAGAAGCACCACCTCTTTCCCCAGGGCGACTTGCTCATAGGCGACGCGGATGTCCCTCATCAGGTCGCGGGCGGAGCAACCGCACAGCGCCTCCTGAAGCAGCACGGGGGTGAGCACCAGGCCCACCAACGCCTCCGGCGGCTCGGTCAACCCCAACACCTGCCGGACGAAATCGGCGTCTGCATCGGCCACGTGGCCGGGGATCGGTTCCCACGGCTGCGTGGAGAGAGGCTTGAAGTAGCCGACACGGTAGCCATCCCTCTGCAAGCGCCGTCCCAGCGCGGCGCAGATCGCTGTCTTGCCGGAGAAGGTTTGCACAGACGTGACATACAGGGCCTTCATGCTATTGCTCCTCTGTAGCGGCTCAGGCTGGCGGTTGAAACCGCCCGGTCGCCGGGTGGCAGATCGTTGGGCACTACGCTAATGCTCATTCCCCGCGCCAGTGGTCAGGACCAGCCGCATGTCCAGGGCCACCGCCCCACGCCCTTCCTCAAAGACCATCAGTGGGTTGATATCCAGTTCGACGATCTCGGGGAAGTCGGTGACTAACTGGCTAACCCGACAGAGCGCGTCCGCCATCGCCTCGTGATCGGCGGGCGGCTCGCCGCGCACGCCCTCCAGCAACGGATAGGCGCGGATCTCGCGGATCATCTCCTCCGCCTCGTGGCGGCTGAACGGCGCGACGCGGAAGACGACGTCCTTGAGCGCCTCGACGTAGATGCCGCCCAACCCGAAGGCGACCAACGGGCCGAACTGCGGGTCGCGGCTCATGCCGGTGAGCACCTCACGGCCTGCTGGGACCATCTTCTGCACCAGACAGCCCCAGATACGCGCTTCGGGCAGGTAGCGGGTGGCCCGGTAGACGATGAGGTCGAACGCGTCGCGCACGTCGTTGGGCGAGCGCAGGTTCAGTTTCACCCCGCCCACATCGGTCTTGTGCAGGATGTCCGGCGAGGCGACCTTGAGCACCACCGGGTAGCCCATCTCCTCGGCGGCAGCAACCGCCTCGTCAGCGGTAGAAGCCAGGCGGGAGGGGGGCACGGGGAACCCGTACGCCTCCAGGATCGCCCGCGCCTCAGCATCCCCCAGGCTCACCCGTCCCTCACTCCGCGCCTGGTCGAACGTGCGCCGGACGGCCGCAGCGTCCACCGCGAACTGTGTCGGCGGATAGATCCTACGCTCCCGCTCGCGAGAATAGCCCACCATCCCCGCCAACGCCGCCGCCGCCCGCTCCGGGAAGGGATAGTTCGGCACGCCGTATCGTCGCAGCACCTTCACCCCGGCTTCGATGCGTGCCTCGCCCATGAAACAGCCAAAGATCGGCTTGTCCACCCCCTGCGCTACCTGCCCCACCGCCTCGGCCGTCTGCTCGATCTGCGTCATCGCCTGCGGGGTGACGATGACGATCACCGCGTCCACCGACGGGTCCTCCAGCACCAGCCGCAGCGCATGCTCGTAGCGGTCGGCCAGGGCGTCTCCCAGCACGTCCACCGGGTTGGCCGCCGAGGCCGCGCCGGGCAGGTCGGCCATCAATGCTTCGATGGTCTCCGGCTTCAGACGCGCCATCTGCAGTCCGGCCCGCTCCAGCGCATCGGTGGCCAGGATGCCGGGGCCGCCAGCGTTGGTGACGATGGCCACCCGGTCGCCCGCTGGCAGCGGCTGATAGGCGAAGGCCAGCGCCGCGTCGAAGAGGTACTCCATGGACTCGGCACGGACCACGCCGGCCTGAGCGAAGGCGGCGCGATAGGCGGCCTCGGAACCGGCCAGGCTACCGGTGTGAGACGAGACCGCACGCGACCCGGAGCGGGTCACCCCAGATTTCACTGCCACGACCGGCTTCTTGCGCGTCACCTGACGGGCGGTCTCCATGAAGCGCTGCCCGTCGGACACCCCTTCGATGTAGGCCAGGATCACCCGCGAATCGGGATCGTCCGCCCAGGCCTCCAGCAGGTCCACTTCGTTCACATCCGCCTTGTTGCCCAGGCTGACGAAGCGGGAGAAGCCGATCCGTCCTGCCATTGCCATGTCGAGCACGGCGGTGCCCAGCGCGCCGGACTGGGACATGAAGGCGATGGGGCCAGAGGGAGGCATGCCGGCGGCAAAGGTGGCATTGAGAGGGGTTTGGGTGTCAATCACCCCCAGACAGTTAGGGCCGACCAGGCGGATGTGGTAGCGACGAGCGATCTCGATCAGTTCGCGCTCCCGCTCCAAACCTTCCCGCCCGGCCTCACGAAAGCCCGCGCTGATGACCACCGCCGCTGGAACCCCCTTCTTTCCGCACTCCTCCAGCGCGGGCGGCACCCGCGGGTAGGGGATCACCAGCACCGCCAGGTCCACCGGGCCGGGGACATCTAACACGCTGGCGTAGGCGCGCAGGCCGAGGATCTCATCCGCCTGCGGATTGATGGGGTAGAGTTGACCTGGGAAACCCGCGTCCTTCAGGTTGGACAGGACCGCGTACCCCAGTTTCTCGGGATCGCGTGACGCGCCGATGACGGCGACGGAGGATGGACGAAAGAAGGCTTCTAGCATAAGGCACCTGATGGGTCGCCATTGAGTATACAGTAGAAGGATAAAGATGACAAGAGAGTATCAGCAGTAGGACTTGCGCAGCTGGCAGATAAACCTTTGAAATTCGCCACGAATTTCACGAATGGACACGCATTTTCGTTTCTCTCCATCCGTGAAATTCGTGCAATTCGTGGCGAAAAAATCAACTGCGTAACTTCTAAGCAGATTGAGCAGGTGGAGCAGGGGGCCTAGGCCAGACGCCGTCATCGGGTCGGCGGGGACAAAGACAGGCGAATATGGGGATGCGACGGGCGACCCCGCAGGGTCGCCCGCGCAAATGGACAAGGCGGAAGGCCGTATGGAAGTTGGAGCGGACGCAGATGACTTATGGAACCTCGTAGACAATGACGTCCCGGTTGGCTTCTCGCTCGTCGGCGGCCACGTTCTCCTCGGTGAGGAAGATCGCCGCATTGCCGTGGCATGCGTCGCAGGAGCGGTTTTGCGGCGTCACCCGCTGGATGTTATGGGGCGTGGCATAGGTCCACGTGGGCCGGGCATCGAAGTTGGGCAGCAGGTCTTCCCCGTAGAAGGCGAACGAGTCGCGGGCCACGGGGACATGCCGCAACACGACAAACTCCCACGGCCGCGCTGCGTTCTGGATCGGATTGCGCCCGATCATGACCATCATCTGCGAAGGATCGGTGCGGAAGAAGGGCGTGCCTTCCTCGGAGAGCTGGACGTGGCAGTTGTAGCAATTCTTGTACTCCGCCGAGTGGCAGACCTGGCACTGCAGCCGTCGCAGGTGGATTTCGTCGTGTTGCGCGATCCCATCCCCAGGGGCCACATCCTCATGGCAGCCTTCCTGGGTGCAGGAGGGCATGGCCGGGCCGTCATAGCGGTGGGTAAAGTCACCCTGCGTGCCCGTGCCGTGCATCTCGTCGGCTGTGTGACAGTCCTCGCAGATCATCCCGCCGGGGTTG
>DAOTYX010000160.1:0-4560 GCA_034434635.1 Anaerolineae bacterium | reverse complement strand
AGGGCGGCATCCCGATGCCGCCTGCCAGCGCATGGGATGCGCCAGCGCATAGGGATGCGCTGGCTACGGGACGAGAGCGTATTGTAGCACCGGTTGGACTTTTCTGTCAACTTGTGTACAATAATCGTAAGCCTGGGCACGACCCCGAAACTGTCCTGTTGGGGGAGGAGCCATTGCCAGAAGCAACGCCTCGTCGTGGGCGGTCGGATATTGGCCGTCTGGTCGCTATCCTGTTCCTGGTCCTGGTCATTGGGCCGTTGTTGATCGCGGCCTACTCTGCCTTGCAGGTCGCTCGTCTTCCGTTCCCTGGCCTGTTGGCTGAACCCTCCTATATCGTCAACGACTCAGGGAATCCCGCGTGGACCGGGTACGCTGCCGGCCTCCGTTTCCCCGACCAGATCGTTGCCCTCGACGGCCAGCCGCTCTCCCGACCAACCTCTCTTTTCGCGGCGATGGTTGACCACCAGGTGGGGGATGTGGTCCGCCTGACCGCGCGTGACCCATACGGGGGGGGCGAACTCACGGTGGCGGTGCGCCTGATGGCTGCACCGGGTGAAGTGCTTCTCAACTTCTTCTTGCTGCCCTACCTGGTGGGTGTGCTCTACCTGGCTATCGGCTTCTGGGTGGTGTTGACCCGGCGCAAGGGTGGGGTGGGGGTGGTCTTCGCCCTTCTCTGCGCCTTTGTCGCCCTTGTGCTGGGGCTCTTCTTCGATCTGTACACCACTCACCGCCTGTGGTGGGTGTGGGTGGCGGCCTTGCCGCTGGCCGGCAGCACGCTGATGCACCTGGCGCTGATCTTCCCTGAGCGATTGCGACTGCTGGCGCGCTTTCCCTGGCTGGCCTGGCTGGTCTATCTGCCCGGCCTGGCATTGGCGGCTCTCGGCGTGGTCACCACGGCAGACCTGACTCACCCCCTCGGCTATTTCGGCCCGTGGTTTTTGGGGCGGGCGTGGGGTGGATTGGGGGTGTTGCTCTTCAGCCTGCTGTTGCTGTACCACCGCGGCCTGGCGGGCTCCCCCGTCACCCGCGCTCAGGCGCGCACGGTGCTCTTGGGCGCGATCCTGGCCTTCGGCCCCTACGTGCTCTGGACCCTGGCCTCGCGACAGGTGGGGTTGCCCTTCTCGCCGCTCCTGGTCATGCCGTGGATGGTGCTCTTCCCGCTCTCCATCGCCTACGCGATCCTCCAACAGCGGACACTGGACATAGGATGGGTGCTCCGACAGAGCGCCGTCTATGGATTGCTGGTGCTCTTGCTGGTGACGGGGTACGCCCTCTTCTCGCTGCTGGTGGACCGTCTGGCGCTGGTGGGCATCGGTCGGTTGGTCGCTCTGCTCTTGTTTGCCTTCGGGGTGGTGGTGGCGCTGCCGCCGGCGCAGTCCCTTCTGCAGTCTCTCCTGAACCGCCTGTTGGGTCAGGCGCAGGTCTCGCGTGAGCAGGCTTTGTCGGCTTTCGGCCGTGCAGCCACCGCCATCACCACGCGCGGGGGGGTGCTGGCGGCGCTGGGCCGTGCCCTGAGCAGCACAATCTCCCCGCAGATGGCCGCGCTCTACCTGCTGGACGAATCCACAGGTCAATTTGTGCCCCACACGGTGCTGGGCGAACCGCTCACTGTGCGTTTCAGGCCGGATGGCCCGCTGGCGCGACGAATGATTGAGACCCGCCAGGCGCTCTATGCCGCTCCTGGCAGCCCTCTGCCTGCGGACCTGGCTGAGGAGGAGGAACGCATCGCTGCCTCGGGAGGGGTCCTCTTCGTGCCGGTTGCCGGACAGGGATGGTTGGCGGTGGGTTCCCCCCCTCTGGGAAGGCGTTTCCACGCCAATGACCTGCAGTTCCTGGAGGGCCTGGCCGTGCAGACCGCCGCTGCTTTCGAGCACGTCCGTCTGGTCTCCGACCTGGAATGGCGGACGAGGGAACTGGAGTCGGTCCTCCGCATTGCTCAGGCCCTCGGCTCCTCGCTGGAGTTGGACGATCTGTTGGAGTTGATCTACACCCAGACCGGCCGCATCCTGGACGTGAGCAACTTCTACATTGCCCTGCGCGACCCGGAGCGGCAGGTGCTGCGTTTCGCCTTCTACGTCGAGAACGGCGAGCGCAGGTACCCTGATCTCGAGTGGCCGGAGTCGGAGGGGTTGTCGGGTGTGGTGGTACGCACCCGCTGGCCGTTGGTCACCGACGATTATCTGGCCGAGTGTGAGCGGCGCGGCGTGAAGGCCGGCGGCCGGCCGGGCAAAGCCTGGATGGGAGTGCCGCTCATCGCCCGGGATGAGGTGCTGGGGGTGGTAACCGTCTCCAGTTTCGACCCGCTGGTCACGTTCAGCGAGGAACAGGTACAGATTCTGCGCGCTATCGCCGATCAGGCCGCGACGATCCTGGATAAGACCCGCCTGTACCAGGAGACGGAGAAACGGGCACGGCAGTTGGAAGCCCTGAACGAGGTCAGCAGCGTGATCACTTCCAGCCTCGACCTGAACCGTGTGCCCAGACTCGTCCTGGAGAAGGCGATGGAGATCACCAGCGCGGAGGCCGGCTCGCTGTTGCTGGTGGACCCGGAGAAGGAGGACCTCTTCTTCGAGGTGGTGTTGGGGCCGGCCACGGAGGGGCTGGCAGGGGTGCGCCTGCCGATGGGTACCGGCATCGTCGGCCGGGTCGCCGCTGAGGCCACTCCCCTCATCGTCAACGACGTGACGCAGGATGGGCGCTGGTTCTCCGGCGTGGACAAGAAGACCGAGTTCGTCACGCGTTCGATCCTCTGCGTTCCCCTGATCGCTCGTAACCAGGTGATCGGCGTGATCGAACTGCTGAACCGTCAGGATGGCCGCCCGTTCAACCTGGACGACCAGAACCTGCTGACCGCCTTCGCGGCACAGGCAGCGGTCTCTATCGAGAACGCCCGCCTGTTCACAACGACGGACCAGGCCCTGGCAGCCCGCGTGGACGAACTCTCTATGATGCAGCGCATTGACCGACAACTGAACGCCACGCTGGACTATCGCCAGGTGATGGAGACGACCCTGGATTGGGCGCTGCGGGTGACTGGGGCTGACATCGGCCTGATCGCGGCGCTCTTCGAAAGCGAGGAGGGCCAGCAGGGACTGCGCTTCCTGGCCCACCGGGGGTACCCCGAGGAGTTGATCTCCACCTACTCGGAGGTATTGTGGCCTATGGACCGCGGTGTCGTCGGGCGGGCGCTGCGGCTGGGCGAACCGCTCCTGGTGGAGGATGTGCAGAGCGACCCCGACTACGTGCCGATAGTCCCAGGCATGGTGAGCCAGGCAACGGTGCCGATCCGTCGCGAGGAGCAGATCGTCGGCGTCATCGTCGTCGAGTCCTCGCGCGGCGGGCTCCTCAACCAGCAGGCGCTCGATTTCCTGGTCCGTCTGTCCGACCACGCGGCCATTGCTATCGAAAACGCCCGCCTCTTCGAGGCGGTGCAGGCGGCGAACAACGCCAAGACCGAGTTCGTCTCCTTCGTCTCCCACGAATTGAAGCAGCCGATGACCGCCATCAAGGGGTATTCGGACCTGCTGTTCAAGGGCACGGCGGGTGAACTGAACGACCTGCAGCGCTCCTTTATGGAGGTGATCCGCTCGAACATCACGCGGATGGACCGGCTGGTGCAGGACCTGCTGGACATTTCCCGCATCGAGTCCGGTCGGCTCCGGCTGGACATCCACCCTGTCTCGGTTCAAGAGGCGGTCGTGGAAGCGGTGCGGGGCGTGCAGGAGCAGGTTGCCGCGAAGTCGCAGGCGTTGCACGTGGAGGTTGCCGATGACCTGCCTCTCGTCGCCGCCGACCGCTATCGGCTGGTCCAGGTGCTGGTCAATCTGCTGAGCAACGCCTATAAGTACACCCCACAGGGGGGCGAGATCCGGCTGCGCGTGGAGCGAGCAGATGGCCCGCGAAGCCCCTTCCTGCGCTGCTCGGTCACGGATACCGGCATCGGCATCTCCGAAGAGGACCAGCAACGGCTGTTCACCAAGTTTTTCCGTGCTCAGGACGCCGTCGTGCGCAGCGAACCGGGGACAGGCCTGGGTCTGGTCATCACCAAGAACCTGGTCGAAATGCAGGGTGGGCAGATCTGGGTGGAGAGCGAACCCGGTAAGGGCAGCACGTTCACCTTTACGGTGCCGGTGGCAAACGTGTGATGGAGGAGGTCACTGCGCTTCTACTCATCCGTCACGCGGCGAACGACGCGCTGCGGGATGGCTGGTTGCCAGGGCGCAAGCCTGGCCTGCACCTCAACGCTGAGGGACGGCAGCAGGCGCTGGCGCTGGCTGAGCGGCTGGCGACGGTGAGCCTGGCGGCGGTCTGTTCCAGCCCGCTGGAGCGCGCGCTGGAGACAGCGGAACCGCTGGCGGCACGACAGGGGCTGTCGGTCACGATCTGCCCCGAACTGACCGAGGCGGACGCGGGTAGGTGGACGGGCGAGCAGATGGAACGGCTTCGCCGCCGGTCGGCGTGGCGGGCGTTGTGGATCTACCCCACGGGCTCGCGTCCCCCGGGCGGGGAAAGCGCCTGGGAGATGCAGGTGCGCATGGTGGGGGCGCTCGAGGAAATCCG
>DAOTYX010000159.1:0-8370 GCA_034434635.1 Anaerolineae bacterium | reverse complement strand
GGGCTATCGGCGTTATTGCCAGCGAGTTTCCTATCCCCTCGCAACTGGCTGCCTGTTTTGCTGCCCATTTCTACAGGAACCTCATGCAGAATGGCGAATCCTTGGGGCGCATTTTGACCGAGACAAAATCTACTCTTCTCCGTGAGCAAGGAAATCCATTTGCGATGTTCTATGCGCCATACTTTGATCCCAATACGAGGTTAGAGATGAGAGAAGAAACCCCTGTTCCCCCGATTGATCCTGACAACCCTCCCATTAGTGTTATTCGTGAGTTGCTGATCAAAGCCTTTACTCCGTCAGATCTGTTGACTTTTTGTGAGGACGATCCTTCATTCCGCCCTCTCACCTCCAAATTTGGTCCGAAATACAACCTTGAAGACATGGTGCAGGAGGTGCTCGAATTCTGCAAGACTAAATTGCTGTGGGTCGAACTGTTGGCCAAAGTCAAAGAGAAAAACCCAAACCAGTATGCCCGTTTTGCCCCACGCCTTGCGGATTATTATCGGCAGAGTAGTCATTCAAGTAATAGCCGAAAGCCCCCCGCCGTGGAGCAATACACCGACTTTGCCCTCCACATCGGCCCCGACGGCCACGCCCGGGCCGATTCCGATGAGGGCCAACGATCGGCCACAATCTCCTTGGATATCCCAGAGGAGGTGAAGCTTACAGTTGATCTGATCGAGCTAGATCACACAAATGCGGATCTGCTGAAGAAGTTTGGCAAACTACTCTATCAAATCATCTTCCCTGCCGACATAGACAAACACTTCAATCAGACTGAAGCTGTTGCCAGGAGCAAGAACTCTAAAGTCCGCATCCGACTCACCATCGAACCCGACGCCCTGGCCCAGTTGCCCTGGGAGTTCCTGTACCGTGAGGAGAGGGGGTATTTCCTGGCCACCAACCTCGACATCGTTCTCTCCTACTATCTCGACCTGCCCCTGCCGTCGGGCTATGTCCGGCAACGCGAAGGCCCGCTGCATATGCTGACCATTATCTCCAATCCGAATGATCAGCCCCAACTGGACGTAGAGCGGTGGGACCAAATCGTCCGCGAGGCTCTGTCCAAACCGCTTAAGGAGGGACGACTTACTCTCCAGACCGTCAGGCAAGCAACTCTTGAAAAGATAAGGGATGCTCTCTTGGAACGCCAGCCCGACATCGTGCAGTTCGTCGGCCACGGCGTCTACCGGAATGGCACAGGCTACCTGGCCCTGGTGAACGATAGCGGCGGGACAGAGGAGGTGAACGACGAGCGATTTGCCGCTATCTTTGCCGGCGTGCAGGACCGCCTGGGTCTGGTCTGCCTGGCGACGTGCGAGAGCGCGAAGAGCGATTCTCCCAAAAGCTTCCTCGGCATCGCCCCCCGCCTTGTCCAGCGGGGGACGCCGGCCGTCGTCGCCATGCGCTACCCCGTGCGCGTCTCCACAGCGGAGATCTTTTTGGAGAGCTTTTACAAAGCGGTGGCCGCCCGCAAGCCGGTGGACTGGGCCGTGCAATGGGCGCGCAATGCTATATACGTCAAAGTAGGAGCAGATAACCGCGAATTTGCCACGCCGGTCCTGTTCATGCGGGCTAAGGATGGGAACATCTTCTGATTTGTTGCGGGCGCTCAGCCAAGCGGCCTGATTTGCAGTGTCGCTATCTGTCTAGCCATCCATCTTGGCGCTGCTACAGGTCGTGCGCTCAAGGTAGGCGGTAGCAGCGGAGCGATCTCCTCGATCGTCGCCGCCTGCACCTGCCTGATGAGCTGGCATCCTGCCCAATCGGCGCCCGCGCTACCCGTTCTCTGCCGTCTTGTCCAGGTAGAGGTCGCTCGGCGCCGGATGCTCTCGGTCTCGGTCGGGTACAATGCGCAGCAACCGTATGCGAACATCCTGCAAACGCGTCCGTGCAGCAGCGAGGGCATGGGCCGTGGAGACCCCGGTGCCGGCGCTGATCGAGCTGCTGCTGGGAAAGGCCCAGCCGTATTCGTCGGTGTGCAGGGCGATCTTCATGAACACGGCAAAGGGGTTGCAGTTCTTGCCCGTGTTGAAGTGGTGGATCTGGTCGCGCAGGGCGACCGCCACCTCGGCGTAGATGAAATCCTCTGTACCTTGCAGCGAGAGCTTGCATCCTCGAAAGATGGTGATCATCTTGTCTCCCTCCCTGGCCCGGTAGCACCGAAGAACCACGCTGGAGACTCGGAGAAGTTATCGTGGGGGATGGTTTCCGATGATTCACTGAGTGTTGTAGCGCCGGTCCAGCCCGGGATGGTCGTGGCACACGAGCAGGAACATCTGCCAGTTGCCATCGCCCAAGGCCTGCCCATCGTCATAAATCGCCTCGTCTGGAGGTGACCCAAGACCGTGTCCCAAGCTCGTGACGGTCACGACAAAGGGCTGGACAAAATCGCAGTTTTGATGCATAATAAGCTCACCTTCCACCCCCACTTCCAGACAGGCATCAGGGTGGGAGCCTCGCGTCTGGCCCGGTGGGAAAACACTGTTGGCACATACGAGTGTCAGGTAGCTAGAACGCGCAACAGCGGTAGGGCAAGGAGGAGGTGTGGCGGCGGAATCTCAGCCCCAGTTTGACCTCTTTGTCGCCTATGCCGAGGCGGACCACGCCTGGGTGGAGGGTTATCTTCTGCCTGCCCTGGGCTTGCCAGCCGACCGTCTGATCACCGACCGCGACTTTCACCCTGGCGCATCTATCGTGACCGAATTCGAGCGCGCCGTGGCCAGCAGCCGCTGCACCGTGCTGGTGCTGAGCCCGGCCTTTCTTGCGGACGAATGGGCAATCTTCGGCGAGCAACTGGCATCCTATGCCAGCGTTGCCGAACAGCGTGAACGGTTGGTCCCCCTGCTGATCGAACCATGCGAGCTGCCGCTGCACCTCGAGTTCCGCGTTCGCCTGGACTGCACTGACGAGGCCGATTGGGAGAGTGAGGTCGCCCGCCTGCGCGCCCTGCTGGACCAACCGGAACCCACACTAGAGCGCATTCCCTGCCCGTATCCCGGCATGGTGCCCTTCTCCGAGGAGAACGCCCACTACTTTTTTGGACGCGAGGGCGAGATCGAAGAGTTGCGGCGCCGCCTGCGGCACCACGATTTCCTCCTTGTCATCGGCCCTTCGGGCTCGGGCAAGTCGTCGCTCGTCTCGGCCGGGCTGATCCCCAGCCTGTATGAACGACAGCCGGGCGAGTGGCTGGTGAGGACCATGCGCCCCGGCGCGGCACCCCTCGTTGCTCTGCAAACGACCCTCGGCGACCGGCTTGATCTGACCACGTTCCAACCCCTGCCCGCCGCCCGGCCCTCTCCTCGCCTGCTCCTCGTCGTCGATCAACTCGAAGATCTGTTCGTGTTGGCTTCCAGGGCAGACCAGGCTGCCTTTCTCGCCGCGCTGGTGGCTTTGCGCGAGAGCCACAGTTGCAAGCTGTTGTTGATCTTACGCGCCGACTTTTTCCCCGACCTGATGAGTTGTGTCCTCTGGCCCGTGGACCCGGGGCAGCGAGTGGAGATCGCGCCGCTGCGTGGCGCGGCCCTGCGGGACGCGATCAGCAGGCCGGCGTTGGCCCTCGGCGTGCACCTGGAAGCGAGCCTGGTGGAGCGCCTGCTGGCCGACGCGACGGATGAGCCGGGCGTGCTGCCTCTGCTGCAGGAGACGTTGGTCTTGCTCTGGGAGAAGAGGGCGCGGCGGCTGCTCACCCTCAGCGCCTACCAACGACTCGGCGGCGATGGGCGCAGCGGCCTGGCCGTGGCCATGGCGGCCAAGGCCGATGCTACTCTGGCGGAGCTCTCGCCCGAAGGGCAGCGCATCGCCTGGCGCATCCTGCTGCGCCTGGTGCAGTTCGGTGAAGGGCGGGCCGATACTCGCCGCCAGCAGCCCGTGGCGGCGCTGCGCTCGCCGGGCGACGACTCTGCTGAATTCGACAAGGTTCTGCAACACCTGGCCGACAACCGTCTGCTCACCCTCGGCAGCGAGGCAGGCGCCGGCCGGACGGTGGACCTGGCTCACGAGGCACTCATCGCCGGCTGGCCGCGCTTGCAGCGCTGGCTGGCCGCGCGGCGCGCCGCAGAGCAAACTCGCCGCCGGCTGGCGGCCAAGGCGGCCGAGTGGCTGCGCCTGGGCCGTGGCGTGGGCGGCCGGCTGGACGAGATAGAGCTTACCGAAGCGGAGGGGTGGCTGGCCAGCCCCGATGCCGCCGAGCTGGGCTGTGACGAGGCGCTGCCGGCGCTGGTGAGAGCCAGCCGGGAAGCCCTCGAACAGGCTGAGCGAGATCGCCAGTCGGCCCGCCGGCACGAGCGGCTGGCCGCCCTACGTCTACGCGGCCTGGCCGTCGTGTTGGCGTTGCTGACCCTGGTGTTACTCGGCTATTGGGTCCGCGGATGGGTGTTGCGCTCCAACGCCCGCGGCGAGATGGTGAGTATCCCCGCTGGACGGGTCACGATCCATGTCGCCCCCAAGACCACGGCGAGCGGGCCGGTGACGATGACCGAATCGATCACGGTGACCGGGCTGGTCACTGTGACCATCCCGGTTGCGCCCTTTCAGCTCGAGCGGTTCGAGGTGTCAAACCGGCAATACCGGCTCTGTGTGGGGGCGGGTGTGTGCAAGTGGCCGAACGACGTGGCCTTGTTGGCAGGCGAGGGGCGTGATGATCTGCCGGTCGTCATGGTGAATGCTTTTCAGGCGGCGGCCTACTGCCGCTGGCTGGGACGTCGGTTGCCCACCGAGGCCGAGTGGCAGTGGGCTGCCCAAGGAGGGCAGAATGATCCCTGGCCCTGGGGACCGCAGCCGCCCACCAGCGAGCGAGCCAATGTGCAGTTCAGTGCGCAGGATAAGACGCAGCTCATGAGGGTCAACAGTCTGCCAGGTGGAGCCAGTCCCCAGAAGGTGTATCACCTGGTCGGCAACGTCATGGAGTGGACCGCCTCTGACTATGACAATCCCGCAAAAAGCTGGGATGGCAGTCCTGATCAAGCGCCTGCTCAACTGGCCGTGCACGGCGGCAGTTGGATGACAAGCCTCGACCAGGCCAACCCCGAGGTGCGCCTGCCCGCCAGGCCCGATGCCGCCCACCGTCTCGACCTGGGCTTTCGGTGCGCGGCCGATGGGCCATGAGACGCCGGAAAGGAGGTGATCGCCTGCCCGCATCTTCTCAATAAGCTGAGGGACGCTTGCCCATAGTGCGCACTTCAGTGCGCTTTTGCGGTGCTGAAGCGCCTGCTACGAACACTCTCCCTGGTTCATTTCGATGGCTGGCCGATCGCACCCCCCATCTGGGAACGATCGGCGTTTTTGGAAAGGAGATGGCCGTGCCTGAAAATGAAGCGCTTAAATTCAGCGAGCCGCAGCCGGTCTACCAGACTTTTGCCGAGCTGCCGGCCGACGAAGGGGGGGCCCGGTTCAAACTGAAGGTGACGGGCCCCCTGGAGCTGCTGAAGGGCTATATAGAGGAGCGCCCCCTGTGCCTGAAAGTTGTGCCGCGCGAGGCAGCGCTGGAGATGCCTGGACCGGCCGGCTTGGGCAATGGAGACCCCGCGGACAGCAGTTATGCCGAAAAAGGGGAATACTATGGCAAGGAGAAGGAGGTGCTGGCGGAAGACCTGCCCGAAGATCCGGCCAGTACCCTGCATGTCGAGATCCGCGTCGAAGAGATGGAAAGGCCATATGTTCTCTCTATGGAGATCGATCCCCATATCGGCCAAGGTCAAGATCACTTTTACTACCTGTACAGGGCTGCCTCGGCCTGGGCGAATTGTTTCACGAGCGTGGGCGATGCGGACCTCTACCTAGCCGAACGACGGGCCAACGGCTCGTGGCAGCAGCGAGACCTGAGTGAGGAAGCTGGCACCAGCGCCGATTCGGTCTCGGCCAACCGCCAGCTCACGGGCGACTGGCGGCTGCGAGTGCACGGCTACCTGGATAGCTCCTATACCCTGAGCGGCAGGTTCGTTGTGATCTAGCACCACGGAAGTCCTTTGTGTGGCCCGTCGGGACACAGGGAGATTCACCGATGCGAACTTTAGAGAACGGTCATGCCCTCGTCGTTGGCATCGCCAACTACCAGCGCGTCAACAGGCTGCCGCCCACGGTCCTCAACGATGCCCAAGAGGTACACAAGCTGCTGACCGATTCGCAGCACTGCGCCTACCCGCCGGGCAACGTGCAGTTGCTGCTGGACGGAGAGGCGACCCAGGCAGCGCTGCGCCAGGCGCTGGCCGGCCTGGCGCAGCGCTGCGATGTAAGCTCGACCGTGCTGATCTACTTTTCCGGCCACGGCGGTCGCGTCGAGTCCGGACTGCACGCGGGCGAGTACCTGCTGCCCAGTGACGTGGAGTACACCTCCGGCGAGCGGCTGGCCGCGACGGCCCTCTCCGGCGCCGAGTTCACCACGGCGCTGCGGGCCATCCCGGCTCGCAAGGTCGTGGTCATTTTCGACTGCTGCCACGCTGCCGGCATTGGCCAACCGAAGGATGCCATGGCGCCGATCCTCAAAACGGGCCTGCCCGAAAGCTACTACGAGGCGCTGCAGGAGGGGCGCGGGCGGGTCATCCTCGCCTCATCGCGCAGCGACGAGTACTCCTACGTGCTGCCCGGCGCGGAGCATAGCCTCTTTACCCAACACCTGCTGGCCGGACTGCGGGGCGGCGCGCCCGGTCCCGGCGGTGTCATCCGCATCTTTGATCTCTTTGCCTATGTGCAGCCGCGCGTCACCGCCGACCAGCCGAACCAGCACCCCCTCTTCAAGGCCGAGATCGAAGAGAACTTTGCCCTGGCCCTCTATCCGCCGGGAAAGGTCTCACCCCCCGCGCCGCCGGCGCCGCTGGACGACGGCTACGAGTACGACGTCTTTGTCAGCTACAGCGGTCAGAAGGCGGAGCGAAACTGGGTGCGTAGAATCCTGCTGCCCCGCCTGGAGGCGGCAAGCCTGCGCGTTTGGGTGGATTTCCTGGCGCCACCGGTAGGGCCCAAGATCAGCCACAGCGAGCACGCGATTCAGCGGAGCCGTTATACCCTTGTGGTCCTCTCGCAAGCTTATCTCGACAGCAGCTATGCCGAGTTTGAGAACGTGGCCGCCCAATACCTGGATTTGGAGCAGAGCCAGCACCGGCTGTTGCCGGTCATGATCGAGGACTGCACGCCGCGCCTGGGGCTGCGCTTGCTGCCTATTCTCGACTTGAGCGATGCTGACGAGTTCGAAATGAACATCGAGCGGGTGATCTACCAGTTGCGACGGCCGCCGCTGCGCCGGGGATTCTAACCGACAGTCAGGTGGTATGTCTGGTAGCCTGGAGCGGCCTTGTTCGTAGTGCGCGTTTCAGTGCGCTTTTGCGGCGCTAAAGCGCCTGCGCACTTTACTCCGCCAGGGACGACCGGCCGGTCCCCCCTACCCTCTTCACCGATCTTCCGAGCCAGGTGGCGGTTAGTGATTGCGCACCACCTCATTGCGCACCCCCTCATAGAATGTGTGCTCACGCAAGGTCTGTGGCCCCGCATCGGTCAACGAGTTTGGGGTGATGCGTTGGGTGCCGAATGCGGCCGATTTCATGCGCGACGAAATGGAACTCTTTGAGCAGCGCGGCATGAATCATGCCCTGTGGGTGTGGGACCCGGCCTGGCCGCCGTGGGTAAGTCAGGTGAACGATTTCACCTTCCGCTTCGGCCCCGACCCCCGCAATGCTGCCGAAGTGGACAATGATTTACAAAACGTCATCCAGGATTTCTGGTCGCGCAACCAGGCGCGGCCCTCTACGTTCCACACCTATATGGCTATCGCCGGGACAGGTGGCCGGACCTGATTTGGGGGGCCTCCCCGCCATTTGGCGCGGGGGAGTGGGGGGCAATTGGCACTTCCTGTGCTTTCCAGAGAGAGGTATGATGGGATAAAGACCACCTCTTGTGAGGAGAGAGATGCTCGCTTCTTTTCTGATCACGTTACGTGAAGGATTGGAGGCGGCGCTCATCGTCGGCATCGTGTTGGGCGTGCTGCGCCGGCTGGGACGCGCCGACCGCGGCCGAATCGTGTGGGCCGGCGTGCTGACGGCGGTCGCTCTCAGCCTGGCCCTCGGCCTGGCGCTCAACGCGCTGGGGGTGGCCCTGGAAGGGCGCGGCGAAGCGGTCTTTGAGGGTGTGGCGATGCTCCTGGCGGCGGGGGTGCTCACCTGGATGATCTTCTGGATGCAGCGCCAGGGTCGCCACATCCAGGTACAACTGGAATCCGACGTGCGCGCGGCCGTTGCCGCTGGGAGTGCCTGGGCGCTGTTCGTCCTGGCCTTCGTGGCCGTGGTGCGCGAGGGGATTGAAACGGCGCTCTTTCTGACGGCCGCCGCCTTCAGCGCGACCCCGACGCAAACCCTGGTCGGCGGCGTGCTGGGATTGGGG
>DAOTYX010000158.1:0-12539 GCA_034434635.1 Anaerolineae bacterium | reverse complement strand
GTCTCCATCGCCAGCGGCTCTTCCTGTGGCTCGAAGTTGATCAGACCGCGCCCCCAGGGGAAGTTGGTGAAGCCGCACCACTCGGCGGAGATAATGGGGGAGTGATAGCGGTACCGGCGCGGGCCGACCACGCGGGGGTGTTCGTTGAGGGTGAAAGCGATCTCGGTCTTGAAGGTCAGCCGTGTCCCTTCCAGAATGACTTTGGGGCAGAGCTTGGGTGACATGATGCTCTCCTCCCATCTTGGATTGCGCCGGCAAGTCGGCGCTTGGAGAGCGGCGACGTGTCGCCGCAGTCCAAAGTTTGGAGTGCGCTTTTGGACTGCGCTGACGAAGTCAGCGCTTTCAAAGCGGCGACGAGTCGCCGCAGTCCAAAGGTGCTTGGAGAGCGGCGCCGAGTCGCCGCAGTCCAAAGTTTGGAGTGCGCTTTTGGACTGCGCTGACGAAGTCAGCGCTTTCAAAGCGGCGACACCGTCGCCGCAATCCAAGTGGCTGCTAGGCGACGAAGCGGCGCAGGCGGGATGGCAACAGCGGGGCCAGCATCTCCCGTTCCTCAGGTGTGAAGACGCGCAACAGGGGAATCGCCGCCAGGTAGGCTACCAGCCCGGCGACGAGGGCCAGCAGAGCGGAAGAAGGAACCAGCACTGCGGCGACTGCCCCGGCCACCAG
The DNA here is from genome assembly GCA_034434635.1 of Anaerolineae bacterium. Taxonomy (GTDB): domain Bacteria; phylum Chloroflexota; class Anaerolineae; order B4-G1; family DUEL01; genus DAOTYX01. The sequence goes on along the minus strand of DAOTYX010000158.1, from coordinate 11,873 downwards.
CCCTGCTATAGCCAGCCGCCCCAGCGTCCGCCCCCAGCCGATCGGCCCCAGGTCCCGCCGCAGGAAATAACTGGTGCCGCTCAGAAGCACTCCCTCGCTCAGGATCAGGGCTACCGCTGCCGCGGTGTAGCCGAAGCGAGGGATCAACACCAGGTTGAAGGTGATGTTGAAGGCGGCGGCCAGCCCCAGCGCCAGCGCCACCTGTCGCTGACGGTTCAGCGCGATCAGCACGTAGTTGGTCAGGCTGTTGATCCAGCCAATGAGGATGGACCAGACGGTGATCTGCAGCGCGATCGCACCGTGGGGCAGGAACTGCGCCCCGCTCAGCACTCCCACCAGGACGCGGGCCAGCAGTGTGCAGGTCAGCGCCGCAGGGATCGCCGTCAACACCAGGAGTTTGATTGCCAGGCGGTAGGAGCGCAGCAACGCCGCGCGATCCTCCACGGCCTGGCGCGAGATGACCGGGAAGACCGCGAAGGTAAAGAAGGACGGGATGATCTGCAGCCCGTCAATCCAGCGGTGGGCGGCGGTGTACCAGCCCACCATCGCGTCGCCACGCAGCGCCTGCAGCAGCACGACGTCCACCTTGAAGAAGATGGACTGCAGCAGGTGCACTACCATCAGCGGCCAGGACTCACCGGCCATCCCGCGCAGCACCTGCCAGTCCACGCGCAGGGACAGACGACGTTCGCCGGGGAAGAGTAGCCGGCGGGCCAGCCACAGCAGGATGGCCAACGTGGCGATGTTGGTGAGGATCGAGGCGCCCGCCAGTCCGACGATGCCCAGCCCGCCCACCAGCGCCAGCACGCACAGCGTCACCTTGATCAGCGTGGTCACAGTCTGGATGGCGGCGGGCACCTCGTGCTTCTCGAAAGCCTGGAAGAGCGCTCCCACCCCCATCGCCACCGTCCCCGGCACCAGGCCGATGTAGAGCAGCAGCAACGCCCGAACCGCGTCGCTGGCCAGCGGTTCAGCCAGCGACTGGCGGCCCAGCAGGAAGAGCGCCAGGAGCGGCACCCAGCCCACCACCAGCAGCAGCCTCAGCGCCGTCGTGGCGACGAACAGCCGCCCCGCCCGCTCCCGCTGCCGCGACGCCTCACGCAGCAGGTACATGTTCAGCCCGAAGTTGGTGAGGATGTCGAACCAGCCGAAGATGGCGGTAGCGGTGTCGTAGCGACCGCTGCCGGTCGGCCCGAGGATGCGCGCCGCCAGGGCGTAGAGGGCCATGTCCATCCCGCGGTTGAGCAGGTTGAGCAGGATCGGCGCGATGGAGTTCTTGGCCACCCGGCGGACGGTGGTGGCGTCATCCTCCTGGCGGTAGAAGAAACGCCACAGGTACAGGCCGGTCAGGAAGAGGCTGGTCATCCCGGCGATGAAGGACAGAAAGGCCCCGATCTTGACGCTGTTGGGGCTGTACTTGAAGCGCACCACCCAGCGTCCCGCCTCCAGGCGCACGCCGCGGAAGTTGCCGTCCACCAGAGCGATGGAGACTTCCTGCTCCGCTTCTTCTCCTGCCGGGCGCACGAAGGCCCGCCAGCCGGTGAAGTAAGCGTCGGTCAGCACCAGCCAGGAGGGGGTGTCCACGCTGGCCTCGATGATGACCTGGTTGCCCGTGTAGGCGACCACGGCCTGCGGCGTCCAGGACGCTGCCTGGGGAACCGTGGGCAGGTTTCCTCCCGCCGCAGGCAAGACGATGACGTACTGATGGGGGTCGTAGGTGAGCAGCGCATCGGCGACCGCCTCGGTAGCCACGGTGGCGGTGATGGGCAGGGTGAAGGCACGCGGCAGCGCGGCCAGGTTCTCGTACACCCGCACCGCCTCATCCTGATAGACCAGGCGGTAGCGCGCCGGGTTGGGAATCTCCACCTCGGTGATGATGTAGCGCACGTTGAGCAGGTCGGTCAGCGGGCTATCCAGGCTCGACCACTGACTGAAAGGGGCGATGCGGTTGAAGGGGAGTTCGTTCTGCGGCTCGATGAGCCGCATATAGTCGGCGTATTGGCGGGAGAAGAGGGAGTCGTACCCGGCCACGTCCTGCAGACCGTAGAACATGCCCACATTGGGGTTCATCGTCCGCGTCGTGCCGGGCGGGGTGAAGACGGCATACCGCCAGGGGCCGGGCTGCTGTTGCAGGAAGCTGACCACCGGCGGGGTGTAGTCGAGCAGCGCCGGGTCCACCGCCGGGTTGAACCCGGCCCCGAAGGCCACCAGGTCGGCGACCAGGAGGGCCAGCGCCAGGAACTCCCATATCGGCCGGTGGCGCAGGGTGAGCCGGGCGCGGGTCAGGGAGAGCACCACGCCCGTCCCGCAGAGCAGCAGTCCGAAGAGCGCGACCCAGCGGAACTCGTAGGAGTAGAAGGCGCGGGCGTCGGGGAAAGCGTCGCTGGCCATGCTCAGGCTCTGGAAGGCCCGTTCCACCAGCGGCGCAATCTGGGCGAAGAAGAGCCGGCTGAGCAGGAGCAGGGTGAGCGTCGCCAGCCCGCCCCACAGGCTCAGCGCGGCGAGCCAGCGAACGGCGCGCGGGAAGCGGCCCCGCTGCACCGTCTCCGCGCCGAAGCCGGCCAGCATCGCCACGGCCAGGGTGAGCGGAAAGACCCAGCGGAACGGCGCATGGGATTGCTGGAGCAGCGGCAGGGCGTAGACCAGGGCGTAGAGCGGCGTGCCAAAGATGCAGCCGAGGGAGAAGAGGCTGAGCAAGGTAAAGAAGAGAGCGCTCAGACGTGTCACGTGGTCCGTGGTCCGTGGTCCGCGGTCCGCGGTCCGCGGTCCGCGGTCCGTGGTCCGTGGTCCGTGGTCCGTGGTCCGTGGTCCGTCGTCCGTCGTCCGTCGTCTACTGCCTGTCACTGCCTCCCAAACGGCCACCGCTGCCAGGAGCACGGGCAGCAACCCCAGGTACGCCCCGCCCTCGACATAGTTCTTCACGTCCCAGTAGGGGCTATTGATCGGCTGACCGGCGGCATTGGTGGTGAAGGGCACGGTGCGCCATTGGAAGAGGTCGAAATAGGTGTGGTGGGCCGGGTTGCCGAAGAAGTTGGGCACGGCGAAGGCGATGAGCCGGCGGATGGGGTAAGCCCACTGGAGGACCTGCTCGAGGCTGGCGGCGGCCTCGCCGGCGCGGAAACTGCTGGCGGCGGTCTCGTACAGGGGCACGAACTGCACCGCGCCCAGCGTCAGGCCCAAGGCTGCCAGCAACGCCAGCCAGGCCACGCTTCTCAGCGGCGGGCGCCGGTTGGCGAGCCATTCTGTCACCAGCCGCCAGGCAGCATAGGCGGCCGTGACCAGCAGCACCAGATAGGTGTTCTCGGCGTGGCCGGCCAGCATCTGGCAGCCCAGCCCCACTGCCCCCAGCAGGGCCCACGGTAGGCTGGCCGGACGTCCGCCCAGCGCCGGGTGTTGACGGATGACCCGCTCGACCATCGCCAGGATGAACGGCAACCAGGACGCCCCAGCGATGATCATCGGGTGAACCACGGAGACGAGCATGAAGCCGCTCAGTTGGAAGGTGATGCCGGAGATCAGCGCCGCCCAGCGGCGCACCCCCAGCGTGCGGGCGAGGAGGTAGGCCCACCAACCGGCCAGTCCCAGTTGCAGCCAGGTGAACACCCCGTAGGCGCGCCACAGCGGGAGCACGTAGAAGACGAGGCTCAGCGGGTAGAGGGCGGAGTGCTGGCCATTAGCCAGGAAGGGGTGGCCGGCGAAGATCAGGGGGTCCCAGAGCGGCAACTCCCTGTTGCGGATCGCTTCCAGCAGGAAACGCTTCCAGGCGTAGTTCTCCAGGATGAGGTCGCCCAGGAGCGCGTTTTGGGGAACGCCCACGCCCAGTTCATCCGCTGCCGAGCGGTAGGGTTCGAAGAGAAACAGCGCGTCGGCGGGGAGAAGCGTGCGCGAGCCCAACGCCACCGGGGCGAAGAGCAGCAGGGGAAGGAGCAGCAGCAACGTGGCCGCCAGCAGCGTGGGCAACCATCGGCGGATCGTGGGTCTGGTCATATCTCCGAGTCACCGCATGTTACACCGACCCGCGGGAGCGTGCAAGTAGGGGGTGGACTGCCCTCGTGTGAGGCCATCCTGACCACAGACCACAGACGACAGACCACAGACCACGGACCACTGTCGTCCGTCGTCTGTCGTCCGTCGTCCGTGGTCAGGTCCTGGTCCTGAGCGGACCTGCCCCTACTGGCGCGCCAGCAGCGGCAGGTAGACGTGGCTGGCCCACGGGACGATGGTGCGCTGGAGGCGCTGCGCCGGATCGCCCAGCAGGGTGTAGGTGTCCAGCAGGTCGGGGTACAACCCCGCTCCGGCCAGGGCCAGTTTCCCTGCCAGGGCCGCTTCCCCTGTCGTCGCAACGGTATCGCTGAAGACGGCGCGGAAGAAACCGGTGGAGAGGTAGCGGTGACCGGTGCCCACGCCCAGTCCCGTCGGACCCCAGGCCGCGACGGCGCCGTTTCTCGCCAGGGTGACCAGCCCCTCGTCCAGCGTGGGCTCGGGGCGGTGGAACGCGCTGGTGAGGCAGGTCATCTCTGTCACCACCGGCAGACGGCGGCTATTGCGCAGCGCGGGCAGGTCATCCAGATGAAAGAACCGCTCGGCCGCCCACTGCTGCCAGGAGGAATGGCCGGTGAACTGAATCAGCAATGCTCCAGCGTTCCAACGGCTCAGAAGGGCGGAGTGGAGCGAGGCGGCGTCGGTGCAGTCGCTGGAGTCGGGAGAGGAGCCAGCGCAGTAACGACGGTTGACGACGAACGGCGTGGCAACGTGAACAGCAGCGTAGGCCTCGGAGAAGGCAGGAAAGTTGCCAGCGCGGTCCGGGTCGTCAGCGACCAGCAGCACGTTGCGGTTCCAACCACCGGGGAGAGGGTCGCGCTCGGCGGCGACGATCTTTTCGATCGTCGCCTGGGCTTCTGCTGGAGAGTCCGCCGGCAGGCGCCCGATGAACAGGTCGGGCAGGCGGTCGTCGCCGTCCACGCAGGCATAGCGATTGTCGGCGGCGGTCTCCCCGGCCCAGGGGTCCACATCGGCCAGGTAGGGGGGAATGAAGGTGGGCGGCGAGTCGGAGCGGTACTGCCGGGGGTCGAAGGAACCATCGCCCACCAGGAGCACGTAGGCCGGGCGCGGCTCCCAGGTGGCGTAGGCATCGGCGATGAAGCGGCGGATCGCCTCCGGGTCGGGCCGGCCGTCGCCGTAGGCGTCGTAGATGCCCAGCACGTTGACCACGGTGACGGAGAGGCCCTGACTGCTGCGCAAGTCGACCAGCGGGCCGAGGGTGGCGGCGAAGGCGGGGTGGGTGATGATGAGGTAATCCGCACCGGTGAAGCCGCCCAGCGCGTGGAAACCCCAGGGGTCCTCCACGGCCCGCACGCGGGGGGAGCGGATGCCGCTCTCGGCGATGGTCAGGTAACGGCGGAAGGCTTCATCTGGATTGCCGACCGTGATGGCGTGGTCTGTCACCCTGAAGTTGGTCAGCCGCCAGGGATGGCGTGGATCGGTGACATCGTAGGCGCGGTAGGGGCCTGCGGCGCTCAGGGCCACAGTGTAGGCCCCTCTTGCGCCCGTCCCGGCCCCGCCGAAACCGCGCAGAACCAGCGGCAGGTACTGTTGGTAGGGCAGGGTGACGGTTGGCGGTGTGCCCCCTGGTGATACCGGGGTGGCGAACACAGCCATCTCTCCCGCCGGCGCCGGCCCGCGGGCATAACGGATGGCGAAGGCGTCGAGCCATGCTCCCTCCACGCTCACGCCAGAGATGCCGGGCAGAGAGAGGGTGAGGGTGTTGGCGCCCATCAGGAGGCCTGGCGGGACGGAGAGCGTGGCGGTGACAGCGGTCTTCCCGTCCCACTCCACCTGCCCCAGAGGGGTGCCGTTGAGGGCCACCTGCACGCGGTGGTCGGGGGCAGGCGCGAGCGCGGTGTAACCGATGAGCCAGAGGGTCAGGTGAGCGGGCTGGGCTGTGTCTACAGCGGTCATCTGGAAGAGGACGGCGGTCGGCGCGCCAGGGCAACGCAGGTCAGCCCAGGCCCAGCGGTCCCCGTCCCGCCCGGCCGGGAGCGAGCCGCAGAAGCAATCGGGAGTGTAGATGCCGTTGTTCTCCCAGACCCCCTCCATCCAGGGGGTGGCCTGCGGCAGGCCGGTGGGGTCGGCGGAGCGAGTGATCAGCCGCAGGCCCGCGGTCTCGTCGGCCACCAGCCGGTAGGCGTCCACCGCTGTCCAGCGGCTGAAGCGGGGTTCGGCGTAGAAGAGGAGGGACTCGCCCGGCTCGAACAGGCTGTCGTCGTCCCCTTCCCACTCGCAGGCCACCTCGTCGGTGCCCTGGAAGAGACGGAGGTTGTGGGGGTCGGCGGTGGTCAGGCCCAATGGCTCCAACTGCGCGTAGGTGGCCCGGTACAGGCCGGGCCGGCTGACCTCCAGGAAGGCCTGGCGGGGACCGCCCAGGAAGCGCGGCGTCGTGTCCGCCTGTCCGCTGCGCGGCGACGGGGTGGCATCATGCGGGTTGCGGACCGCGCGGCGCACGACCCCCAGCAGGGGGTCGCCGGCCTGGGCCGTTTGCGGTGGAGTGCCGGCCTGTTCCAGGATAACCTCCGCACGGACATGCCGGATGAGCCGCAGACCGCCCGGTGCGGGCAGGGCCGGGTAGAAGGTGACCCGCGCCAGGCGGACGCCGCGCACGCTGCCGGCTTCCTCCAGGACGAGCGGGGTTGCTGGAGGGGCCTGGGTCTCCGCTGCCGGAACGAGGGCTCCGCCGATGGGGCGGCCCGCGCTGTCCCGCAGCACGCCTTGCGGCTGCGGCGCGGTCATCAGCGGCCCTGGCAGGGGCACCGCTGATTCCTCGAGGGCCAGGATGCGCAGGGTGGGGGAGGCCCCGGGCGGGATGGCGATGAGGGTCGAGGTGAAGGGGAGGCGCGGCGCACCAGGAGTGGTGGTCTGGTCATAGCCCTCCGCCGCCACCGCGACAGAGCCATCGTCCAGACGGTGCACCTGCACGGGCGGGGCAGTCCACTCCAGCACCAACCCATCCGCCGTAGGGATGGCGGCTCCCTCTGCCCATCTCGCTGTGGGGTGGACAGGAAGAAGCAAGGCAACGACGATCCAGGCTGACAAGAGATGCTTTCGCATTGTGACTTCTCACCGTAGCGTAGTCTTCTGCTATCGTGTTGATCGAGAATCGTAGGGCTGGGCAATGGTCTGCAGGCAGGGAGTGTTACTGCGTCGGGTTCTCCAGCCAGACCACGGCGATGATCGTCCGCAGGCGATTGTACTCCTCGCAGTTGGCGACCAGGTCCAGATCGCCGTCGCCGTCCACGTCCTGAAGGAGCAACTGGTCCCACTTCTCGCCGTTGAAGCGGCCCAGGCCCAGGAAGTTGTCGCCCCACTTGATGACGTGGGTGGTCCAGCCGTCATCAGTCTGCTCCATCCAGAAGATAGCCGCGCGGTCCGCGGGCAGGCGTCCGTTCCGGTGCATCAGCGCGCCGACCAGGTCGGGGCGACCGTCGCCGTTGAGGTCGGCGACCCGCAGCGAACGGCCCGGCCAGCGGGCAGCGGGGTGTTTGGGAATCTGGACCAGGTCGAAAGTCACCTCCCCTGTCCCTGCGGTGTCCTCACGCTGACGAAACCAGTAGATGGCCGTCTCGGTGGGGATTATGATGTCGTTGAGCCCGTCTCCGTCCAGGTCGGCGACGATGGCCTGCTCCTTGCCGACGAACTCCCCGCCGCGATAGATCTCGTGGGCCGGCCAGGGAGCATCCATATCTGGGCGGCGGCCAGGGTTCTCGTACCAGACGACGTTCTCCTCCTCGTCCGGCGTGTCCCAGTCGGCATTACCGTTGACGATGTCGGGGTCCCCGTCGCCGTCCATGTCGCCGAACTCGAAGCCGTGGCCGCTGCGCGTAGCCGGGTCTATGGCGTGGATGGTCCATTGGGACAGGTCGCGGACGGCGGGGCCGGGGTTTTCCCACCAGCGCAGCCCCGCCCAGGTCAGCGCCGGGGAATCCAGGTTGCGGCGTTGCTCTCCGGCCATACGGGACGCTCGCCCGCCGGCCACCACGTCCAGGTCGCCATCGCCGTCCAGGTCGGCGGCGCGGACGGTGAGCCAGTGGCCCAGGCCGAGGGAAGAGGGAAAGTCGCCGCCGTCGCTCCAGGTGAGGCCGGGGCCGCCCCAGAGGACGCGCACGCCGGCCAGCGCGTCGGTATGCTCCACCCCGTGGGCGACGAGGATGTCGGGCAGACCGTCGCCGTCGAGGTCGCCGAAGGAAGCATTCTCGGCGTTGGGGACGTGGCCTGCGTCTATCGCTGGCCAGGGGGAGCCAGCGAGGGGATCGGCAGGGTGGAGAGCGATCCGCAATCGGCCGGTGAACTCATAGTTGGTCAGGTAGTCCTCCCATCCATCGCCGTCCAGGTCGGCAGCGTCCAGGCCGTTGGGGAGCCAGTCGCCGGGGTTGTCTACCGGATGCATCTGCCACTCTCCGCCCAGTTCGGGAAACGCCGGGTGTGGGCCACGAGGAACGTAGGGGCCGTTGACCCCTACGACGATGTCCCGCCCGTACAGGAAGAGGGCCAGGAAGAGGGGAAGGGCGAGGAGGGCGCCTGCAGCGGCCAGAATCGCCCGAATGACCCGTCTGCAGATCAAGATCGGAGTTCTCCTCGCGCCTGTCGCTCCTGGGCCCAGAGAGCGTAATACAAGAAGGTGTGCAACGGGGTGTCTACCCCGGCGGCCTCTCCCAGCCGCACGACCGCGCCGACCAGGTAGTCCAGTTCCGATGGCCGACCGGCGACGATGTCCCGTTGCATGGAGGTTGTCCCTTCGGCAGGCAAGCCGTCTATCAGTGCCATCGTACGCGCGGGGGCGTCGTCGGGCAGGGGGACCCCCCGTGCCCGACCGACGGCGAAGGCCTCGGCGATCGCCTGTTCCAGCATCTGCCGGAGCGGGGGGACGCTCCGCAGCACACCCACCGACATCCGCGTCACCGCGCCCAGGCCGGCGAAGGGAGCGATGAACAGGAACTTCTCCCAGAGGGCGACGTGGATGTCGGGGGGGATTTCCGCCCGCACGCCGGCCCGCTCGAAGGCCGCCCGCAGCCGTTCCGCCCGCGCGCTGGGGCGGTTGTCCAGTTCCCCGAAGGCAACATAGGGCTCCATTCCGCCGTGGCGGATGTGGCCAGGCCCTGCCACGGTGCTGATAATGCGGCACAGTCCGCCCAGGGCATGCTCTCTGCCCCAGACCGCGGCCAGTTGGTCGGGGGCTTCCACCCCGTTCTGCAGGGGGACGATGAAGGTCTCCGGCCCGATCAACGGAGCCAGTACCCGCGCTACTTCTGGCACCTGCCAGGCCTTGACGCCGACCAGGACGGCGTCCACCGGGCCGGCTTCTTCCGGGCGGTCGGTGGCCTGGGCCGGGCAGATGCGGAAATCTCCCAGCCCGCTCTCCACGAAGAGGCCGTGCTCGCGGATGGCCTGCAGGTGCGCGCCGCGGGCGATGAAGGTGACCTCCTCCCCTGCCTGGGCCAGCCGTGCCCCGAAGTATCCTCCTACTGCGCCGGTGCCAAAGATGACGATGTGCATTCTCTGTCCCCGGTTTGGACTGCGCCGACGGAGTCGGCGCTTTGAAAGCGGCGACGTGTCGCCGCAGTCCAAAGTTTGGAGTGCGCCGACGGAGTCGGCGCTTTGAGAGCGGCGACGTGTCGCCGCAAGCCAAAGGCGCTTTCAAAGCGGCGACAAGTCGCCGCAATCCAAAGGGGCGCAGCAGCGCTGCGCCCCTTACCGGTTCACCGTCGCACGATGAGAGGCAGGTAGACGCGCAGGGGTAGGGCGGCGATGCCCACCCTGGCGCTCACCGGCCCGTAGAAGGTCTCTTTGCCAGCAGTGTCCACGTCGGCCAGCCAGTACCACCAGACTCCCTCGTAGGGCACGGTGTCGGTGTAGACATAGGTCGCGCCGCTGCCTCGCGCCTGGGAGGGGACAAAGGCGACCCTCTCAGCCCGCAAGCGGTCCGCCACCGGCGCGCGGTAGAGGTTGAAGCCGAAGGTATCCACCTCCACCGCTGTGGCCCACTCCAGGCGCGTCTGCTGCCCGCTGATGCCGCCGACGCGGAAGTAGAGGAGTTCGACGGCGGTGGGGATGTCGTAGACCGGCTCCTCGTCCTCGACGTCGTTGGTGGGGTTGTCGTAGACGTCCTCGCCGCCGGTGACGAAGGCGGCGTTCACGGTGGTAGTGATGTCATGCACGACGCTGAAGACGGTGGTGATGTGGAAGGACGCGCCGGGAGCCAGGTTCTGGTCGAAGCCGTTGGGCGCTGGCCGGGTGAGATCATACCAGGTGAGCAGGCCGTCGTCAGCGGGCTCGTCGGGCATCGGGTCGGCCCAGACGAAGCTCAGGTAGTACGGGTCGTACTGGTCCAGGAGCGGCAGGACGTCAATGGTGCTGACGCCGACGTTAGTGATGGCGATGGTGAAGGTGACGTAATTGGGAAGTACCTCGTCCAGATCGGCAGTGACGAGTTGCTTGTCCACGATCACCCGCGGGTCCACGATGGAGACGGGGACGTCGTCGGTGTCGGTGAGGAGGCCGCCGGGATAGACGCCGCCGACCAGCGCCACGTTCCAGTAGGTGCCGGTGATCCCCGGCGTGGCGGTAACGGCGAAGGTGACGGTGAGGCTCTGGCCGGGAGCCAGCGGGCCGAGGTTGAACCAGACCAGGGTGGGCGCGGCGATGAGGTCGGGGTCGGCGGGGTTGCCGGAGCCGGGGATGTAGTGGAAGTCGGCGGGCAGGGTATCGGTGAGCACCAGGGGGTCGAAGGTGACCTGGCCGGTGTTGGTGATGCGGAGGGTGTAGGTGAAGGGCATCGAGCGCACCGCCTCGCCGGGAGCGACCTCCTTTGTCAGTTCCAGGCCCGGCACCAGCGGGGTGGTGGGCTCCTCATCGAAGTTGTTGTCGGGGTTGTCATCGGGCGTGTCGGAGCCGACGACGACGGGGTTGGTGAAGACCGCGGTCGTTGTCACCAGAACCCGCACGGTGACGGTGAGATGTCGCACCTCGCCGACAGCCAGGTCACCCAGAGCCCAGATCAGCGGGTTGGGGCCGCCTGTCTGCGGCGGATTGGCGGAGACGAAGGCCACCTCCGGCGGCAGGGTATCGGTCACCAGGACGTTGCGCGCCACCGACGGCCCGTAGTTGGTGACCTCCAGGGTGTAAGTGAGCAGCGTGCCCACGATGACCGGGTCGGGATCGTCGGCCTTGACCACTCCCAGGTCGGAACGGCCCTCTACGGGCGTGTCGGTCTCATCCGTGTCGGTGATGCCGGAGGTGTCGGTGATGAGGACGGTGTTGTGGATGAGCGTGCCGCTGGGGACGGCGGAATCCACCAGGACGACCATCTGCACCGCGCCCGAGGCAGGCGGGTATTGGTCGCCCAGGCTCCAGGTGACGATGCCGCCAGCCTGGCTGCACGGCGCGCCGGAGCAGGACTGGTAGGTGGTGCTCGGCGGCACGGTGTCGCTGATGGTGACGTCGAAGGCCGGCTCGTTGCCCGTCACCGCCCAGCCGATGGTGTAGGTCAGCCGTCCGCCGGCCACAACGGGGCTGGGGAAAGCGGACTTGCTCACCGCCAGGACGTGGCTGCTCCCCACGGGAGTGGTGATCTCGTCGGTGTCGGTCAGGCCGGAGGTGTCGGTGATGAGGACGCTGTTCGTGAGCACTGTCCCGTTCACCAGGACGTTGTCCACCAGGACGACCATCTGTACCACACCCGAGGCAGGCGGGTATTGGTCGCCCAGGCTCCAGGTGACGATGCCGCCGGCCTGGCTGCATGGCGCGCCGGAGCAGGACTGGTAGGTGGTGCTCGGCGGCACGGTGTCGCTGATGGTGACGTCGAAGGCCGGCTCGTTGCCCGT
>DAOTYX010000157.1:0-8640 GCA_034434635.1 Anaerolineae bacterium | reverse complement strand
TGCCTCGGCGCCCCGGCATCGGGATGCCGGGGCTACGGAACACCGCCTGGCCATCCCAACCCCGCAGCGGCGGCATCCCTATGCCGCCGCCACGTGACCCGCCCCGCGCCCTGTAACCCCGTAGCCGACGCATCCCTATGCGTCGGCGGGCGACCTGCCAGCCGCCGCCGGCCTCACCGCGCCGTCAGCGTGAAGCGGTCCAACTCTTCCCCCTGCGGGGAGACGGCGACAGCGGTGAGGGTAGGACCGTCCACGGTGACGAGCAGGGCGTGGTAGGCCACGGCATGAGCGACCAGGTTAGGGTGCAATTGGGAGAGTTCATAGAGCGGCGCGCCCCCGCCCGCGCTGACCACGTAGGTCACGCCATCCACCACCAGCCGCTGGTAGCCGTGGTCGTGGCCAGAGAAGGCCACCTGCACCCCGTGGGCGGCCAGGATGGGAGCCAGCACCTGGCGCGTGCGCGGGTCGTTCTGCTCGCGGAAGAGGGAGGAGTAAGCCGGGACATGGAACACGGCCATCTTCCACAGCCGATCGCTGGCCACCAGGTCCGCTTCCAGCCAGCGTACCTGCTCACTCTCAGGACTCAGGTCGGCGAAGTTGTCCGCCTGGAGGCAGACGAAGTGGGCGTTGCCGTAGTCGAAACTGTACCAGCGCTCGTTTCCGGGCAGGTAGAACAGGTCAAAGTACAGCGGGCTGTTTCCCTCGTGGTTGCCCAGGATGGGGAAGAAAGGCGTCCGCGCCAGCAGTTCCTGCTCGATGGAGAAGAAAGTCTGCCACTCGGCAGCCTCCCCGCCGTGCTCCACCAGGTCGCCAGTGTGGATGGCGAAGTCCGGCTGCCAGGTGAGGATGCGTTCCACCACCGCGCGGTGCACCTCGTGCTGGGTACGGGTGTCGCCGAAGAGGACGAAGGTGAAGCGGGACTGATCAGGGCCGGCGGCGCTGCGGAAGGTGAAGTCGCCACTGAGAGGAATGGAGTCAGCGCCAAGGGGGATGACGTCAGCGAACACCTGGTAGTGGTAGAGCGTGTAGGGAGTCAGGCCCGTGAGCGTCACCACGTGGCGGGCGGTCACTTCGGGGTCGGCGGCGACCCGCTCGCCAGCGGCGCTCTCCCCGTAGGCCACCACGCCGGGGGCAGGATCGGCGGTCTCCCAGGCGACGATGACCGAGGTGGGGGTGACCGACTGGAGGTAGGGGCCGCGCACCAGGGTGGTCTGCACCGGGGTGGGGAGCACCGTCACTGGCAGAGGGGCAGTGGTGCAGGCGGTCAGCAGGATCAGCAGGATCGGAATCAACCGTTTCATTGCGGGAATTATGCCACAGAGCATACAATACCGCAAGCGGGAAAGAAGGGACAATCAACGAATGTATTTGCAATATTTCACTGTTTGGTGTATAATGGGACATATTGGGATGGAAGTGTGCGAAGGCCCACATACATCCTACAGGAAAGGAGCAAAATGTTCAGAGAGCGGATTCGGCAGGCCTACAACGGATTGACCCCCAGTTTCAGGCGGTTGGGGGAGTTCATCCTCAACCACGAACTGGACGCGGCCTTCATGACCGCCACGGAACTGGCCCAGGCGCTGGACGTGGACGCGGCCACGGTGGTACGCTTCTCACAGACCATCGGCTACAGCGGCTACCGTGAACTGTCCCACGAGGTGCAGCGCATCGTGAAGGGAGACCTGACGGCTGCCTACGCTTCCTTCCCCGAAGCGCAGACCGACGCCGAACGGCTGCGCGCGCTGGTGGAGAACGAGCGGCACAACATGGAGATGGCCATCGCCCAACTGACCGACAAGGCCGCAGAGGTCGTCGAACTCATCGCCCGGGCCGGGCACGTCTGGGTCGTGGGCGACGCCACCGCCGCGCCGCTGGCCAGCCTCTTCGCCGACCTCCTGCGCACCGCCGGGATCAACGCGATGGCGCTCGACGCCAACCCGGCCACTGCCGCCCGCGAGGCCCTGAACTGGGGGGCGAACGACCTGGTGATCGGCCTGGGTGTGGAGGGGACAGGACTGGACACAGCAGCCGTCTTGCGCTTCGCCAAGGAAAAGGGGTGCGAAATCGTCGCGCTGAGCACCTCCCCCGTCGCTCCGCCGGTCCAGGTGGCCGAGCGGGTCATCATCTGCCCGTCCAGCACGCCGGTGGGCCTGACCTCCGTCGCCAGCCTGGTGACGATGCTCTCCGCGGTGTGGCAGGCGGTGCTGGCCCGCGACAAGGCGCAGATGGAAGGTCGCGTGGCCCAGATCCGGGAGACGACAGACCGCCTGGTGGCCGCCCGCGCCGGGTGATATGGTCGTGTGATGGCGGGGCGCGGCCCATCTTCCCCGTCAGCCAGAGCGAGCCGCGCCCTACCCGTTCTGCCTGCCTTGTGCTACAATAAGGGCGGAGGTGCCTATGGAGGTGCTTTCCGCCCCTCTCCCTCGTCGCTCCGAAGCCCTCCGCGCCTGGAAAGGGCGCGGAGGCGGAGTCGCGGCCGTCTTTCCCATCCATTACCCCCGCGCTCTGTTGCGCGCCTTCGACCTGCTGCCGGTGGAGGTGTGGGGGCCACCGGGGGTGGACCCCTCCCACGGCGCGGCGCACCTGCAGCCCTACGTCTGCTCCATCGTCGGCAACGGCCTCTCTTTCCTGCTCTCCGGTGGGCTGGAGGTGGCCGACCTGCTGCTCGTCCCCCACGCCTGTGACTCGCTCCAGGGACTGGGCAGCATCCTCCTCGATTTCGTCCGTCCGCGCCAGCCGGTGCTGACCCTCTACCTGCCGCGCGGCCGCCGCGCCAGCGACCTGGACTTCCTGGCGGACGAACTGCGCGCCCTCTACCGCCGCCTGGCGGATTACACAGGGCGGACGCCTGGGGAGGATGAACTGCTGGCTGCCATCCGCCGTGAGGAGCAGGCCGACGGGTTGCTGGCCGAACTGCACCGCCGCCGGCGGGAGTTGCCCCTGGGGACGCTCAACCTCTACCGCCTGCTGCGCAGCCGGGAGTACCTCCCTGCCGAGACCTTCACCGACGTGGCCCGCGCGGTCCTGGCGCAGGCCGGCGACGGCACACCGCGCGGCGTGCCGCTGCTCCTCTCCGGCATCCTCCCGGAGCCGATGGCGCTGCTGGACGACCTGGAGGAAATGGGGGGATGGATCGCCGCGGATGACCTGGCAGCCTGTGGCCGGCGCCTCTACCCGCCCGGCAGCAGCGACGATCCCTTCCAGCGTATGGCCCAGAGCCTGCTGGCCGCGCCGCCCGACCCCACGCGCGGCAGCCCCATCGCCGACCGGCTGGCCCACCTGCGCCGCCTGGCCGCCGAGAGCGGCGCGCGCGGCGTAGTCTTCTATGACGTGAAGTTCTGCGAGCCGGAACTGTTCGACCTGCCGCTGCTGCGGAAAGGGTTGCAGGAAGCGGGTTTGCCTTCCACCTGCATTGAGATGGACCTCAATGACCCGCTCTCGCAGCAGAGCCTGACCCGCCTGGAGGCGTTCCTGGAGATGATCCGATGAGCGTGGGGGGCCGACTGCAGTACGCGTTCAACGTCAACCTGCTGGGGCCGGCGGTGCTGCGCTGGCAGCGCTGGCAGGCGGAGCGCCGTCCGCCGCGCCGCCTCAGCCCGCACCTGGCCCCGCCGCTGGACATCTCGCCGCGTGGCAAGGAACTGGTGGCCCGCCACTGGCTGACCGGCCGCTACGCCAACCTGCGCCACAAGGTCGCCTGGGTCACTTCCGGCGCGCCGGTGGAACTGCTCAAGGCGCTGGACTTCTTCGTCATCTACCCTGAAAACCACGCCGCCATCTGCGGCACGGCCCGCGTGGCGGTGGACATCGCCGCAGCGGCGGAGGATGCCGGCTACTCGCGGGACACCTGCTCCTACGCCCGCACCGACATTGGCGCGGCCCTCTCCGGGCGCACGCCGGTGGGCCGCCTGCCCCGCCCCGACGTCCTCCTCGCCTGCACCAACATCTGCCAGACGGTGCTCTTCTGGTATCGCGTCCTGGCCCGCTATTTCGACGTGCCGCTGGTGCTGATTGACACACCTTTCGTTTACGGCGAGGAGGCTCCCGACCACGCCATCGCTTTCGTCAAGCGTCAGATCGAGGAGGCGGTGCCGCTGCTGGAACGGATCGCCGGCCGCGCCCTCGACGAGCGCCGCCTGCGGGAGGTGGCACGGTTGAGCAAGGAGGCCTCGCAACTGTGGCTGGAGATCATCGAGCGCGGCCAGCATCGCCCGGCCCCCATCTCCGCCTTCGACCAGTTCATCCAGATGGCCCCCATCGTCGAGATGCGCGGCGACGCGGCCACGGTGGACTTCTACGCCGCGATGCTCAAAGAAGTGGACCGACGCATCGCCGCTGGCGTGGGGGCGGTGCGTGAGGAGAAGAAGCGGCTGCTGTGGGACAACCTGCCCATCTGGTACCGCCTGCGCTACCTGGCCGAGTTCCTGGCCGAGCACGGCGTGGCCATTGTCGTCTCCACCTACACCAACGCCTGGGCGGAACTGGCCCCGCTGATTGACCCCGACCGGCCCCTTGAGTCCGCCGCGCGCACCTACATCTACCCCATCCTCAACCGCGGCACCGGCCACAAACTGGCGACGATGCGGCGCATGGTCGAAGAGTATGGGCTGGATGGGGTGATCCTCCATTCCGACCGTTCCTGCAAGCCCTACTCCATCGGCCAGATGGACCAGCGGGATCGGCTGATCCGCGAGGTGGGGGTGCCGGCGCTGCTGTTGGAGGCGGACCACAACGACCCGCGCGCCTTCGCCGAGGAGCAGGTCGCTAACCGGCTGGCGGCGTTTGTGGAGATGCTGTAGGGGGCCAGAAGGTTCAGGTGACAGTCACCTGAAGTCGGAGGGGGCGAATGGCAGAGATCTGCGCTCTGGGCCTTGACGTTGGCTCGACGACGATGAAGATCGTCGGTGTGGATGGGGCGGGTTGCCTGGCCTGGCACTTCCTGGAGCCGACGGAGCCGCGCATCGAGGAGCAGGTAGCCCGCTTCCTGACCCGCGCGCGCGACGAGGGCGGCGCTCCGCCCGACGTGCCCCTTGTCGCCACCGGCTACGGACGCCAACTGGTGCGCACGGCGGCGCGCCGGGTGACGGAGATCACCTGCCACGCGCGCGGCGTGTACCGCGAACTGGGCCACGGCGGGACGCTGGTGGACATCGGCGGGCAGGACAGCAAGGTCATCGCCATCACCCCCGACGGGGGCGTGGCCGACTTCGCCATGAACGACAAGTGCGCCGCAGGGACGGGCCGTTTCCTGGAGCACACCGCGGCCAGGCTGGGCGTGTCGCTGGAGCGGATGGGTCAGGAGGCGCTCGCAACGGGGGAAGAGGTAGCCATCTCCAGCACCTGCACCGTCTTCGCCGAGTCGGAGATCGTCTCCCTCATCGCCCACGGAGTTGAGGTAGGGGCCATCCTGCGGGGGTTGCACCGCGCGCTGGTGCGCCGCGTGGTGAGCATGGTGCGCGCCGTGGGCCTGACGCCGCCGCTGATGCTCTCCGGCGGCGTGGTGCGCAACCCCGCCGTCTGTCGGATGCTGGAGGAGGAGACCGGTCAGCGGGTGTTCCTGCCCGATCACCCCCAACTGATGGGGGCCTACGGCGCGGCCCTGCTGGCCCTGGAGAGCGGCTGATCACAAGAGGAGGCGAGATCATGGAACGACCCTGGTTCAAGTTCTATGACCCGGTAGTGCCCCCGCACATAGACTACCCCCGCATCCCCCTCTACCGCCTGCTGGACGACTCCGCCGCCCGTACCCCTGACGCTCCCTGCACCTGCTTTTTCGGCCGACGGGAGACCTACCGTCAGATCAAAGACCTGTCCGACCGCTTCGCGGTGGCGCTGCGTCGCCTGGGGGTGCAGAAGGGCGACCGTGTCGCCCTGTTGCTGCCCAACACTCCGCAATTCATTATCGCCTACTACGGCATCCTGAAGGCCGGCGGGGTGATCGTCCCCTTGAACCCCCTCTACACGGAACGGGAACTGACGTTCCACCTGAGCGACTCCGGTGCAGAGACCCTGGTCACCATCCCGATGTTCCTGGAGAAGGTGGCCGCGTTGGAAGGGAAGACCCCCCTCCGGCGGGTCATCTTCGGCCGCGTGGCGGACTTCCTGCCGTTCCCGCTGAGCCTGGTGCAGGGGATGCGGGAGGGGCGCCTGGCGCGCCAGGCAGTACGCCGTGCTGGTAACCTCACCTGGGTACGCTTTCGGGACATGCTGCAGACACCAGCGCCGGCGGACTTCCAACCTGAGCCGGTGGAGCCGGACGAGATGGCGGTGCTGCTCTACAGCGGCGGCACGACGGGGGTCGCCAAGGGGATCATGCTCTCCCACTTCAACTTCGTCGCCAACGCCCACCAGGTGATGGCCTGGGGCGCGCTCACCGACGAACAGAGGATCCTCGCCGTCCTGCCCTTCTTCCACGGCTTCGGCATGAGCGTGACGATGAACGCGCCCATCCTGGCCGGTGGCGAGATCGTCATCCTGCCCCGCTTCAACGCCCGACAGGTGGTCCAGACCATCCAGAAGTACCGGCCCGACTTCTTCATCGGCGTGCCGACGATGTTCGTCGCCCTGAGCAATCTGCCCGACATCGGCCGCTATGACCTGCGCAGCGTGAAAGGCATCTTCGTCGGCGCTGCGCCGCTCACGCGCGCCATCAAGGATGACTTCGAGTCCAAGACCGGCGGCCGGATGATCGAGGGTTACGGGCTGACCGAGGCGGTCACCGCCATCGCCGCTAACCCGTACCACGGGCTGCACAAGGTCGGCAGCATCGGCATCCCCTTCCCGGACGTGGACATGAAGATCGTCAGCCTGGACGGCGCCTACGACCTGCCCCCTGGCGAGCAGGGAGAGATCGTCCTGCGCTCCCCCACGGTGATGTTGGGCTACTATCGGATGCCGGAAGAGACGGCGAAGACCGTGGTGGATGGATGGCTCTTCACTGGGGACATCGGCTACATGGACGAGGATGGCTACTTCTACATCACCGACCGGAAGAAGGAACTCATCATCGTCGGCGGCTTCAACGTCTTCCCGCGGGAGATTGACGAACTGATCTACCAGCACCCGAAGGTGAAGGAGGGCATCTGCGTGGGCATCCCCGATCCCTACAAGGGGGAGCGGATCAAGGTGTTCATCGTGTTGAAGGAGGGCGAGACGGCGACGGAGGAAGAGTTCCTCGCCTACTTCCGTCAGAACCTGACCGGGTACAAGGTTCCCTCTGAGGTCGCCTTCCGGAGCGAACTGCCCAAGAGCGCCATCGGCAAGATCCTGCGGCGGGCGTTGCGCGAGGAGGAGTTGCGTCGCGCCGCCGGTACTTGACGGATCGAGGAAAACGCGGTATTCTTGGGTTGCCTGGGGGTGGTTGGGTCCCGGTGGGCTCCCCGGTCTTCAAAACCGGTGGCGGGTCGCGCAGAGCGGGCCGCGGTGGGTTCGACTCCCATCCACTCCCGCAAGAAAGACCTCCGAGGTCTCCAGGACCTCGGAGGTCTGGTTTTGTGTCGAAGTCCGCGGGGGTACAGGGTCACCTGCGGTCGCCGCGCAGGCGGGTGCGCACCTCACGGCAGTGAGGGCACTCCGCCCCCACGTACTCTTCGCCGCAGGTGTGGCAGGTCTTGGTCGGCAGCGGCTTGTCATCCTCCAGCGACGTGATGATCAGCGCCACCTCCTGACCGGCGAACCGCTCCAGCAGGGTGTCCAGCGGCGTGTCCCGCACCATCCACCGGCCATCGGCCGGGTTGCGGTGCAGCAGGCCCTGAGAGACACCGGCCTCCAGTTCGTAAGCCTCGGTGACCATTTCCAACGCCCGGGCACGACGGGTTATGCGCATACTGTTTTCCTCGTAGCGGGGCCGCGCCTCAGCCGCCGCGCAGCGAGCGAAACGGTCGGCGGCAACTCCCCCTGGCTGACGCGGCCAGCCTTCCAACCGGATGAACGAGCAAAGCACAGGTTCTTAGCAGCCGCGGGTTGGGCGCGAACGGCCTGAAAGCGAACGCCCCATCTTCAGGAAGCATGGGAAGCCGCCGCTCTGACCCCCAGAACCCGCACCTCTTGCTCCAGTCGCTCTCCCAGCCGATCCTTCTCTACCTCCAGGTCGTACCGGCCCTGCAAATTCAGCCAGAACCGCTCTGTCATTCCGAAGTACCGCGACAGCCGTAATGCCGTATCTGCGCTGATCCCGCGCTTCCCTTGTACGATCTCATTGATCCGTCGTGCCGGTACCCCTATGTCTTTCGCCAGCCGATACTGGCTGATCCCCATCGGCTTCAGAAACTCCTCCAGCAAAATCTCCCCCGGATGCACCGGCGCAAACCGCTCCTCACTCATCCTTCACCCCCGGTGATCGTCTGTCACCTCCACCTCATAAGCGTTGCCGTCCTCCCAGCGGAAACAAAGACGCCACTGCTCATTGATGCGAATGCTGTATTGTCCCTCTCGATCCCCTGCCAACTGCTCCAGGCGGTTTCCAGGTGGCACTTGCAACGCGGAGCGAGCGGAGCGTGTCGGCTTGATGCGCGTGCTAGCCGCCAAAACGTAAATCTGCTCAGTCCGAGGGCTGGAAATGCTCCTCGCCATATTTGGAAAAGTAATAAAGCACAGCTCTTTCGGCTATTTGCTTCATGATATTTGCCATCTCGTCAA
>DAOTYX010000156.1:0-2214 GCA_034434635.1 Anaerolineae bacterium | reverse complement strand
TTCGAGGTGCGGCTGACGGTGTTGGGACACCTCCAGCGCGGCGGCCGGCCCTCCGCCTTTGACCGGCTGCTGGCCACCCGTCTGGGCGCGGCGGCAGCGCGGGAACTGATCGGCGGCGCGCGCGGGATGATGGTGGGTTGGGTTGGCAGCCAGGCGGTCCTCACGCCGCTGGAGGAAGCGGTGGCCTTCCGGAAGGAGGTCAGCACCGAACTCTGGACGCTGGCGGCGGTTATGGAGAAATAGAGCATCCATGTAGGGGCCCGGATGCGCGGCGGGCCTGGGGGCGCGGTCTCCGACCGCGCCCCCAGCGTGCGTGACGGTGGGGAACCCCGCGCCGGGCGCGGTCTCCGCCCCCGCCCTTGAGGGGAGAAGGGGCGGATGCCGGATGAGCAAGGGAGACAGATGTCAACGGGTGAAGAAAACGAACTGCTCCGTTACCTTTGGATGGTAAGGCGCTGGCTGTGGTTGATTCTCCTGACAACGTTCCTGGCCGCTGGCGTTGCCCTGGTGATCAGCCTGCGCATGACCCCTGTGTATAGCGCCACAGCCACCCTGCTGGTCAAGCAGGCCCCTTCCACTGCTGCCAGTGACTACACTGCTATCCTCACCAGCGAGCGACTGATTCGCACTTATGCTCAGATGATCCCCAGTACTGTAGTGTTGGAAGATGTAGTAACCCGACTGGGTCTGGGAGAATCGGCGGATGAGCTGGCCGAGCGGGTAAGGGTGGAGGCGGTGCGTGACACCCTTCTGATACGACTACATGTCGAAGATACTGAGCCTCTGCGGGCAGCACTTCTGGCCAATGCGATCGCTGAAGTGTTCATCGCTCAGAACCGCGATCTGCAAGAACAGCGGTATGCGGCTTCTCTGAACAGCCTGCGGAGCCAGGTGGAAGAGTCAGCGAGCCTGATTGAGGCGACCCAGGCACAGATCGAGGCGCTGGGGGAGCCTGAGACACCCGAAGGACGCACCGAACTGGCGCGGCTGGAGACCATCCTGGCCGGCTATCGCAATACCTACTCCGCCCTGCTGCAGAGTTATGAGCAGATGCGCCTCTCCGCAGCGCAGGGCTCAGATGATGTGGTGATGTTCGAGCCTGCCGCAGTCCCCACCATACCGGTGCGACCGCGGACGGTAACGAATACCGCGCTGGCTGCGGTTGTCGGGTTGATGGTGGGAGTTGGTACAGGGTTACTGGTGGAATACCTTGACGACACGCTCAGGTCGCCAGAAGATGTACGCAGATCCCTCGGACTGACCACGCTGGGCATGGCTCCCCGCTTCAACGGGGTGGAGAATGAGTTGATCGCCGTCGCGGACCCCTCTTCGCCTGCAGCGGAAGCCTTCCGCATGTTACGCACCAACCTGTGGTTTTCCAGTGTCGACAGCCCGCCACGCAAGCTGTTGGTCACCAGCCCGGGGCCGATGGAGGGTAAGTCGGTGGTGCTGGCCAACCTGGCGGCGGTGATGGCTCAGGCGGGGTTGCGCGTGGTGGTGGTGGATGCGGACTTACGTCGGCCACGACAGCACCGCATCTTCGGTATTCGCCCCCAAGGAGGATTGTCCCGTGCGTTGTTGGAAGGGAGCATTAACGGTCAGATTCAGTCTGGCCAGATGACCCGTCTGGCATTATTGCCTGCCGGGGGCCTGCCAGCCAACCCTGCTGAGGTGCTGGCCTCTCAGCGGATGGCTCAACTGCTGGACGAAGTGGCCAGGCAGGTGGATGTGGTGTTGGTAGACAGTCCCCCCGTGCTGCCAGTGACCGATGCGACGGTGCTGGCCCGGCTGGTGGACGGCGTGGTGCTGGTCCTGCAGGCCGGCAAGACGCGCCGCGCCGCTGCCCAGCAGGCGGTCGAGCGGCTACAGCAAGTGGGAGGAAGGCTGTTCGGGGTGGTGCTGAACGGAATCCCGCCCCGTGGCAGTGGGTACTATTACTACTACGATCGTTACTACGGCAAGTACTACGGGTCACAGGAGACGAAGCGCAAGCGCCGCAGGCGGAAACACAGCGCCCCCTCCGCCTCTCTGCTGACAGAGGAGGAAGGCGAGCGCGGGTGAGGCAGCAAGGGCCAGATAGGAAAACCGGGACGGGCCGATAGCGATGGGTGATGTCGGTTCAGCGAGCATAGGGGAGCGGGCGTGGTTCGCCCTGCGCAGCAAGCCGCACAAGGAGTACCTGGTGCGGAGCCTGCTGGCGGGAGAGGGGGTGGA
>DAOTYX010000155.1:0-6565 GCA_034434635.1 Anaerolineae bacterium | reverse complement strand
GTTCATTTCTAACGAGGAGGTCTTCGACAATGGCGGACATTCTGGAAAAGATCGCCAAACGACTGTACGAAGGTGAAGACGAGGAAGTCGCGGAACTGGTCCAGGAGGCATTGGACCGCGGCCTGACGCCGCAGCAGATCCTGTCCGACGGCCTGATCGCCGGCATGGACGAGGTAGGGCGCGACTTCAAGGCTGGCGACCTGTTCGTGCCGGAGGTGCTCATCGCCGCGCGGGCGATGCATGCCGGGATGGGCGTGCTGCGCCCGCTGCTGGCGGAGAGCGACACGCCCAGCATCGGCAAGTACGTCATCGGCACGGTCAAAGGCGACCTGCACGATATCGGTAAGAACCTGGTCAAGATGATGCTGGAAGGAGCCGGGTTCGACGTGGTAGATCTGGGCACCGATGTGGGGCCGGAGGCGTTCGTGGCGGCGGTGCGGGAGCATCAGCCCCGGCTGGTGGGCATGAGCGCGCTGCTGACGACGACGATGGTGAACATGAAGGCGACCATCGAGGCGCTGGTGGAGGCGGGCGTGCGCGACCAGGTGCGGGTGATGATCGGCGGCGCGCCGGTGACGGCAGCCTTCGCCGAGCAGATCGGCGCCGACGCCTACGCCCCCGACGCTGCCTCGGCGGTGGATGTGGCCCGCAGCCTGGTCGCCTGAAGGCCTGATCAGACAGTGAGCGCAAAGGTAGAGTTCCTTTACCTCGCACAAGAGGACGTCATCGCCGCAGGCGGGTTGGAGATGGCTGGCACGCTGCAGGCGGTGGAGCAGTCCTTCCGCCTCCACGGCCTGGGACAGACCATCCTGCCGCCCAAGCCGGTGCTGCGTTGGGGCGGGCCGGAGACCGAAGAGACCACCGGCCGCATCATGGCCATGCCTGCCTATCTCGGCGGCGACCTGCGCATCGCGGGCATCAAGTGGATTCCCTCCGCGCCGCAGAACCCCAAGAAGTACGGCCTGCCGCGCGCCAACGCGCTGATTATCCTCAACGACCCCGACACGCTGATGCCGCTGGCGGTGATGGACGGCACCATCGTCAGCGCCATGCGCACCGGCGCCGCGACCGGGGTGGCAGCGAAATACCTGGCCCGCCGCGACTCGCGCACCATTGGCCTGGTGGGAGCTGGCGTCCAGGGCCGCACGCAATTGATGGCGCTCAAGGAGGTGCTGCCCGCCGCCGAGACGGTACGTGTTTTCGACCTGGACGGCGAGAAGGCCGCCCGGTTCGCCGCGGAAATGGCCGCCGAACTGGGGCTGGAGGTGCGCGCCGTAGACTCCGCTGCTGCGGCCTGTCAGGGGGCCGACGTCTTCGTCACCGCGACGATGAGCACCTTCCCCTACGTCCGGGCTGAATGGTACGCGGAGGGCGTCTTCCACAGTGAGATCAGCTTCTGGGATACGCCGCCGGAAGTGCTCCGTCACCTGGACCGCATCGTCGCCGACGACTACTACCAGGTGGAACATCACGGCGTGGATGTCTGCTACCGCGCCGTACGCGACGGCTTCATCCGCCGTGACCAGGTCACCAACCTGGGCGACATCGTCGTCGGCAAGGCGCCTGGTCGCCAGAGCCCCACGGAGAAGATCATGTTCAACCCTATCGGCATGGGCATCCACGACGTCAGCGAAGCCTATCGCGTCTACCGTAACGCCGTGGAGCGCGGCATCGGCCGGCGGCTGCCGCTGTGGGAGAAGCCGCATTGGGTGTAGGGCTGAATAGGGAGTGATGTCCAGACCAGGGCCAGCAGGCGGGCAATACCGGCCGCTCACGCCGGAAGAGGTCCAGCGCATCCACGCTGCGGCGCTGACCGTGCTGGAGCGGGTCGGCCTGCAGGTGGAGCACGAAGAGGCCCGTGCGCTCTATCGTCAGGCGGGGGCGCAGGTCTCGGGCGAGCGGGTGACCCTGCCGCCGTCGGTGGTCGAACAGGCGCTGCGGCAAGCACCCGCACGCGTGCTGCTGGCCGGACGCGACCCGGAGCATGACGTGGTCCTGGAAGGAGAACGGGTCTACGCCGGCACGGGTGGCTCCCCCGCCGCCGTCCTCGATCCCGGCGCACGGGCGGTCCGTCCGGCGCGGCTGGCGGATCTGATCGACATGATACGTCTGGCGGACCGACTGGAGCACTGCGACTTCGTCGTCCTGCCGCTCCACCCCACCGATGTGCCGCCAGAAGATGTGCCGGTCAACCGCTTCTACGCCGGGCTGACCCACACCACACGCCATGTGATGGGAGGCGTCGGTTCTGTCGAAGGAGCACAGCAGGTCATCGAAATGGCCGCGCTGGTGGCCGGGGGGATGGAAGCGCTGCAGGCGCGTCCTTTCGTCTCCGCCATCACCTGCTGGCTGGTCAGCCCGCTGCGGCTGGACCCTGCGGTGACTGACATCCTGTTGGCGTGGTGCCGCGCCGGGTTGCCGGTGGTGCTGTCGTCGGCGCCAATGTCCGGCTCCACCGCGCCGGTGACGCTGGCGGGCACACTGGTGCAACTGCATGCCGAACTGCTCAGCGGCGTCGTCCTGACGCAGACGGTGCGACCCGGCACCCCGGTCATCGCCGGCTACGTCACCGGACTGGCCGACCTGCGCAGCGGGGGGTACCTGGGAGGGGCAGTGGAGTTCGGCATGATGCAGGCTGCCGCAGCGCAACTGGCCCACTTCTGCCGCCTGCCCATCTACGGCTCCGGCGGCATGAGCGATTCCAGCCAGCCCGACGCCCAGGCCGGGTACGAGAAGATGACCACGTTTCTCCTGGCGGCGATGGGCGGCTGCAACCTCATCCATCACGCCATTGGCATGGTCGCCAACATGAGCGCCGTCTCCCTGGAGCAGGCGGTCATAGACGACGAGATCGTCGGCATGGCCCAGCGGGTCCTGCGTGGCCTGGCCGTGGACGATGACAGGCTGGCGGTAGAGGCCATCGCCCGGGTGGGGCCTGGCGGCCACTACCTGGCCGACCCGCACACCATCCGTTTTATGCGTGCCGAGCACTTCAGCCCGCGCCTGGCCGACCGGCAGGGGGTGGCGCGGGAAGAGACAGAGGGGCGGGACCTCCGCTCCCGGGCTGCCGAACAAGCCGCCCGTCTCCTGCAGGAGCATCCCTCACCCGGTCTGCCACCCGACGCGGAGGCCGCCATTCGGGCACGTTTCCATATTTTGCTTCAGCCGCTGCCCCCAGGCGGGGGCACACCGGGCGTGATGGGCGCAGTCTCCTGACCGCGCCCGAAAGAAGAAGCAGAGCAGCAGACTTGACCCGCCGTCGCGCCACAGGCCCGGCGGCAATGACTCAGGAAGGAGGTGATGGCTGGGAACCATCTCATACCGGGCACTGTCTTGAGGAGAAGAAACACACGCCTGAGGAGAAGTCGAAATGGAGATCATGAAGCGAACCAAGAAGGAAGTCCATCCGTACATCCCGGAACTGAAGGAACTCTACAAGGCTGGTCGCTGCACCCGCCGCGAGTTCCTGCGCACGGCGACGCTGCTGGGCATGTCCTTCGCCAGCGCGAGCGCCTTCCTGGCCTCCTGCGGCCCGCAACCCACCCAGGCCCCGACCCAGGCCCCCACCCAGGCGCCCACCGAAGCCCCCACCCAGGCGCCGACCGAGGCCCCGACCCAGGCGCCGACCGGCCCCCGCCGCGGCGGGACGATGACCATCGCCACGCGCGTGCAGCGGGTTGACCACCCGGCGCGCTTCTCCTGGATCGAGGCCACCAACCAATTCCGCCAGGTCTGTGAGTACCTCACCCTCACCGACTGGGACAACATCACCCATCCCTGGCTGCTGGAGCGCTGGGAGGCTAACGAGGACGTCACCGAGTGGACGCTCTACCTGCGCCAGGGCATCAAGTTCAACAACGG
The DNA here is from genome assembly GCA_034434635.1 of Anaerolineae bacterium. Lineage (GTDB taxonomy): Bacteria > Chloroflexota > Anaerolineae > B4-G1 > DUEL01 > DAOTYX01. The sequence continues at coordinate 2,704 of DAOTYX010000155.1, read as the reverse complement.
CCAGGATTTCACCGCCGACGACGTCATCTTCAACTTCCAGCAGTGGCTCAACCCCGACATCGGCTCCTCGATGCTGGGGTTGATGAGCTACCTGACGCCAGAGAACGTCGAGAAGGTGGATGACTACACCGTCAGGCTGCACCTCTCCAGCCCGCAGATCGGCGTGCCGGAGCACCTCTACCACTACCCGGCCATGATCATGCCGCGCACCTTCCAGGGCGACATCATCCGCGAGCCCATCGGCACCGGCCCGTTCGTGCTCGAGGAGTACGTCGAGACCGAGCGCGCCTCCTTCCGCCGGCGCGAGGACTACTGGCGGATGGGCGCCGACGGCCAGCCGTTGCCCTACCTGGATCGGCTGGTCTTCCTCGACCTGGGCCAGGATGCGGCGGCGCAGATCGCCGCGCTGCAGAGCGGCCAGGTGGACAACATCTTCAACCCCTCCGCCGAGATCTGGCAGGCGGTGCGTGACCTGCCTGGCATCAACGTCTACGCCGCCAACACCGCCCAGACCTTCCACATCCGCATGCGCGTGGACCAGGAGCCCTTCAACGACGTGCGCGTGCGCCAGGCGCTGAAGAAGTGCATTGACCGCCAGGCGATGCTCAACCTGGCCTGGTTCGGCGAGGGCGTGCTGGGCCACGACACCGTCTTCGCGCCGGTGCACCCGGAGTACTGCCAGAAGGACATCCCCCCCTACGACCCCGAGGGCGCGCGGGCGCTGCTGGAAGCCGCCGGCTACCCCGACGGCGTCACGGTGGAACTCTCAACGCAGGAGGCGCGCGCGGAACCAGCGATGGCGCAATCCCTGCAGCAGACCGCAGCCGCGGGCGGCTTCACCATCAACCTCAACATCCTCCCCTCCGCGCAGTACTGGGACATCTGGACCGAGGTGCCGCTGGGCATCACCATCTGGGCTCACCGCCCGCTGGGGATCATGATCCCGGCGCTGGCCTTCACCGCCGACGCCGAGGGCAACCCGGCGGCGTGGAACGAGACGCGCTGGGTGGACGAGGAGTATGTCACCCTGCTGCGCCAGGCGGAACAGACGCTGGACGTCGAGGCCCGGCGGGAGATCGCCTGCCAGATGGAGGACATCGAGATGGAGCGCGGGGCCTGCGGCATCCCCTTCTTCACCAACGTCTGGTACGTCTGCCACCAGCGCTTCGTGGGCGTGCGCGCCCATCCCACCAACTACGACCTGCTGGACGAGGTCTGGGAGAACCCGGACCTGGCGTAACCGTGCGATGCGTAGGGGCGAGGCATCGCCTCGCCCCTACCCCCGGACGGATCGGGAGGGGGTATGGCCAGGTATATCCTTCGCCGCTTGCTGTTCATGCTGGTGACCATGCTGCTGGTCTCCATCGCCATCTTCCTGGTCTCCGAGGTTGCCCCCGGCGATGTGGCGCGCCACATCCTGGGTCAGTTCGCCACGCCGGAACAGGTGGAACTGTTCCGCGAGCAGATGGGGCTGAACCAACCCCTGGTTCTGCGTTATCTGGACTGGCTGATCGGCAACGACTGGCGGCTGAGCCGGCTGGTAGGCGGCCCGCTGCGCCAGGTCCAGGTGGGACAGACTGGCGACCTGACCTGGTGGCTGGTGCGGCCAGACGGCACGCTGGTGCAGTGGCGGATGACTAGCGAGGGGCTGGTGGAGGTACGGCTGGCCCCCGATGGCAGCCGCCAGGAGGTGCCCTTCGACGGCTGGCAGCGGGACGAGAACGGCGAGGAGATCTTCTGGGGGGTGGACACCGCCAGTCACGTGGTGCTGTGGCGACGGGGCGAACAGCAGACGGGAGTAGGGCCGGCGTCCGCGGGCCGCACGATGACCGAGTCGAGCGGCGAGCGGTACATCCCCATCCGCCGGGGCCTCCTGCGCGGCGACCCCGGCATCAGCGCCCGCACCAACCGTCCGGTGGGGCCGACGCTGGCCCGTCGGCTGCGCAACTCCCTCAGCCTGGCCGGCATCGCCTTTGTCTTCATCATGCCGCTGGCGCTGCTGCTGGGCCTGCTCTCTGGCCTGCGTGAGGGCCACTTCCTCGACCGTACCATCTCCCTCTTCGGCCTGGTCACCACCTCCGTGCCGGAGTTCGCCAGCGGCGTCTTCCTCATCCTCGTCTTCGCCTTCTGGCTGAAACTCCTGCCCGGTGCGGCGGTCTTCCCCAGCGACACCGCTCCACTGCAGGACCCCAAACTGCTGGTCCTGCCGGTGTTGACGCTGACGCTGGTGGAGGTGGGCTACGTCACGCGCATGACCCGCGCCAGCATGATCGAGGTCATCAACGCGCCCTACATCCGCACCGCCTTCCTCAAGGGGTTGCCCTACTGGCGCATCGTCTTCAAGCATGCCCTGCGCAACGCGCTGATGGCCCCCATCACGGTGATCATGCTCCACGTCAACTGGCTGGTCGGTGGTATTGTGGTGGTAGAGTCGGTCTTCGGCTACCCGGGGTTGGGGATGTACCTGCTGGACTCGGCGCTGTTCAAGGACATCAACGCCATCGAGGCTGGCGCGCTGGTCATGGTCGCCCTGGCCGTGGGCACACAGTTGCTCGCAGACATCATCTATACTTTTCTGAATCCGCGGATCCGTTACACATAGGAATTGCTTTAGGACTTGCGCAGTTGGCGGATAAACCTTTGAAATTCGCCACGAATTTCACGAATGGACACGAATTTCGTTTCTCTCCATCCGTGAAATTCG
>DAOTYX010000154.1:0-5121 GCA_034434635.1 Anaerolineae bacterium | reverse complement strand
GTCGAGGCGTGCGCCAACCTGGCCCTCCTCTGCGGGCAGATCGGCCGGCCGGGCGCGGGCATCCTGCCCCTGCGCGGCCAGAACAACGTCCAGGGGGCCTGCGATATGGGCGCACTGGCCGAGTTCCTCCCTGGCTATGCTCCGGTCGCTGACCCGCAGGCCCGTCGCCGCATCGCCCAGGCCTGGGGGCGCGAGGACCTGCCGGAGGGGCCGGGGCTGAGCGTGGTGGAGATCATGCACGCAGCACACGAGGGCCGGATCAGGGGCATGGTCGTGATGGGGGAGAACCCGGCGGTCTCCGACCCCGCTACCACCGAGACGGTCGCGGCTCTGGGACGGCTGGAGTTCCTGGTCGTCCAGGACCTCTTCCTCACCGAGACTGCCCGGCTGGCCCATCTGGTGCTCCCTGCCGCCTGCTGGGCCGAGAAGTCCGGCAGTTACACCAACACCGAACGGCGCGTGCAGTGGTCGGAGAAGGTGGTGGATCCGCCGGGAGAGGCGCGACCGGACCTGTGGATCATCGGCGAGATGGGCCGACGACTGGGCGTATGGGGGAGCGTGCCCACGGCGGGGGAGACGCTGGCGGAAGTGGCGCGGGTCGTGCCGGCCTATGGTGGGATCACCGCCGAACGGCTGCGGAATACCCCCGCCGGCCTGTTCTGGCCGTGCCCCAACAGTTCCCATCCGGGCACCCCGATCCTGTATCGAGAGCGCTTCAACACCGCCGACGGCAGGGGCCGCTTCTGCCCGGTCACTTACCAGATGCCAGGCGAGCAGCCAGGGGCGGAGTTCCCCCTCTGGATGACCACCGGTCGGGTGACGGTGCACTACAACTCCGGGGCGATGACCCGCCGCGCACCCTCTCTCTCCCGCTACGCCCCGGAGGTCTGGGTGGCGCTGCACCCACAGGATACGGAACGTCTGGGGCTGGCCGACGGGGACGAGGTCGAGGTGCGCACTCCACGCGGACAGGTGACGGCGCGGGTGCAGATCAGTCAGGAGGTCCAGCCGGGCCAGGTGTTCCTGCCGTTCCATTTCCCCGGCGTCAACACCCTCACCCGCCCGGACCTGGACCGCGATGCGCGCATCCCGGCGTATAAGGTTGCTGCCTGTGCGCTGGAGAAGGGAGGCTAGGCCATGGGAAGAGAGGTCCTGTTGCGACCCGAGCGATGTATCCTCTGCCTGGCCTGCGAGGTGGCCTGCGCGCGGGAACACGGAAGCCAGGAGCGCATATGGGTGATCCACCATAACGGCCACGGCGCCCCGGTCTCCTGCCGCCAGTGCCAGACGGCGCCGTGCGTGGCGGTCTGTCCGCCCCAGGCTCTGGAGCAGCGCAACGGCAGCGTGGTTCTCGTGGCAGAGAAGTGCACCGGCTGCGAACTCTGCCTGTGGGCCTGCCCGTTCGGCGCGATGGTGCTGGACACCGAGCGAGGGCAGGCCTACAAGTGCGATCTGTGTTCGAGCCGGCAGGAGGAGGGGCTGGAGCCGGCCTGTGTGCTCACCTGCCCCAGCCAGGCCCTGGTGCTGAACTGCGTGGCCGACTTCGCCGCCCGGCGCCGGGATGTCGCCGGACGGGCGTGGGCGGCCGGCTGGACAAGGAGGGGGCGATGAGAGGGTTGGTCGTGGACGATACGCTCTGCTTCGGCTGCCGGGCCTGTTCCTCGGCCTGCACCCCCTCCGTGATCAGGTTGAGGGAGGCGGACGGCTCCCGACTGGTGTGGTTCCCTGGAACCTGCCAGGAGGACTGTACCCGCTGCCAGGAGGTCTGCCCGAAAGAGGCGATCTCGTTCGAGGAGACTGACAGGGAGCGCGAAGGGCGGGAACTGCGCTTTGCCCTCCGCCACTGCGACCGTTGTGGCCGTCCCTTCGCTCCGGAGAAGGTGCTGGCCGATCTGGCCCCTCGCGTGCGTCAGGCCCTGGCGACGGAGGAGACCTCCTGGCTGACCCTCTGTCTCTCCTGTCGGCGGGAAGAGGCGGTCTCTGGCCTGCTGTAAGGCGTCGCCCCTGGGTGGGGCTGGAAACCGCGCCTAACCTCGGTGTGCTGACAGCCTCCCGCAGGTTGCGAACCTGCGGGAGGCTGTTGTGCAGGACAGAGGTTTGGATAGGCTCTAAGAGAGAGGAGGTCTGAAGGGGGTCAGATCACCCCCAGTTCCCGCGCGACCTTCTCGAAGATGGAAAGGCCCAGTTCCAGGTCCTCGCGGGTGTGAGCGGCGGTGTTCATCACCCGCACGCGCGCCTGCCCGCGAGGGACGGTGGGGAAGCCCAGGGACATGGCGAAGACGCCGTACTCGAACAGTTTGTCGCTGAAGTCCTTGGCCAGTTTGACGTCGCCCAGCATCACCGGCACGATGGGGGTCTGGGTGCGCCCCGTGTCAATGCCCAGGCGCTGGATGCCGGCCTTGAAGAACTCGGCGTTGTCCCACAGCCGCTGCACCAGTTCCGGGTGCGCCTCGACGTAGTCCACGGCGGCCATGCAGGCGGCGGTGTCGGCCGGGGTAAGAGCGCTGGAGAAGAGGTTGGGGCGCGCCTTCTGGCGGATGTAGTCCACCACGACCTGGCTGCCGGCGATGACGCCGCCCATCACGCCGAAGGCCTTGGAGAGCGTACCGATCTCCACATCGAACCTGCCCTGCAGGCCGAAGTGGGCGACGATGCCACGCCCCTGGCCCAGCACTCCCTCGCCGTGGGCATCGTCCACCATCGTCATGACGCCGTACTTCGCGGCCACCTCGTACAGTTTGTCCAGCGGGGCGATGTCCCCGTCCATCGAGAAGACGCCATCGGTGACCAGCAGGCCGCGGCGGAACTTGGGCAGGTTCTCCTGGATCTTGGCCTCCAGGTCAACGGGGTCGCAGTGCTCGTAGACGATGATCTTGGCCCCGCTGAGCCGTGCGCCGTCAATGATGCTGGCGTGGTTGAGCCGGTCGGAGAAGATGCAGTCCTGCGCGCCGGTCTCCCGGTCCACACCCACCAGCGGGGGGATGGCGGCCTGGTTGGCGCAGAAGCCGCTCTGCACCAGCATGGCGGCCTCGACCTCTTTGAACTGCGCCAATCGTCGTTCGCACTCGATGTGCAATTGCTGCGTGCCGGCGATGGTGCGTACCGCCGCCGGTCCCACGCCCCATTCGTCAATGGCGCGCTTGGCGGCTTCCTTCAGTTCCGGATTGTTGGCCAGCCCCAGGTAATTGTTGGTGCAGAAGTTCAGCACGCGCTTCCCGTCCACCACCATCCAGCCATCGGCCGGTGAGCCCATCGTGCGGATATTGATGTACCGCTTTTCGGCTTTGGCAGCCTCCAATTCCTGACGCATGAAATCGAGTTTGTCTCCCATATCTCTCCTTGTGTGCAATTGTCCGTAATCCGTAATCCGTGGTCCGTCGTCCGGCCTACAGCCTTCCCTCCGCGTGCCGCTTGCTCAGCCTCTCCAGCATGTCCTTCGTCATCGCGGCCAGGTCGTAGGATGGCTGCCAGCCCCACTCCTGGCGGGCGGCGCTGTCATCAAGGGAGCGGGGCCAGGAGTCGGCGATGGCCTGGCGGAAGTCAGGCTGGTAGTCGCAGGTGAAGGTGGGGATGTGCTTCTGGATCTCCGCCACCAGTTCCGCAGGCGAGAAGGAAAAGGCGGCCAGATTGAAGTCGGCGTGATGCTTCAGGCGGCTGAAGTCAGCCTCCATCAGGTCTATGGTGCCCTTCAGACAGTCGGGCATGTACATCATCGGCAGGACGGTGTCCGGGCGCAGGAAGCAGGTGTAGTGGCCGTGGCGGATCGCCTCGTAGAAGATCTCCACGGCGTAGTCGGTGGTGCCGCCGCCGGGCGGGGTCTCGCTGCTGATGATGCCCGGGTAGCGCACGCCGCGCACGTCCAGGCCGAACCGCCGCACGTAGTAGTTGCACAGCAGTTCGCCAGCCACCTTGGTGACGCCGTACATCGTCGTCGGGCGCAGGATGGTCTCCTGCGGCGTGTTGTCGCGCGGCGTCTCCGGCCCGAAGGCGGCGATGGAACTGGGGCAGAAGACCCGCGTCATCTGGCGTTCGCGGGCCACCTCCAGCACGTTGTACAGGCCGTTGATGTTGACATCCCACGCCAGTTGCGGGTTCTTCTCGCCGGTGGCGGAGAGGATGGCGGCCATATGGTAGATGGTATCAATGCTGTACTTCTCCACCACCGCCTCGATGCTCTCCCGGCGGGTGACCTCCACCGTTTCGAACGGCCCGGAGTCCCGCAGCGCCGGGCTGGGCTGAGTGCGGTGGCCAGCAGCGACGACGTTCTCGCCGCCATATCGGGCACGCAGCGCCAGGGTCAACTCGGAGCCAATCTGCCCACATGCCCCGGTGACGAGGATTCGCTTCATCTCGTTTGGCATTCCTCACCTCAAGTCGAGTAATCTCCCCCCCTTCTCCGCGTCTCCCCCTCTCCGCGCCCCGTTCATGGTGCTCCCATAAACACCTCCACCGGCCCCAGCCGATTGTCGTCCTCGCGGTCCTCGGCCACAGCGCCGGTTGCCCCAGGCCAGACGTCCACGATGGCGTATAACCGATGCGGGTTGGGTTGGGCGGCCAGACGGCCTGTCCAGTAGGTGTAGGAGGGCGCCCCCTGGTCGGAGCGGAGCGTCACCGCCTCACCAGCGGCCAGCGCGGTCACCCGCCAGGCGACCCCCTCGGCACACAACTGGTCCCAGCGCACCCCGGCCGTGGGCAGCGCGGACGGGTCGAGGTAGAGGTCCACCCAGAAGGAGGTGTTTACCGCCTCCGCCCCCGCGTTGCGCACCGTCACGCTGACGACGACCGTCTGGTTGGGAGCGGGGGAGGTCGGAGTGATGACGATCCCCTCCACGATCAGGTTAACGCCGCGGTAGTTTCTCGTCACCAGCGGCAGATAGAGGCGGCGCACGCTGGGCAACACGGTGATGACTACCTGGTCTGACAACCCGTCGGCTGTGGCGGTGATAACCGCTGTGCCCTCGACCGACGAGGAGAAGACCGCCGTGGCCTGTCCGGTCGGCCCGGTGGTGGCGGTGACCGGCTGCACCTGGCCCAGGCTGGCCTGGAAGGCGACCGTCACGCCGGGCAAGGGATTACCCGCGCAGTCACGCACGGTGGCGGCCAGCGTCGCCGTGTCGGTGA
>DAOTYX010000153.1:0-2409 GCA_034434635.1 Anaerolineae bacterium | reverse complement strand
GGGGGACAATCCTTCCATTAGCCGGCCTCCCTGCGCACGAAGAGCAGCGGGATCAGCGAGAGCAGGGCGATGGCTCCACCGACCTGGAACAGGATAGGGACCGGGATAAAGCCGGCCTCGCCGTGTAGCGTCGTGGGCACTCCGAAGTAGCGGATCAGGCTGGAGCCAATCCAGGGGCCCACGACCATCGGGATGGCGATCCAGAAGATCATCCGCATCCCCAGGAACTTCCCCCGGCTTTCCACCGGCAACAGGTCTTTTAGCCATGCCACCGCGGCGATGCCTGCGGCCATGTTGAGCGCCTGCCATGCCAGGCCGGTCAGGGCCAGCGCCGGGATGGCGCGCGCGAAGGAGAAGGCGATCCCGCCGATGGCGCTCCCCGCCATGGCGACCATGATCATCTTGCGCCGGCTCCAGCGGTCGGCCAGCAGGCCGAACGGGATGGCGAAGATCGCGCTGCCGACCATCACCGCGCCGCCGATGATGCTGAACTGTGTCTTGGTGATGCCGATGAAGTTCTCCAGGTAGATGATCAGGTAGGGGAAGGAGACCTCCATGCCGATGCTGCTGATCATAATGAACAGCAGCAGCAGGAAGAGTGTGCGGTTCTGTCTGACCGTTTGCCACTGAAACAGGCTGGAGAACTCCGAGAGGAAACTCCCCCTGGTGGTCTCTTCAGGGTAGGGGGCATCCTGCAGGAGGCTGCCCGCCACGATGCCCGACAGGATCACGATCCCGCCCAGAGCGTAGAAGAAGGCGAAGTAGCCCACGCTGTCGATCAACGCGCCAGCGGCGGTCATGGAGATGATCTGCGCCAGGAAGGTGGCCATGTTCAGCACACCCTCCACCCGTCCGCGGATGGATGACGACGCGATGTCCGCGGTCCAGGCGTTGAAGGCCGCGTCGTTGGCGGTGGAGCCGAAGAAGGTCATCACCGAGTCGGCGATGACCACCATCACGACGGCCAGGCTGGTCAGTCTGATGTAGGAAGTGGTCGGGAACAGCACGGTCGAGACGCCCCAAAGGATGTATCCGATCAGGATGAACGGCTTGCGGCGTCCCCACCGTGAACGGGTGCGGTCGCTGAGCGTGCCCATCAGCAGCGTCGTCAGCGTCGCCGTGACCGCGCTCGCCGCGACCATCCAGGCGATCGGGCGCGGATCGGGAGTCAGTACGTCGTACACGAAGGTGTTGAACCAGGAGTTCTCCACCGCCCAGGCAATCTGTCCTGTGGTGGCCAGCACCGCCAGCACGAACCACGTGCGCGCGCTCAGCCTGTTCTTGCCCATACAGTTTCCTCCATACCCAGAGTTGACGTCAATGTTACCCATGGAATCGGATTGCGCAAGTGAGGTTCGGCGCACCCATGCCGCGAAGCGGCTTTGGCGGACAGCCTCGGACGGCGAGTTTTCTGCCGCAGATTGCCACATCTTCTCCACAAGATCTTCACACGCATCTGGTATGATGGGCGCAGGCTGAGAGAGATCAGCGAGTTCGCGTAAGGAAGGAGGTGAGGCAGATGAAGAAGCGCACCTTGTGGCTCATCGGAGCGACGGTCGTGGCCTTGCTGCTGGCCGGCACTGTCGGCTTGACGGTCGCATTCGCACAGGATGAGACTCCTCCCACTCCCCCGGCTGGTGACCTGCCACCTTTCGGCGGGCAAGGTGTGGGCCGGATGGGCATGCTGAGAGGCGGCCTTTTCGGCAGGGGCGGTTGGACGATCTTCGACACCGTGGCCGAGACGCTCGGGCTGACTCCTACGGAACTGTTCACCCGCCTGCATGATGGCGCCACTCTGGAGGAGATCGCCGAGGAGCAAGGCGTCTCCATGGATGACATCCACAGCGCCGTCAACACCGCCCGCGCTGACGCCATGCGCCAGTCCATCGAACAGGCGGTCGAGAACGGACGCATCACCCAGGAACAGGCCGACTGGATGCTCGAAGGGCTGGACAAGGGCTACCTCCCGATGGGCATGGGCAGGGGAATGGGCCGCGGCTGGGGCAGAGGGTGGAACTGTCCCCCTCTTACCGGCGAAGAGTGATCCCACCAACCGCCGCGACGGAAGGAGGTGATCCAACAGGGCGTATGGGGAGGGGCGCTGCGGCGCTCCTCCCCGCGTTTCTACGCCTGCCGGGGGGCGCAGCCCCCCGACAGGCCCCTCGCACAAGGGGCCACGGATGAGAAGAGCCGCCGGGTCACAGACCCCGCGGGAGCGCTGAGCCAGGCACCGCGTTCCGCCGTGTCTTCGCCTCTCTCCGCGAGACTTCCACACCCCCTTCACACTCCCTTCACATTTCCGTGTTACAGTGAGGGCTATGACGGGGTGAGGATCGGAACGATGGCCAGACAGACAATCCTTGTGGTTGATGATGATCGCAAGATCGTGGAACTGGTGCGTCTCTACCT
>DAOTYX010000152.1:0-30359 GCA_034434635.1 Anaerolineae bacterium | reverse complement strand
GGAGTACAGAAGATACATCCCGGCGACGTACACCACGATCAGGAAGAGCGCATCCAGTTCGATGAACAACACCCGCCGCTCCAGCCGGGCCAGGTTGCCGATCAGCGCCACCAGAATCAGCACGATGCCCAGCAACCCCGCCAGCGCGAACGCCGGATCAATGATCCCCAGGAACCGCCCGGGCGTGTAGAAGAAGTCCACCACCTCCAACGCGAACATATTGAAGACGTTGCTGCCGAAGAGGCACGGCCCTTGACCGCGTTGAACGTCGGGAAACCAGCCCCTTGCTGGCCCCGATCCGCAATTTGCATCTTGCACAAGATGAGTATAATCTGCGCATTGACCCCCGACGAAGCCAGGGAAGGGCCAGGCCTCGAAGGTCTGGTGCGTTAGCCAGGAAAGGAGGAAGCAATGCCCAGCAAGATCGGCATCCATGGCATTCGTCCCAACCGCACTGGAGCCTTCATCGAACAGGTCGTCGCAGGGGGCGCGTATGTCGCCACGGTCAAGGCAGTGGACGACCTGGGCTGGCTGGCCCACGTCAAACAGGTCAGCCCGCGCACCGTGACCGTCGGCCGGCTCACCCGCGTCGCCGACTTCCCCCTCAACACCAACCTGCGCACGGAGGTGCGCCACGCTTTCGACCGCGTGCTGCCGCAGTGGGAAGCCAACCGCGCCTCGGTGGACTACTGGGAGATCATCAACGAGATGGACCCCCCCTCCGTAGATGGCCACCGCCGTCTGGCCGAGGCGATGGTCTACTCGATGGAAATCGCCGAGGCGGAGGGCTTCAAACTGGCCCTCTTCTCGTACAGCATGGGCGTGCCGGAGTGGGACGAGATCAAGGCCATCGTCGAGACCGGGGTCTTTGCCCGCGCCAAACAGGGTGGCCACATCCTCGCCCTGCACGAGTACGCCCATCCGATGAACCAGTGGTTCGGCGAACCGATCCCCCCACGCCCACCCCACCCGGAGCGCGGCGCGCTGACCTGCCGCTATCGCTGGTGGTACGATGACTTCCTGGTGCCGCGCAACGAGGTCATCCCTCTGGTCATCAGCGAGGCCGGCACCACACTGGGCATCAAGGAACTGGGGCTCACCGTCCAGCAATGGGTGGATCAGGTGGCCTGGTACGACGAGCGGCTGCGCGAGGACCCCTACGTCATCGGCTGCCACCTGTTCACCCTGGGTCCGGTCCAACCCTGGTTCAAGTTCGACTTCGAGGAGGCCCTGGGGTTGCTGGCGCAGCGCATCATCGCCCTCAAGGATCAGCCAGACCCCGTGCGCGGCGCCGGGGGCGGCAGCAGCGGTGGGACAGGCGAACTCAAGCCGCGCGAGCCCTACGACCGTCATTACCTGCTGCTGCCGCCGGATGCCGGCTGGGAGTGGTTCGCCGCCTGCCGTACCTACTGGGAGACCTTCCGCGTGACCATCGGCGGCAGCGCCGATGACGCTGGCTGGGGGCCAGGGCTGAAGTCGCGCACGGTGACCGCCGTCAACCCCGATCGCTGGCCCGCCGACCTGCGCGCCTTCTTCGAACAATACTACGCCGGCTGCGTTTATGACCCCATCCAGGCGGATTCGCCGCAGCAGTTGCAACAGATCCTCAACCGGCGGGTACAACTGGGCCGACCATTGGGCTAGGGAGGAGTAGCTATGGAGCCTCGAAACGAGGAGTGGACGACACAGATCAGGGAGCGAGCCAGGGCGTTACTGGCCAGCGGCGAAGTGACCTGCGTCATCGGCTACGAGATGGGCACACGCGGCGAACCCCGTCCGGCCTTCATCTACAATGCCGATGATGTGGACCGGCTGGTGTGGAACGAGCATTGCGTCCACAACCTGGTCAACTACCTGCACGACAAGAAGAAGCCGGCCCGCCGCGGTCAGCCGCCGCCGCGGGTGGCAGTGGTGGTCAAACCGTGCGATAGCCGCGCGATCAACGTCCTGCTCTCCGAGAGCCAGATCGCTCGAGAGCAGGTCTACGTCATCGGCGTGGCCTGCACCGGACTGCAGGACGACAGCGGCACGCCGCTCGCCCGCTGCGCCCCCTGCGGCGACCGCCTGCCGGTGGTCTACGACACGCTGGTCGGCGAAGCCCCGCCGGTCCAGCCAGCCCCACCCTCGTATGAGGACGTCGCCCGTCTTGCGGCGCTGCCGCCAGAGGAGCGGCTGTCCTTCTGGCTGCGCCAGTTCGACCGCTGCATCCGCTGCTACGCCTGCCGGCAGGTCTGCCCTGGCTGCTATTGCACCACCTGTATGTTCGAGCGGGACGACGGGCTGTGGGTCGGCGCGCGCATCGGCCGCGACGAGAAGTACATGTTCCACCTGGGACGCGCCTTCCACCTGGCCGGCCGCTGCGTGGAGTGCAACGAGTGCGAGCGGGTCTGTCCGATGGGGCTGCCACTGAGCCTCCTGAACCGCATGCTGGCCCGCGAGATGCTCGAACGGTTCGGCCACGCCGCTGGCCGCGAGGAGAAGATGACACCCCTGTTGTTCCAACTCGGCGAGGAGGGTTCTCCGATATGAGATTCATCCGCGATGACCACCTGAGGGCCTGGCTCGACCGCCTGGCTGGCGAGTACGACCTGGTGGCCCCGCGCGACGTGGACGGCCACCTCCTCTACCGGCCGGTCGAGAGCAGCCAGAATATCGTTTTCGACTACGAGCGTCCCGAACTCTCGGCCAAGGACTTCCTGTTTCCGCCCAGTGAGACGCTGCTACGCATCACGCGTCAGGCGGATGGGGTGACGATGGAAGAAGTGCTGCCCCAGCGCCAGCAGGTGATCTTCGGCCTGCGCCCCTGTGACGCGCGCGGCCTGCTGGCCATTGACGCGCTGTTCATCGCCCGCGAGCCGGTGGACACCATCTACGCCTATCACCGCCAGCGCACCACCCTGGTCGGGTTGGCCTGTCCACGGATGTGGGAGGGCTGCTTCTGCACGAGCATCGGCGGCGCGCCGGACGGCACAGAGGGCCTGGACCTGCTGCTCACCCGCCACGACGACGGCTATGCCGTGCAGGTGCTCAGCGACAAGGGGGCCGCACTGGCCGCACAGATGGCCCTGGAGGAACGCGCCGGGGAGCCGCCCCCCTCCGAACGCAACGCCGCGTCGGTGCCGCTGCCCCCGCCGGCGGACTGGCCGGCCTGGTTCAACGACCCGATGTGGAGCCGTCACGGGGAGCGGTGCATCAGTTGCCGCGCCTGCACCTACGTCTGCCCCACCTGCCGCTGCTTCGACGTGACCGACGAGGTCATCCACGCGGACACCCGGGGGACACTTATCGAGCGGGTGCGCACGTGGGACGCCTGCACCAGCCCCAACTACCGCCGCATCGCGGGCGGCCATAACCCGCGGGCGAAGAAGCCCGACCGCATCCGCAACCGTTTCTTCTGCAAGTTTCACTACTACCCCACCGACTTCGGCCCCACCGGCTGCGTGGGCTGCGGGCGCTGCATCCTCGTCTGCCCGGTGAACATTGACATTACCGAGGTGCTGCGCGACGTGGCCGCTCACGTGGAAGGGAGGAGCAGCCAATGAGCACCAACCCCTTGCGCCCTTACCTGGGTCGGCTGGTCGGCAAGAAGGATCTGGCGACCGGCATCCAGATGTTCCAGATCGAACTGCTCGAACCGGAGGGACAGGCAGCCTTCGCCGACTACCGGCCGGGACAGTTCGCCTTCGTCTCCGCCTTCGGCGCGGGCGAGGCTCCCTTCGGCATCACCTCCATCCCCTCGCGCGGCCCGCTCCTGGAGTTCGCCATCAACCGCGTGGGCCACGTCACCCAGGCGCTGCACAGCCTGGAAGTGGGCGACCCCGTGGGGGTGCGCGGACCGCTGGGCAACTGGTTCCCGATGGACGAGATCAAGGGCCGCAACATCCTCATCCTGGGCGGCGGCATCGGCGGCGCGCCGCTGCGCCCGGTCATCCACACCATCCTGGACAACCGCGAGGACTACGGCCACATGACCATCCTGTGGGCCGCCCGCAGCCCCGACCTGCTGGTCTTCACCGACGAGTATGACACCTGGCGTCACGCCTGGGCCACCGATTTCCACGTCACGGTGGATCAGGGAGACGAGCATTGGACCGGCAACGTCGGCCTGATCACACAACTGCTGGAGAAACTGGCTCCCTCGCCGCAGAACACGGTCGCCATCACCTGCGGGCCGCCGATTATGATCCATTTCGTCGCTCTGACCCTGCAACGGCTGGGCTTCGCCCCCGACCAGATGCTGACGACGCTGGAGGCGCGCATGCACTGCGGCATCGGCAAATGCGGACGCTGCAACCTGGGGGAGAAATTCATCTGCGTGGACGGCCCGGTCTTCTGGCAGCACGAGATCGCCGGCTTCCTGGAGGGGTTCCTGTGACGCGGGGAGACGGCAACATGGAGATCATTGGTAGTTGGTCATTGGTCATTGGTCATTGGTCATCGGCAATTGACCATTGGTCATTGTGTCTACGGGAGGATGAATGTCAGAAGAGAAGAAGTCCTTTCTCGATGAGGTGACGGCGATCCCCGGGGGAGAGCGGTTGCGCACCTGCATCCAGTGCGGAACCTGCGGGGGGTCGTGCCCCTCGGGGCCGGATATGGACTACACGCCGCGCGAGATCTTCGCCATGATCATGGCCGGCATGCGCGAACAGGTGCTCAAGTCCAACACCTTCTGGTTCTGCGTCTCCTGCTACTTCTGCACCGTCCGCTGCCCGCAGAACATCCCCATCACCGACATCATGTACCGCCTCAAGCGGATGGCCATCCAGGCGGGCTACTTCGAAGCCTCGATCACCGACTTCTCCGAGACCTTCGTCGGGCAGGTGGAGACCTACGGGCGCAGTTTCGAACTGGGGCTGGCGACCGGCCACTACCTGCGGCATCACCCGCTGCAGAGCGTGCGTATGTCCCCCCTGATGCTGGGGATGATCAGCCGCGGGCGGATGGCCTTCACCCCGCAGCGCATCCGCGGCGCGCGGCAGTTGCGGGCCATCCTGCGCCGGGCGAAGGAATTGGGAGGTGCGTGGTGAGATACGCTTACTTCCCCGGCTGCTCCCTGGAGCGCAACGCCGCCGCCTACGACGTTTCCTTCCGCCTGGTGGCCGACGCTCTGGGAATCGAACTGGTCGAGTTGGACGACTGGAACTGCTGCGGGGCGACGGAGTACTTCTCCCTCGACCTGCTGCCCGCCTACGCCCTGGTGGCCCGTAACCTGGCCCTGGTCGCCCCGGACCTCGATCAGGTGATCGCCCCCTGCTCGGCCTGCTACTACAACATGCTCAAGACCGACAAGAGCATGGCCGAACACGCCGACCTGGCTGCAGCGGTCAATGAGGCGCTGGCGGCAGGCAAAATGCACTATGAGCCGGGACGGGTCCGTTCGCGCCACGCGCTGGACGTGATCGTCGAGGACTTCAGCCTGGAGGAGATTGCCGCCCACGTCCGCAAGCCATTGCACGGCCTGCGGCTGGCCCCCTACTACGGCTGCGTCACCGTCCGCCCGGCAGGCCACGACAACCCGGAGTACCCGGAGCGGATGGACCGGCTGCTGGAGGCGCTGGGGGCGGAGGTGGTGGACTACCCGGTCAAGGCCGACTGCTGCGGCGGTCACATGACCCAGATCAGCGCCGATACCGCCTACGAGATGATCCGCTACCTGCTGCACAACGCCGCCCGCGCCGGAGCCGACGCCCTGGTGACAGCCTGCCCGATGTGCCAGCTCAACCTCGACGCCTACCAGGGACAGGTCAATGCCCACTTCGGCACCAGTTTCCACATCCCGGTCCCCTACTTCACGCAGATGATGGGGTTGGCCTTCGGCATGGAGCCGGAACAACTGGGCTTTGGACAGGAAATCGTCTCCGCTGGACCTTTGCTGGAGAAGTGGCGCAACCCGCCGCCAGAGGAGGAGCCGTCAGCGGCCAAACCGCGCCGGGACAAGCAGGCCCTGCCGATGCCAGAGCCATTATCGCCTATCCGAATCACCCCGTAGCCAGCGCATCCCTATGCGCTGGCGCATCCTATGCGCTGGCGCATCCCTATGCGCTGGCGCATCCCTATGCGCCAGCGGGCAGCACAGGGAGAGCACCCTACGGTTATTCGGGCAGGCGCTTCGTAGAGAACGGGCCAGCAGCCCGTCTTGTGGAGGTGGTGGATGAAAATCGGCGTCTACATCTGTCACTGCGGGTCGAACATCGCCGGCATCGTGGATGTCTCTGAGGTGGCCCGTTGGGCTGCCGACCTGCCGGGTGTGGCCGTCGCCCGCGACTATCGCTTCATGTGCTCCAGCCTGGGCCAGGAACTGATCCAGAAGGACATCCGGGAACTGGGCCTGGACCGGGTGGTGGTGGCCTCATGCACGCCACGCATGCACGAGGCGACCTTCCAGCGGGCGCTGGCGGGTGCCGGGCTGAACCCCTACTTCTTCAACATGGCCAACATCCGCGAACAGTGCGCCTGGGTGCATGACGATCCAGAGGAAGCCACCCGCAAAGCCAAGGTGCTGGTCGAGGCCGCCGTGTCGCGGGTGGGCTACCAGCAGCCGCTGAGCACCCAGCGGGTCCGGGTCGAGCCTGCTACCCTGGTCGTCGGTGGAGGCATCGCCGGCATCCAGGCAGCCCTGGAACTGGCGAACGCTGGCTACCCCGTCTACCTGGTTGAGCGGGAGCCCTCCATCGGCGGGCGGATGGCCCAACTGGACGAGACCTTCCCAACGCTGGACTGTAGTGCTTGAATTCTCGGTCCCAAAATGATGGATGCCGGTCGGCATCCCAACATCGAACTGCTGACCTACAGCCAGGTGGAGGAAGTCTCCGGTTACATGGGCAACTTCCACGTGCGCGTGCGCCGACGGGCGCGCTCGGTGGACGCGACCAAGTGTACCGGATGCGGGCTGTGCCAGGAGAAATGCCCCACGCAGGTCGTGGACAAGGCCTACGAGGCGGGACTGGGTTACCGCAAGGCCATCTACCGGCCCTTCGCCCAGGCCGTGCCGGCCGTGCCGGTGATTGACCGCCAGCACTGCCGCTTCTTCACCCAGGGCAAGTGCCGGGTCTGCGAGAAGGTCTGCCCCACCGGGGCGATTGACTACAACCAAGAGGATGCGCTTGTGGACCTCCAGGTGGGCAACATCATCCTGGCCACCGGCTTCGACCCGTTCGATGCGCGACGCATCCCCCAGTACGGGTACGGACGCTACCCCAACGTCTTCACCAGCATGGAGATGGAGCGCATGCTCAGCGGGGCAGGCCCGACCGGCGGGCGGGTGGTGCTGCGGGACGGGGTGACCGTGCCGCAGAGCGTCGCCATCATCCACTGCGTCGGCAGCCGCGACAAGAACTACCACGAGTACTGCTCCCGGGTCTGCTGCATGTACTCCCTCAAACTGGCCCACCTGATCCGCCACAAGACCCACGCCGAGGTCTACAACTTCTACATTGACATCCGCGCTCCCGGAAAACTGTACGAGGAGTTCTACCATCGCATGCTGGATGAGGGGATACATTTCATCCGCGGGCGGGTGGCCCAGGTGACGAGCGCCACTCGTCGCCCAAGCGAGGAAGGGAAACTGGTCGTGCAGGGAGAGGACACGCTGACCGGGCGGCAGCAGCGCATCCCGGTGGACATGGTCGTGCTCTCCGTGGGACTGGAGCCGCGCCACGACAGCCGCGAGGTCGCCCGCATCTTCGGCATCAGCACTGACGCCGACGGCTGGTTCAAGGAGAAGCACCCCAAACTCGACCCGGTGGCGACGATGACCGACGGCGTGTTCATCGCCGGCTGCGCCCAGGGACCGCGCGATATCCCCGACTCGGTGGCCCAGGGGTCAGCAGCGGCGGCGCGGGTGCTCTCCTTCATCGGCCAGGGCGAGGTGGAAGTGCAGGCCTCCACCGCCGTGGTGGACGAGATGACCTGTGTCGGCTGCGGGCAGTGCATCCAGACCTGTCCCTACACGGCAATCGAGTACCTGGAGGAGCGCAAGGTGGCCCACGTGGTGGAGGTGTTGTGCAAAGGCTGCGGCACCTGCACCGCCACCTGCCCCTCCAAGGCGATCTCGCTGCGCCACTTCACCGACCGGCAGATCATCGCCGAGATGCTGGGGGCGATATACGCGATGCGGACGCAGGAGGCGGAGACGTAGGCGGATGGACCGCAGACGACAGACGACAGACCACAGACCACAGACCACGGTCTACGATCTGTGGTTCGTGGTCAGTGGTCCGTGGTCCGTGGTCCGTCGTCCGTCGTCCGTGGTCCGTCGTCCGTGGTCCGTCGTCCGCATCAAGGGGGATAAGCGAGAGCAATGAACTACGAACCAAAGATCATCGGTTTCCTGTGCAACTGGTGCAGTTACGCCGGGGCGGACCTGGCCGGGGCGAGCCGGCTGAAGTACCCGCCCAACCTGAAGATCATCCGCGTGCCCTGCTCCGGGCGCGTCGCGCCTGAACTGGTGCTCAAGACCTTCCTGGCAGGGGCGGACGGGGTGATGGTGCTGGGCTGCCACATCGGTGACTGTCACTACTCCACCGGCAACCACCGCACCGCGCGCAGGTTCCCGGTCTTCCACCGCCTGCTGGACTACTGCGGCATCGAGAAGGAGCGGCTGTGGGTGCAGTGGGTCTCGTCGTCGGAAGGGGGAATCTTCGCGGAGATCGTGAACCAGTTCACCGAGCGGCTGCGCGGCATGCCCCCGCTGCGTCAGGTTCTCGCCGCCGCCAGCGCCGTCAGCAGCCAGTCCGCCCAGGCGGCCAACCCCTCGCCGCTGCGGGCGCAGAGTTCGAAGTAAGCGACATCAGGGTTGAGGGCGCGCACCAACGTCCGGTAGGCCGGCAGGTCGAACTCGACGTAGGGCAACAGGTCAACCTTGTTGAGCAGCACCACATCACTGTCGCGGAACATGTCGGGGTACTTGTAGGGCTTGTCGTCCCCCTCCGGCACGCTGGCAACGACCACGCGTCGCTGTGCCCCCACGCTGAAAGCGTTGGGGCAGATCAGGTTGCCCACGTTCTCGATGAACAACAGGTTGATGCCGGCCAGGTCCAGCCGCTGCAGCGCCCCCTGCACCGTAGGGGCATCGAGGTGACAGCCGCCGCCGGTGTTGATCTGCACCACCGGCAACCCCTCCGCCGCCACCCGGCGCGCATCCACCGTTGAGGCCACGTCTCCCTCGATCACGGCGGCGCGCACACGCCCGCCCAAAGCCCGCACCGTGCCCAGGATGACGCTGGTCTTGCCGGCGCCGGGCGCGCCAAGGACATCCAACGCCAGGATGCCGCGCTGGTTCAGGAAAGCGCGCACCTCGGCGGCGATGGCGTCGTTCGCGCCGAGGATGGGTTCCAAGACAGGAATTTCCGTGGTCATATCCCCGCCTGATTCTCAGGTTACCTCGATGCTCTCCACTTCGAACTCCCGCCCGCCGAGCACCTCGACCTGCACGCCGTGACATTGCGGACACAACCAGTCATCCCGGCTGGCCTCATACTCGGTGTTGCAGTCACGGCAGCGGAACCGACCCGGCAGGCGGTTGAAGACCAGTTCCGCGCCCTCGGCCATCGTCTCCCGACTGACGAAGTCGAAGTAGAACTGGATGGAATCCGGGACAATACCGGAGAGTTCCCCCACCCGCATCGTGATACGCAGGATGCGCTGCGCGCCGGCCTGCTGCGCGTGGCGCAAGGCGATCTCCAGCACCGACTGGGTGATCGGCATTTCGTGCATCCGCTATCCCGACCCCTCTCCGGCCACCGGAAAGGTCACCGTGAAAGTCGTCCCTGCGCC
Source organism: Anaerolineae bacterium (assembly GCA_034434635.1). GTDB lineage: Bacteria > Chloroflexota > Anaerolineae > B4-G1 > DUEL01 > DAOTYX01. The sequence goes on along the minus strand of DAOTYX010000152.1, from coordinate 20,582 downwards.
GACGACGCTCTGCACCCCGATGCGGCCGCCGTACCGCTGCACCAGGTCCCTGACGATGGCCAGCCCCAGGCCGGTGCCCACCTCGCCCAGCGCCTTGGCGTTGGGGGCGCGGTAGAACTCCTCGAAGAGGTGCGGCAGAGCCTCGGTTGGGATGCCGATGCCGGTGTCGCTCACCACGACCTCCACCTGCCCGCCCGCACGCTCCGCTGTCACAGTGACAGTGCCCCCGGTGGTGGTGTACTTGACCGCGTTGCTGACCAGGTTGACGAACACACGGTCAAGCCCTTCCTCAGTGGCGTGGACGAGCAGCGGATCGCGGGGGACCCGTAGCGTCAGGGTCAACCCCTTCTCCTCGGCATGGGGTTGCCAGAGCACCACGACCCGTCGCAGCGAAGCGGTGACGGAGACCGGCGCGACCGGCTCGCCCAACTCCGGCGCCTTGCCCGCCGCCAGGTCCAGAAGGTCATTGACCAGGCTCTCCAGGAAGTCCAACCGGTGACTGATACGGGAGAAGACCTCCTGCTGCTTCTCCGTCAGCGGGCCAGCGTACCCCTTGAGCACGCCGCGCACGAGCGACTGGGCGACCGCCACTGGCGAGCGCAACTCATGCGTGGCCACACGGACGAACTGAGCGCGGCTGGCCTCCAGGTTCTTCTCCTCGGCCAGGGCCTGCGTGACGGCTACCGCCGCCGCCCCCAGCGCGGCCAGAGGCGTCAGCCGCGCGCCGTCCGTCGTGTCGAAGCGGCGAGGCAGGTGTGCGTGGAGGCAAAGGAGGCCCAGTGAGCGACCCTCGTGCTGGAGCGGCAGGCAGAGAAGGGAACTTCCTGGCCGAGGGGCCGCCGTCAGGTCCACATCGGCGCCGATGACCGGTCCGCCGCCAGCCAGGGCCTCTCGCGCCAGCGGGCTTTCCTCGAGGGCGAGCGATACCGCCGGGTGAGGAGCATCTCCTGCCGCAGCCGTCACCACCAGGCGCTGACCCGCCTCATCCAGCAGGCGCACCTCCGCCCCGTCCGCCTGCGCCGCTGCCAGCGCCGCTTCGGCCAGGCGGCGGCTCACTTCCGCTTCCATCACGCTACTGCCCGATCATCCGGCGCACTTTCTCGACCAACACCTCGGGGTCAATCGGCTTGTCCACGAAGTCGTCCACCGGCAGGTAGGCCTCATCCGGCCCGAAGCGCAGCGAGGTGGTGGAGTGGATGGCAGTCAGCATCAGGATCGGGATGTGACGATAGGGCGCGTACTCCGACGCCGGGTCCGGGCTGCGCAGTTGCAGAGAGACCTGGAAGCCGGCGGTGGTGGTCTCCATCATCACGTCGAGGATGATCAGGTCAGGATGGATCTCCTTGACCTTTTTCAACCCCTCCGCGCCCGATGCTGCGGCGACGACCTCGTAGCCGTGCGCCTCAAGCGGCATGCGCACCGCTGCCACCATGTCAGGGTCATCCTCAATCACCAGGATCTTGGGCATGCTCATCTCCTTCTATCTCTTTCAACAGCGCCTCGGCCAGGGCAGGAAGAGCGGCCCCCACCGCCGGGCTCAGGCCTTCCTGCCAGCCAACTTGCGCGGGCTGAATGCCGAAGATCACGATCTCCGGCAACGGTCGCTCCAACGCCTGGGCCAGCGCCAGCACCTCGGCCAGGCCGAGGCTGTGGAGGGAGCAGGGCCCGGCTGAGGCCAGCAGATGAACCTCCGCTGGGGTCATCCGCTGGAAGCAGCCAGGCTCCAGCCCCATGTCGGCGGCGTCCACCAGGATGACCCGCTCGTAGCCCGTCATCAGGTCGAGCAAGGCCAGGCCGGGCGTACCGGCGTCGAGGGCATACACCCCCTCGGGCAGGCCCCGACGGGTGAGTTCGTTCACCACACGGCAACCCACGCCATCATCCCCGCGCAGCGGGTTGCCCAGGCCGATGATCAACCGTCCCACTGGCTACACGAACTCCACCCGCAGGAAGTGCGTCGAGCAGGAGATGCAAGGGTCATAGGCGCGCACGAGCATCTCCAGCAAATGGCGAATCTCCTCCTGTGGACGGTCCAGGATCTGCGGCAGGAACGCCTGCAGGTCAGCATTGACGTTGGCCCAGTTCTGGTTGGTCGGGATGATGCAGTTGGCGGAGGTACAGATACCGTCGTCGTCATAGACGTAGTTATGGAAGAGGATGCCGCGCGGCACGTCGCAGGAACCGACCCCCTCGCCAGCCTTGACCTCGACCGGTGCAGGGGCTTCCGGCTTGATGCCGCGGGTGAGCAGTTCGTCCATGATGCGGATGCCATCCTCGATGCAGTGCACCATTTCGATCACTTGAGCGGCGGTGTTGAGGAAGGGGTTGGTCACCAACGGCTTCATCCCGAATTTCGCCGCCGCTTCTTTGGCCCTCGGATGCAACTGGTCGTAGTTGTTGTTGAAGCGAGCCAGCGCGCCGACCATGTAGGCGTCGCGGTTGTGACGGGTCCACTTGGCGGTGGAGAAGGGCACACACCACTCGTTGGTCACCTTGCGGTAGTCCTCGATGGGGTAGGAGAAGCCGTCAGAGGTGACGATCGTGCCGCCGATGAAGGCGTACTCGTCATCCTTGTGCAGGCTGACGTACTCGGTCTCCCGCTCGAACTGTGGCCAGGGCAGGGAGGCGAAGAGGGCCACCGTCTCGTCCATGTCGGCGCGGGCCTCGACGAAGCGGGCGCGCATATCGCGCAGTTCCCGTTCCGTGGGCGTGTGGGTCAGCCCACCGACGGTCAGCGCGATGGGATGGGTATGGCGGCCGCCGATCAGCGCGCACAGGTCACCGGAGAGCTTCTTGATCCGTAGCGCCCGCAGCACCACGTCCTTGTGCGTATCCACCAGGGGGATGACGCTGGGCACACCGAGGAAGTCGGGCGCCACCAGGTAGTAGGTGTGGAGGACGTGGCTATCTATGATCTCGCCGTGAAAGTTCAGTTTTCGCAGCAGGGTCGCCTGCTCGGACAGTTCGACGCCGAGCGCTTTCTCGGTAGCCTGCAGGCTGGTCGTCGCGTGACCCACGGAGCAGATGCCGCAGATGCGGGAGGTGATGTGGCTGAGTTCGTCGTAGGATCGTCCGCGCACGAAGGCCTCGAAGAAGCGCGGAGCCTCGACCACCTCGAAGCGACAGGTCTTGATCTCGCCGTTTCGCACGTCCACGACGATGTTGCCGTGTCCCTCGACACGCGTCAGGTGATGGACGTCAATCTTCACTGTGCCCATTCTCCATTCTCCACTTCGCTGTAAGCGTTGAACATCGTGAACTGGCCCATGATCTGGTCGAGGGTCAACCCGAACTCGTCCAGCACCTCCTCCATCGCGTTCTCATTGGGGTGCGGGATCAAGCCACGGCAGCCCTCGCAACCGTCACCGTGGGAGGGGCAGATCGCGCCGCAGCCGGCCCGTGTGACCGGGCCCAGGCACGTCTTGCCGACGTGGAAGACGCAGACGTTCCCCTTCAGTTTGCACTCCACGCAGACCGGGTAGTCGGGGATAGGCGGCTTCTTGCCGACCAGAAGCGCCTTGACCACCTCGACGAACTCCTCCCGGTCAATGGGGCAGCCGGGAATGACGGCGTCCACCTTGACCACCGCGCTGAGCGGACGGGCGGCGTAGGTCTCATACCATTCGGCGCAGTCCCCGTAGACCCAGCGGCGCACATCCTCCGGCTTGTGCAGGTTTTTCAGCGCGTTGACACAGCCGGTATGGGCGCAGGCGCCCAGGGCGACCAGCAGAGTCGCCTGCTCCCGGATGCGGCGCAACCGCTCCTCGTCTTTTGGACGGGTGATCGAGCCTTCGACGAAGGCGATCTGGTAGTCCTCCCGTCGTTCGGAACTGGCCTCGCGGAACTGGACGATCTCCACGGCCTCCAGCAGTTCCACGTGGGTCTGGAGCGAGTCCACCACCGTTAACTGACAGCCCTCACAACTGGCGAAATCGAAGAAGGCCACTCGGGGCCGATCCCGCTTCTTGCTCTTTGCACTCATCACAGCGCCTCCGGCACGTTCTTGATTTGATCGTAAGTGAAGACCGGGCCTTCTCGGCAGCAGTACAGGTCGTTGATCTGGCAGTGGCCGCACTTGCCCATACCACATTTCATGCGCCGCTCGAGGGAGAGATAGATATTGGTCTCCGGGATGCCCTTGCCCAGCAGTTCCATCAGCACGAAGCGGTACATGATCGGCGGCCCACAGGTGACCGCAATCGTGTTGCGCGGGTCCACGGTGATCGCCGGGAAAAGGGTGGTGATCACACCCACGTGGCCCTTCCAGGTCTCGTCCCCGCGGTCCACGGTGAGGTGGAACTCCACGTCCTCGCGGGCAGCCCACGCATCCAGTTCGTCACGGAACAGCAATTCCGCCGGCCGCTTGGCCCCGTAGAGGATGATCACCCGTCCGAAGGCGGAACGCTCATCGAGCACCTGGTTGATCAGCGAGCGCAGCGGGGCCAGGCCCAGTCCGCCGGGGGCGAAGAGCATGTCCCTGCCGCGCATCTGCTCGATGGGGAAACCGTGGCCAAAGGGGCCGCGGATGCCCACCCAGTCCCCTGCCTGCATGTTGTGGAGGACACCCGTCACGTCCCCCATGCGGCGCACGCACAACTCGAAGTGGCCGTTCGAGCGGCTGGGGGAGGAGGAGATGGAGATGGGGGCCTCGCCCACGCCGGGGATGCTGAGCATGACGAACTGGCCCGGCTGATGTCCCAGGCTGCGGCCCTGCGGCAACTCGATGACGAACAGTTTCTCCAGTTCGGTCAACGGGCGAACATCGGCCAGGCGGGCCATTTCCGGAGCGTAGATGGATGTTGTGCTCATTCTATCCCTCCTATGCCGATTTATGGATCGTGTTGAAGGTCTCGACGATGTTGATATGCACCAGACAGGCGCGAATACAACGCCCGCAGCCGACACAGCCGGGGGCGTTGAACCGCTCGCGCAGGTACTTCCCCTTGCGCAGCATGCGGTGGCGCTGGCGGGCGGCGCGGGCCTCGCGGAAGTTCTCCCCGCTGGTCACGCGGGCGAACTCGTCCAGCTGGCAGGAGTCCCAGCGACGGATACGGCTGGCCTCATCCAGCGTCAGGGAGACAGTGTCCAGCACGTTGAAGCAGTAACAGGTGGGGCAGACGTTGGTGCAGGAGCCGCAGGAGAGACACCGCTCACCCAGTTCGGCCCATATGGGATGGTTGTAGGCGGTGGCCAGGAGAGCAGGGAGCTCTGCGGCGTCAAACTCCAGCCGCTGCGGGAAGCGCGGCCACTTGGCGCTGAGCACCTCGTTGAGGCGGCGCACCTCCGCGTCGGTGGCCGGGCGGGCATACTCCCTCAGCAAGGCCTCCCCTGCCTCCGTGCCCACGTGGACGATGTAGGCATCGCCGATGTCGGTCATGTGCAGGTCATACCCCCCATCCGCCGTCCAGGTGCCCATGCTCTTGCAGAAGGAGTGCTCGTCGCAGGGCTGCAGGCATTCCAGGCTGACCACCAGCGTCTGCCGCCGCCGTTCCAGGTAATGGGCGTCCGGGAAGTCGGCGGTGAAGGCGCGGTCGAGCAGGCGGATGGCGTACAGGTCGCAGGTGTGCACGCCAAACAGCACTGTTGGCTGGGCCTCAATCACCGGCTCGACGGCCGGCGCCCCCTCGCCCAGGCGGATCGTGGCCATCCGCTCCTGTGGGGGTTGCAGCGCCGTCTTGGGGGAAAGGATGGAGATGTTATAGTCCAGACGAAGGTCAGCCGGGCTGTCGAGCGGCTCGAAGCCGAATTGGGGCCCCTTCGCCCGCGGCCCGAAGACCCGGTAGTCGGCCATCAACGCCTCCACCAGGGGGACAACGGCTTGCTTATCCAGGATTCTCAGGCTCATATTCCTCTCCTTAAGTGGCGATAGAATCGGCGAATCAGCAAAACAAGATGGGATTCTGGGCAATCTGCCCCATTTGCCCAACTCACTGGCAGATGTTCAACCCGCTGACCGTCGGGTCACGTATAGATCACAATCGTCAGATGGGTCCCCACGCCCACGGTGGACTCCAGGATCATCTCATCGGAGCAGGCTCTGATATTGGAGAGCCCCATCCCCGCGCCGAAGCCCATCTCCCGCACCCATTCGGGGGCAGTGGAGTAACCTGGCTGCATGGCCAACTCGATGTCGGGGATGCCCGGCCCCTGGTCTATCGCTTCGATCTTGATCCGATCCCGCTGCACCTCGGCGACGATCTCTCCCCCATCGGCGTAGATGACGATGTTGATCTCCGCCTCATAGGCTGCCACAGCCACACGGCGAATCAGGCGCGGGGCGATGCCCAGGCGTCCCAATGTCCTTTTCAACCCGCTGGAAGCCTCACCCGCGCGGCTGAAGTCCCTGGACACCACCCGGTAGCGGAAAAGCAGGGTGACTTCGTCAGCAATGATATCCTCGAAAATGTGGCTGGCACGATAACGATGGATTTCCTCCTCGTGGTGGTAGTCTATCTCCATGCGCCTTAGAAGGGCCCGCACGATGTCGCCCTGGGTAATGATGCCGACCAGCTCTCCTTCACGGGTAACCACCGGAAAGCGACCAAAGCGGTGGGTGCTGAACTTGCTCACCGCGTGGACAAGGGGCTCGTCGGTGTAGAGCGTCACCGGATCGCGGGTCATCTTCTCACCCACGGTGGCGCTCAACTCGCCAGCAGCCAGCGCCTTGATCAGATCCTCGATGCTGACGATGCCCACCATGCGCCCGTCTTTTACCACGGGCATGCCGGAGAAGCGGTTGACGCGCAATTGCTCCCGGAACTCGGCCATGCTCATCTCCGGGGGGACGCTGATCACACGGCTCATAGCGTCCTCGACCCGGAGTTCATAGGCCAGTTCCTGGAGCTTAGAGATCTCCTTTCTGGTCTCGGATGGAGTAGCCACTGGCCGAACCCCAGCGATGGTCTGCCGTCTATTGCGACAGGTTCGAGGGAGCGCAACCGGTCAAACCTGCCTGGTACAGGCGGCCGCAGGCCTCGAACATCGTGAGGTGAGTCGTCAGGAGCGGGATTCGCTTCTCCCCAGCCAGCGCGACTGTCTCCTTAGGAGGAGTTTTGCCACGCACGATCAGGAGCGCCGCCACGCCGGCCACTTCCGCTGTTCGCACCACCTGGGGATTGATCAGGCCAGATAGCAACAGTGCCCCTTCACAGGGAAAGGCCAACACATCGCTCATCAAGTCAGCCGCGCAACCAACACATACCTCGAGATCCAAGTCCACGTCGGCGGTGACCACCTGGCCCTCGACAATCTGCAGCACTTCGGCGATTTTCATAGCAAGTCCCTCCCTACACGCCAAAGTATATCACACCTCTCCCCGACTGCCAATGATGTTCGTCCTGTCTCCAGGGTGACAATCACGTCAGATTCTGTACCGCCGTCCACTCCTCAGGGGTGTTGACGTTGCGGAAGGACCGCAGATCGGGATCGAAGAACGCCGCCATCTCCGGCGTGACATACCGCACCCGTACCAGGCCGAAGAACGAGATGATGCGCCGTTCCCCGGCGCGGATGGCTGCCTCCATCGCCGGCAGGCAGGTGCGCCGGTAGACGGCGTGCAGCGTCTCGATCTGCTCATCCCGGCGCAGCACCACGACGTCCGCCCCCTCCGCCCAGCCGACGAAGGCGCGCAGCAGACGAGGGTTCAGGAAGGGCATATCGCACCCCACAGCCAGCACCAGGTCGTGCGTCGCCGCCTCCAGGCCGGCGTGCAACCCGCCCAGCACCCCCACGCCAGGGAAGCGATCGGCAATCACAGGGACCCCGAACCGGGCATAGCGCTGGATGTCATTGGCCACCACCAGACGCTCGGCGCACACCAACGCCAGCCGCTCCAGCACACAGGCAAGCAGCGGCTGCCCGTCCAGTTCCAGGAGCGCCTTGTCGCGCCCCATGCGCCGGCTGGCCCCGCCGGCCAGCACGATCCCGGTCACCGGGAGCGGACTCTCTTGCTCGGCCTCCATCACACGGCTTCCGACTCAACAGATGCGCGGCAGTTGCTCGCCAGCGAGCATACTCAGCACACGGCGCGCGCCCAACACGGTGCGCAAGGCGACACGGCCGGCGTGCTCCGCCGTCACCCGGCCGATGATCGCCGCCTCTCGTCCGTCAGCGTGGGCGCGCATGGCGGCCAGGAGTGGCTCCGCCCCTTCCGGGCTGACAAAGGCCAGCAGTTTGCCCTCGTTTGCTACGTACAGAGGGTCCAGCCCCAGGAGTTCGCAGGCGGCACGCACCGCTTCCCGCACCGGGATGGCCGCCTCCTCAACCTCGATGCCGACCCCGGAGCGAGCGGCAATCTCGTTCAACACGGTCGCTACCCCGCCGCGGGTCGGGTCGCGCATGCAATGCAACGCTCCCCAGCCCGCGTCGTCCGCCGCCAACAACGCTGCCAGCATCGCCGTCACCAGGCCGTTCAGCGGCGCACAGTCGCTCTGCAGGGGCGACGAGAAGCGTAACCCCTCCCGCTGGCTCATGATGGTCATGCCGTGATCGCCCACCGTGCCGCTCAGCAGGATGAGGTCGCCCGGCCGCACCCGGTCGTTCCCTAACTCCAGGCCGGCCGGCACGCGGCCGATGCCGGCAGTGTTGATGAACAGCCGGTCGGCTTTGCCGTGCTCCACCACCTTCGTATCGCCGGCCACGATGGAGACCCCGGCGGCCCTGGCCGTCTCCGCCATCGAGGCGACCACGCGCTCCAATTCCGCCAGCGGCAGCCCCTCCTCCAGGATGAAACCCGCACTCAGATAGATGGGCGTCGCGCCGCTCATCGCCAGGTCGTTGACCGTGCCACAGACCGCCAGTTTGCCGATGTCCCCGCCAGGGAAGAAGATGGGGCTGATGACGTAGGAATCGGTGGTAAAGGCCAGACGGCCGCCCCCGCTGGCGCCTGGCGGGTCCACCACGGCGGCGTCGTCGAGGGCAGCCAGGATGGGGTTACCCAGGTACTTGAGGAACAGTCCCTCAATCAGCCCGTGGCTCATCTGGCCGCCGGAACCGTGGGCGAGCAGGATCGTCTCATCCATCTTCGTCATCCTGTCCGTAGGTGTACCACGCGGCGCAGGCTCCCTCGGCAGAGACCATGCATGGGCCCACAGGCCGGGCGGGCGTACAGACGCGGCGGAAGAGCGGGCAGTCCGGCGGGTCGAGCACGCCACGCACCACGTCGCCGCACCGGCAGCCCGGGTGGGGGCGGGAAGGCCCGGTCTCGACCGGAAAGGCCAGCGCGGCGTCGAAGCGGGCGTACGCCGGACGGAGCGTCAGCCCGCTCTGCGGGACGCTGCCCAATCCGCGCCAGTCCGCCCGGTCCACCGCAAAGACCCGCTCCATCATCGCCAGCGCGACGGGGTTGCCCTGCGGCCGCACGCTGCGGGAGTAAGCGTTGACGACCTCTGCTCGACCCTCCTCTGCCATTTCCACCAACGCGGCCACCGCGCGCAGGATGTCCAGCGGCTCGAAGCCGGCCACCGCGCAGGGCATGTGATACTCCCGCGGCAGGAACTCCCAGGCAGCACTGCCAACGACCGTGGTGACGTGGCCCGGCCCGATGATGCCCCCCAGTCCCACCTGGCCGTTGTCGAGGATGGCGCGCATCGCGGGAGGGGTCAGTTTGTGCAGCGAGAGGACATAGAAACGCCTGATCCCCTCGGCCTCCGCCTGGAGGAGCGCTGCCGCTACGGTGGGGGCCGTGGTCTCGAAACCGATGCCCAGAAAGACGACGTCGCGGTCGGGGTGCTCGCGGGCGATCTGCAGCGCATCCAGCGTCGAGTAGACGATGCGCACATCCGCCCCTTCAGCCCTGGCCTCCTGCAGCGAGCCGCTGCTCCCGGGGACCTTCAACATGTCCCCGAAGGTGGTCAGGATGACATTGGGCAGGCGAGCGATGGCGATGGCGCGGTCCAGGTCCCTATCGGCGGTCACACAGACCGGACAGCCAGGGCCGGAACGGAGTTCCACCGTGGGCGGCAGCATCTGTCGCAGGCCGTGACGGAAGATGGCGTGAGTGTGCCCGCCGCAGAACTCCATGAGGCAGACGCGGCGGGTCGAGCGCGCCCAGATATGATCCAGCAGCCGGCGCGCCAGTTGCGGGTCGCGGAACTCATCCAGGTAACGCATCTACGGTTCGCCTGTCGAGGAGAACAGACACTCCTCAGCACTGCCCTCCAGCAGTTCAGACAGCAGGCGCAACGTCTCCAGCGCCTCCTGTTCGTCAATCACGCCGATGGCGAAGCCGGTGTGCACCAATACGTAGTCACCCACGCGCACGTCAGGGGTCAGAGCGACACTGATAGTACGTTCCACCCCGCCGATCTCCACCTGCGCAGCCATTCCATCAACCCACTTGATCAACCCTGGTACAGCAAGACACATCTATCGCTCCTGTTCATCTGTTTCGCGCCTTTCGTGTCTTTCGCGCCTTTCGCGCCTTTCGTGTTGCGTGGTCCGCCGTCCAAAAGCCCATCACCGCCTGTCCCAAGGAGAGACCCCCGTCGTTGCAGGGGACCTGGCGGTGCACCAGAACGCGGAGGCCAGCCCCCTCCAGCCGCGGCACCGTCAGGGCCAGCAGCAACCGGTTCTGAAAGCAACCCCCGCTCAACGCTACCGTCCTTAGCCCCTCTTGCTCCGCCAGCCTCGAGCAGACGGAGGCGATCATATCCGCCGTGGTGAGGTGGAAGCGGTAGGCCATCTCGCCCACCTCCCGCCCGGCCCGCATGTCCTCCAGCAGCGCAGCGAACAGCGGGCGCAGGCGCAGGACCATCCCGGCGGGGGTCTCGTCCACACCAAAGGGATAGGGTGACACGGCTCCGTCGGCTCCTGGCTCGACCACGGACTGTGGACCACCGACCACTTCGCCAGCCGCCATCTCCAGTTCCACCGCCGCCTGGCCCTCGTAGGTGGTGTGAGTGCAGACGCCCAGCAGCGCGGAGACGGCGTCGAACAGCCGGCCGCCCGCGGAGGTCAGTGGGCAGTTGATGTGCCGCTCCACCTGCTGACACAGCACCTCCCACACCTCCGGCTCCACCCCCGGCATCGGTGGGACAGGGAGGTCCTCGCCGAGAGCGCGGAGGTATCCCAACGCCAGGCGGTAGGGCTCGCGGATGGCCGCCTCGCCGCCGGGCATGGGCAGGTACTCCAGATGGGCCGCACGCCGGAAACCGAAGTAGTCCCCCACCAGGAACTCCCCACCCCAGAGGTGCCCATCGCTGCCGTAGCCGGTGCCGTCCCAGGCGACGCCGATCACCGGTCCATCCTCCGGGCGCCAGCCGTTGTCGGCCAGGCAGGCGGCGATATGGGCGTGATGGTGCTGGACGCCCACTTTCGTCTCCACCGGCTGGGCCAGGGCGTAACGGGTCGCCAGGTAATCGGGGTGCAGATCGTAGGCGACGATCTCCGGCTCGATGCGAAACAGCCGCCGATAAAGGGCCACGGTCGCCTCGAAGTGCTCCAGCGTCTCCAGGTTCTCCATGTCGCCAATGTGCTGGCTGATGAAGGCGTATTCGTCGCGGGTCAGGCAGAAGGTGTTCTTCAGTTCCGCACCGCAGGCCAGCACCTGGCGCATCGCAAAGGGCAATTTGACCGGGAAGGGAGCATAACCCCGCGCGCGCCGGATGGGCTGGGGCGTGCCAGGGACGAACCAGACGCTGTCGTCGTAACGGGAATAGATGTCGCGGTTGTGCAGCAGGAAGAAATCGGCCAGACGCGCCAGGCGGCGCAACGCCTCGTCGTTATCGGAGGCGATTGGCTCCTCGGAGAGGTTGCCGCTGGTCATCACCAACGGGCGACCTACGTCCCGCAGCAGGATGTGGTGGAGCGGCGTGTAGGGGAGCATCACCCCCAGGTAGCGATTGCGCGGGGCCACCAGCGGGCAGATGTCCGACCCCGACAGCCAGGGAAGGAGCACGATGGGGCACGCGGAAGAGGTCAGCAGCCGCTCCTCGTCGGGCGAGACGCGACAATGACGCCGTACTTCATCCAACGTGGCGATCATCACCGCCAGCGGTTTGTCCGGGCGGGCTTTGCGTTGGCGCAGGGCACGCACTGCCGATTCGTTCGTCGCGTCACAGGCCAGGTGGAAGCCCCCCAGCCCTTTGATGGCCACGATCGCCCCGTCCAGCAGCGCCTCACGCGCCGCCGCGAGCGCTGCCTCTCCCTGCGGGCTTTCAGCGGGATCGCCCAGTCGCGGGCTGGGCCGCCACCAGACCTTCGGGCCGCAGGCCGGGCAGGCGTTCGGCTGGGCGTGAAAGCGGCGGTCGAGTGGGTTGTCGTATTCCGCCTGGCACTGCGGGCACATCACGAAGTCGCGCATCGTCGTCAGCGGGCGGTCGTAGGGGATGTCGGCGATGATCGTGAAGCGGGGGCCGCAGTTAGTGCAATTGGTGAACGGGTAGCGATAGCGTCGGTCGGCGGGGTCGAACAGTTCGCGCAGGCAATCCGGACAGGTGGCGATGTCGGGAGAGATGAGCAGGTACCGTCCCGCCTCGGCCACGCTGTGGCGGATCTCGAAGGTCGTGTAGCCGTTGAGCGGCGCATCGGCAACGTGAAGGCCCTCGATGCGCGCCTGCGGCGGAGCCTGGGCCTGCAGGTCTTGCAGGAAGGCGGTCAGCGCCTGGGGGGACCCCTCCACCGTGATCTCCACGCCGCCGGAATGGTTGAGCACCCACCCGGTCAGGCCATGATCTTGCGCCAGGCGGTAGACGAAGGGACGGAAGCCCACCCCCTGCACCACCCCGCGCACGCTGACCCGCTTCGCCACCCGCTCAGCCATCGGCCTGCCCGTCCTCGGCCAGCACGGCCAGCACCGCCTCGACGGCGCGCGGGATGGCCGCCGCCACAGCGGGGGTGCACGTCTCGGCGAAGGTCAGCACGTCCGCCGCCTGCACCGCGACGATGAGCAGGTTCTCATCGGCGGGGAGGAGCAGCCCCAGACCGCGGCCCAGGGCCAGCGCCGCGGCCAGCGAGAGGTCGTGTGAGGAGCCGGTATGCAGAGTAGCGTGCAGGTCGTCGGGGCGCAGGCGGTGGATCGCGCCCGGCTGACCGCCAGGGATCTGGATCGCGTCCACCATCACCACCCGTTGGTAACCGGCAATCGTCTCCAACAGGCGCAGCCCGCCAACGCTGGCTTCGGCGCAGTCCACGCCATCCGGCAGACCACGCGCAGCGACCGCGCGCACCACGTGGATGCCCACGCCGTCGTCGCACAGGATGGGATTGCCCAGGCCCAGCAACAGCGTCTTCACCTCACAACATTCCTCTGCCTATCCTCCCGCGGGCTCTCGAACCGGCGGGGGGTATCAACCGTTACCTTCTGCCACACAGAGACACAGAGAACACAGAGGCTGTCCCCTGTGCTCCCTGTGTCTCTGTCAAGAGGCCGCTGCGGGGTGTCACCCGCAGTCTCGTCCTCACGCTGGCGGCAATTGCTGAGCCACCAGTTCGACCACGTCCAGGACGCGCAGGCGCACCTTCTCCCGGCGCGCGGCCCCGGCGAGGGTACGCTTGCACTGCTGACAGGCAGAGAGGAGCACCTTCGCCCCCGACTCCTGCGCCTCGCCGATGCGCCGCCTGGCCACCGCCGCGGTCAGATCAGCGTCGGCCATCTCCACGTCGCCGCCGCCGCCGCAACAGAGCGAGTACTCGTGGTGATGGGCCATCTCCACAAAGGTCACGCCGGGGATGGCGCGGAGCACCTCCCGCGGCGCCTCGAAGACGCCGCTGGTGCGCCCCAAGTCGCAAGGGTCATGGTAGGTGACCGTCTCCTCGAGCGGGTTAAGCGTCAAACGCCCGGCGTGGAGCAGTTCGGCCAGCATCTCGGTCACGTGCAGCACCTCGAAGCCCAGGGGTTCGCCCAGGATGCGCGGGTAGTCATGCTCCCAGGTGTGGTAGCAGGAGGGGCAGGCAGCCACCAGCCGCCTGGCACCGGTTCGGCGCACTGCCTCCACGTTGTGCCGCACCGACTCCACCGCTGTATCCCCCATGCCGGCGATGATCAGCGGGAAACCACAGCACCACTCCTCCCCACCCAGGGCCATGAAGTCCACCCCGGCCCGCTCCAGCACCATCGCCACGCTCTGCGGCACGGAGTAGGACTGCGGGTAGAAGGAGGAGACGCAACCGACGAAGTAGACCACCTCTGCCCGGGTCTTCTCGCCCAGTCCCGCCGGCGGCTGGGCCATGTTCTGGCTCCAGATCAGGCGGTTGGCGTTGTCGTCGCCGGAGATGTTGTAGCGGGTGGTGAGCGTCTCGCGCAGATGGTTCAGCGCGTCGGGATAGACCCCCTGTTGCACCAGCCACTGGCGCATGGCGATCCACAACTCGCGCGTGCGGATGTGCGCCGGGCAGACTACGGAGCAGCGACCACAAAGGGTACAGTCATAGGTGCCTGCGGAGTGGGTCTGCACCGCCTGCGGGTCAAGAGGGCGGGGGCCGAAGATACGGGCCAGCAAGCCTTTCTGGCGGCGCAAGAACTGCCGCGTCGTCTCAATCTTGGTCAGTGGGGTAATCGCCTCCAGGTCCGGCTTCTCGGCAAAGGTCGGACACCAGAGGGTACACTCCCCACAACGGGTGCAACCATCCAGTTCAACGATCTGACGCACGGTGTAGAAGAAGTCATCCTTAGCGGTCATCAGTGCGAACCCTTTCCAGCGGTATCTATGCTGGCGAGAAGAGGTGCAACAAGGATGTGCATGAACTTACTGAACGGCAGGTAGGCGATCGTCGCCGCGGCCAACCAGGCATGGAGATACCAGACCGCCGGGTATACCGTCGTCCAGGGAAGGCCCAGGGGGCGCAACAGTGCCGCCACACCGTAGCCCAGAAAAGAATACTGGGCCACATCTGGGGGAGTGCCGGCACTCAGAAGCCGAAACGCCTCGGCGATGATGCCCACCAGGAAGAGGCCACCCAGCAGCGCGATGGCGATTCTGTCCTGCGGTCCGGTGCGCAGCCGCTGATCTCGCAGGATAAAACGCCGGCCGAGCGCGATCAGCACACCTACGATAACCAGCGAAGCCAGAAAGTCGTAAGTGAACGCCACAGCCGGCGTGTCCTTGTTCGCCAGCATCCGTGTCCACGCGCTGGCAGGCCAGAACATCTCTCCCAGCCAGGTGACCAACCCCAGGAGGAAGCGAGCCAGGAAGGGCCAGTATATGAGGGTGTGCATCACCCATCGGCTCACGCTCTCCCGGAGGACGCGGCGCAGGAAGAGGCCATCGGCGACGATTCCCCACACCAACCGGAAGACACGGCGGGAGAAGATCAGGCGGACCCCATCCTCCACCAGATAAGAGAGTTTTTGCATGGTGGTCAGGCCAGGGTGGCCCAGGATGGCACCCTGCAGGTAGAGCGAGAAGTTCACGAGCATGCCCACTCCAAAGACAAGCAGGCCGATTATAGAGCCATAGTCCGTGACCCTCCCTGAGGCGCCGAACCCACCAACGCTGACCGTCGGCGCAGCGTCGTGACAGGCCATACAGATGACGCTGCGTGCAGGCAACACCACCGCTGGCGCGCCGACATCGTTGCCGGAGAAATGGCATGTCGCGCAGTCCATCTGCGTCACGACGTTGTGGGCCGTACGATCCACCGGGTTCCCCGCGGCGTCTGTGCGGGCCAACACAACACGGCCTGTTTGCCCATCCCGGCTTACGGGCAGGCCCGCCCTGTGACAGGCGGCGCAGTCAACGCTGAGATGTGGCGCGCCCATGTTGACGTGAGTGAGAAGGGTCGCATGGCAGTCCGCGCAGGCGACAGGCTCCTCCTCCTGGTGGGGGTTGCGGGCCACATCGGTGTGGCAGGCCACGCAGGCGATCTGCCCATGCAGCGTATCGGCGTGCTGGTCCCGCTCCACGTACACCGAGGAGCGACCCTCGCCCGCCCACTCATCCACCTGAGGGTCACCATGGCAATCCAGGCACATGGTTATACTCGTGCGTGTCCCCTCAGAAGCAGCCAGATTAGGTTGCCTGTGACAGGCCCAACAGCTCTGATCTTCGCTGCCCGGCCCTGGCCCCTGGGCTCTCACCACCGGAGCACCGAAAGCGAAGAGGCAAAGCAGGGTCCACAGAACAGCAACTACCGTCGTACCACGAGATACGTTCCTCATCGAACCCTCATATCCTCAAGACGCTGGGGGTCTGTTCTTGTTCGTTCCCATTCGAGAGGACGCTCATGGATGAACTCCGCCTCCGTCATTTTTCCGGTGAAGATCACCGGATTGAGTGGGAACTTGTCGAACCGGATGTGAGTGTTGAACATGTGCACGATGTAGATGAAGCCAACGGCCAGCAACGCTTCATCGCTGTGCATGATGTGGGCAATGTTGATCGCAATGCCGGGCAGGAAGCGCGAGAAGAAGTTGGGGAACCAGAGCACCAACCCCGAGAGACCGATGATCGGTACCCCCCAAAAGACTGCCCAGTAGTCGAACTTCTCGAAGTAAGCAAAGCGATCAAAGAGGGGAGCACTTCCTCGCCCCAGGAAGTAAAGAAGGTTCTGCCACAGGTCTCGGAAGTCCTTCACCGTCGGGACTGGCGTGTCTGGGCCCCATGGTTTTCGCCGCCGCACCAGCACGTAATGCGCCACGTAAGCCAAATGCATCAGGCACCACAGAGCGATGACCACCGCGCTCACGCGGTGGATGATCCCCATAACGCGGACTCCTCCCAGCATCCGGGTAAGCCATGCAGCCCAGGCCGTGCCAGCGTACTTCAATGGCAGGCCACTGATCGTCGTCCCAAAGAAACTGGTGAGGACCAGGAAGTGAACGAAGCGGTGATAGATGTTGAAGCGCCAGTACTCTGTCGTCTCTTTCCTTTTCTCAGCCATGTCGCCCCTTCTTCAATCGTTCATGCAGGCTTCGCAAGAACCACAGCAGGGTGTGAGTGTAGAAAAAAGCCAACACGCTGACTACCAACACGGTGAAAAAGAGTTTGACCCAGAACAGAAGGGCAGACTCCTGCGCACGGGTATCGTCCGACCCGGCGTTCAGCGTCTCACGGGCATGGACGCGATAACTGGCTGTGGACGCGTTGACCTCCGGGTGGCAGCGCCGACAGGCCTGAACCGTCTCCCCGACATCGTAAAGCGAAGAGACCGCATGGGCGCCGTGACAATCGGTACAGGTGGCCGCCTGCTCATAGCCCAACAGGGCCGCCTTGCCGTGATAGTCCGCCCGGTAGGACTCCAGTTCCTCGGGGTGACAGGTGCCGCACGTTTCGGCAACGTTGCTCAGCAACTCCGCCCGCGTGTAGGCCGCAGCGTAATGGGAACTATGACAGTGGCCGCAGGTCGGGGATGGCTCGCCCTCTCCCTCTGACTGCGCCCTGGCCGCAGCATGAGCACCACGATCGTAGTCAGCGTACTCCTGTGGGTGACAGCGCGCGCAGGTGCTGTAGTCATACAGGGAAGTGGCAGAAAGCGTCAATCGGGTCACATCAGGATGAGGCATGCTCGTCTCGCCCACCGCGATATCCGCGTGGCACGTCTCGCAAGCCACACCGCCGTGCGCTGAACTCAGAAACCGAGCGACGTCGATATGCCACGTAGAGGTCAGGGCCGGGTTCTCCGGTTGAGAAGGCCAGGTCTGCGGACGGGGGGCACAGCCCGCGAGGAGGATAGCCAGAATGGCAAGGGAGAGCCAGATCTCACGCATCCCAGCCGCCGGCAGCGTAGAACCAGTCGGAAACACGAAACGGCTTATCCATCGGGAGATGGTCTTCACACTCACAAAGCCCTCCCAATTGTGGAACGGAATGCACCGTCCGCAACACCGGACGGGCATTCCGTGGCATATGGCGGGAATGGACTAGCCCAGCAGGTCCTTGAACTTCGCCGCCTCTCCCTCGATGAAGGCCACGAACTCAGGCGAGTCGGCCTTGAACAGGTTGCTCAGTTCAGCGGGGTTGGACATCTCGATCTTGACCAGCCAGCCGGCGCCAAAGGGATCGCTGTTGATCGTGGCCGGCTCCCACTCCAGTTCGCCATTGACCTCGGTGATCTTGCCGCTGGCCATCGCGGCGATGCGGCCCACCCACTTGCCCGACTCCATGGACATGAAGGTCTGCCCCTGCGTCACCGCCCGTCCCACGGAGGGGATTTCGACGAAGACGATCTCCTTGGCGATCTTCTGTCCGAAGTCCGTCAGGCCCTGGACGATGGTGTTGCCCTCCACTCGCGCCCAGCCGTGCGTCTTGTCGTAGTAGAGGTCATCAGGGAACTCGATACCGCTGATCTTCATCTTGTGCCTCCTGGTTGTGAAATGGTTTTCATAAGTGTCCGCCTGTGGGGCACAGACGGGCCTGTCGCGGAGCCCCATTGTAGCGATTTTTGTGCAGTTGGCAAGCGGTCAAATGTGAATGGCCCGGCCCAGCAGGGCGTGGGCGGCCTCCATCAGCGCCTCGCTGAGCGTGGGGTGAGCGTGGACGGCACGGGCGATCTGTTCGGGGGAGAGGGCGGCGGCGCGGGCCAGCACCAGCTCCGGCAGCAGTTCGGTCACCTCCGGACCGACCAGGTGGGCGCCCAGCAGTCGCCCGCTCGCCCCGTCAGCGACCAGTTTGACAAAGCCATCGTGGTCGCCCAGGGCCAGCGCCTTGCCGTTGGCCAGGAAGGGGAAACGGCCCACGCGCACGTCGAAGCCGCGCTGGCGGGCCTGTGCCTCGCTGAGGCCGATGCTGGCCACCTGCGGCTGACAGTAGGTACAGCGCGGAATGGCGTCCATGTCCAGCGGCGAGACCTCCATCCCGGCGATTTGCTCCACCGCCAGGATGCCCTGCGCGGAGGCGACGTGAGCCAGGGGCAGCCGCCCGGTGACGTCGCCGATGGCGAAGATGCCAGGGAGGTTAGTGCGCATCAGGTCGTCCACCACCACCCAGCCCCGGTTGAGGGCAATGCCTGCCTCCTCCAACCCCTCGCTGTTGGGTTGCACGCCAATGGCCAGCAGGGCGACATCCCCCTCCAGCGTCTCCTCATCCGCCCCTTCTTTCTGCACCCGCACGCGCACGCCGTCGGCGGTGGCCTCGGCCCCCAGCACGCGGGTGGCGGTGAGCGAGCGAACCTTGCGGCGGCGGAAGGCCCGCTCCACCTCAGCACTGACCTCCTCGTCCTCCAACGGCAGGAGGCGCGGCAGCATCTCGACTACCGTCACCTGCGCGCCGTAGGTGCGCCAGAGGTGGGCAAACTCCATGCCAATGGGGCCCGCGCCGACGATGATCGCCGCGGCAGGGCGCTGACGCCGCTCCAGCGCGCGGCGGGCGGTGATGATCCGCTCCCCGTCCACCACCACCCCTGGGATGGCACGCGCCCGCGCCCCGGTGGCGATAATGACGTTACGCGCTTCCACCAGCGTCTCGCCGCCATCATTCAGTCTGACCTCCACCCGGCCCGGCCCGAGCAGGCGGCCCTGCCCTTCCACGACCTGCACCTCGTTCTTGCGCAGAAGGGCCGCCACGCCCTTGACCAGCCGTTCAGCCACCTTGCGGCTGCGCTCCACGGCTGCGCCATAGTCGGCCTGGAAGCCCTCCACGGTGAAGCCGAAGTCCTTGCCCCGTTCCAGCAGCGCCACCACCTCGGCGTTACGCAGCAGCGACTTGGTGGGAATACAGCCCCAGTTCAGGCAGACACCGCCCAGGTGCTCTTTTTCAACCAGCGCTACCCGCAGACCGAGTTGCGCGGCGCGGATGGCGGCCACGTATCCCCCCGGCCCGGCGCCGAGGATTGCCACATCATAAAGCTCGGTCATTTTTCTTCCACCTCTTGGAGTGCGCGGACGGAGCCCGCGCTTTCAAAGCAGCGACACGTCGCCGCAATCCAGAGTTTTGGACTGCGCGGACGGAGTCCGCGCTTTCAAAGCGGCGACACGGTCGCCGCAGTCCAGAGTTTTGGAGTGCGCGGACGGAGTCCGCGCCTTCAAAGCGGCGACACGTCGCCGCAATCCAGAGCGGCGACGCGGTCGCCGCAGTCCAGAGTTTTGGAGTGCGCGGACGGAGTCCGCGCTTTCAAAGCGGCGACACGTCGCCGCAGTCCAGAGCGGCGATACGGTCGCCGCAATCCAGAGCGGTGACACGTCACCGCAGTCCAAAGCGGCGATACGGTCGCCGCAATCCAGGGTCAGGAGAAAAGCAGCCGCTCCACCTCACCCAGCCGCTCCAACCCCTTCACATCATAGGGCAGAAGCGGCAACTCGATGAGACTCATCCGGTCGGCATACTCCTGACGCAACATCTCGATGTAGGCGCGCTGCATCTCCTTGCGCTGGCGGTGGAAGGGACAGTCACCGTCCAGGATGACATCGTTGACAATCAGGTAACGCACGGCCAGGCCATGCCGCTCCAGGTCACGCGCCACCCGGCGGCTCTGGTAGACACCCAGCGCCTCGGGGATGGTGACCAGCAGGAACTCGACGTTGGCCGGGTCGCTGAAGAAGCGCACCGTCTGTTCGGAGAGCGCCTTCCAACCCTCGATGATCTCCAGGAAGGGAGTGCGGGCCAGGCCGAAGGCGTCGCGCACCTCCAGGTAGACGCGCGGCGCCACGCGCAGGTGCTCGATGAAACGCTGCGGCAGGCCCAGCAGGCGCAGCGTGTCACCCGCCGGGG
>DAOTYX010000151.1:0-3753 GCA_034434635.1 Anaerolineae bacterium | reverse complement strand
GGGGTGGCATGGGGACGGGGCGGCATAGGGATGCCGCCCCTACGGTGTACCCCTGTAGGGGCGCAACGCCGCTGCGCCCCTTCAGTCGCCAGGCGGTGGATGGCCGAACAATGACGGGCGAAAGTGAGGCCCTCAGCAGTCACGCCGCGACAAGGATGGGATGGGCCGGAGTTTGCCTCTGCCGACGATGATGCTATAATCCCCCCACGACCCATACCAGAGGAGCACGTGATGAAACTGATCCTGCTGATGGCCGGTTTCGGCAAGCGCATGCGTCCGCATACCTGGTCGAAGCCCAAACCGCTGCTCAGCGTCGCCGGGAAGCCCGTCCTCGGCCACGTGCTGGACATGCTGGCAGGGCTCGAGATCGAGGAGTACATCTTCGTCACCGGCTGGCTGGGGGAACAGGTCGCCGCCTACGTGGCGCAGGAGTACTCCCACCTGAAGGTCCGTACGGTCGAACAGAAGGAACTGCTCGGCCAGGCCCACGCCCTGTGGCTGTGCCGCGACTTCGTGGACGGCCCGCTGGCGGTGACGTTCGTGGACACGCTGCTGGAGGCCGACCTGAGCGGGCTGGCGGAGGTGGACGGCGACGGGGTGGCTTTCATCAAGCAAGTGCCCGACCCGCGCCGCTTTGGCGTGGCGGAGGTGGACGCGAATGGCATCGTCACCCGCTTCATCGAGAAGCCGGACTCGCTGGCGAACAACAACGTGGTGGTCGGCTTCTACTACGTCAAGGATGGCCCTGAACTGATCCGCCGCTGCGGAGAACTGCTGGAGCGCGGCCTGCAGACCAAAGGGGAGTACTACCTGGTGGATGCGCTGACGCTGATGGTGCAGGCAGGGGCGCGCTTCGTCACCCGCCAGGCCGCGGTGTGGGAGGACACCGGCAAGCCGGAGACGACGCTGCACGCCAACCGCTGGCTGTTGGAGACCCGCGCCGATAACAGCGCCGCGGCGGTACGTCCGGGTGTGGCCATCATCCCCCCCGTCTATATCGCCCCCTCGGCCATGGTGACCCACTCGGTCATCGGCCCCTACGCTTCCATCGGCGAGCGCTGCGTCGTCGAACGGGCGATCATCAGCGACAGCATCCTGGAACCGGGAGCGCGGGTGCGCCAGGCGGTGCTCGACCAGGCGCTCATCGGCGAGAACGCCGAGATCATCGGTCAACCGCAGCGGCTGAACGTCGGGGATTCCTCAACCGTAGGAATGGATTACCTCAGCGACCAATGACCAGTATACCAATTACCAATGTACCAATGTACCAATGACCAATGACCAAAGGAGCGATCATGTCCCATCCGCGAACCTTCGTTTCCCAGCGCGTTGCCTCTGTCCCCCCGTCCGGCATCCGGCGCTTCTTCGACATCGCTGCGACGATGGAGGATGTCATCAGCCTGGGCATCGGCGAGCCGGACTTCGTCACCCCGGCTCCCATCGTCGAGGCGGGCATCGCCGCGCTGCGACGAGGGGAGACCCACTACACCTCCAATTCCGGGCTGATGGAACTGCGACGGGCCATCGCCGAGCACCTGGACCGCCTCTATGGCCAGACCTACAATCCGGCCAGCGAGATACTGGTCACGGTGGGGGTCTCCGAGGCGCTCTACCTGGCCTGCGCCGCCACGCTCGACACCGGCGACGAGGTGGTCATCCCTGAACCCTGCTTCGTCTCCTACGCGCCGGAGGTGACCTTCGCTGGCGGCGTGCCGGTGATGGTGCCCACCCGCGCGGAGAACGGCTGGCAGGTGACGGCGCAGGACATCGAGGCGGCGATCACCCCGCGCACCCGCGCGCTCCTGCTGGGTTATCCCTGCAACCCCACCGGCGCGACGATGAGCCGCGAGCGGCTGAACGAGATCGCCGCCCTGGTCAAGCGGCACGACCTGCTGGTCATCTCCGACGAACTCTACGACCGTCTCACCTACGGCGCGGAACACGTCAGTTTCCCCAGCCTGCCCGGTATGTACAGCCGCACCATCCTGCTCAACGGCTTCTCGAAGGCCTATGCGATGACCGGCTGGCGGGTGGGATACATCGCCGCCCCGGCGGAGATTCTGGACATGATGCGTCGGGTCCATCAGTATACTATCATGTCCGCCCCCACGGTCTCCCAGTACGCCGCGCTGGCAGCGCTGCAGGAGGGGGAGCCGTTCGTGCAGGAGATGCGCGCGGAGTACGACCGCCGCCGGCGCCTGATCGTGAGCGGGTTGAACGAGATCGGGCTGACCTGTATCGAGCCGCAGGGGGCTTTCTACGCTTTCCCCTCCATTGCCGTTACCGGTATGGATGACAACGAGTTCGCCGAACGGCTGATCCAGGAGGAGCGGGTGGCGGCAGTGCCCGGCAGCGCGTTCGGAGAGAGCGGTAAGGGGCATATCCGTTGCTCCTACGCCACCGCCTACGAGAAGATCGAGGAAGCCCTGGAGCGGATGCAGCGCTTCGTCCGCCGCCACGGCTGATCGCCGACGCATAGGGATGCGTCGGCCACGAGCGTAGGGGCGGCATCCCAATGCCGCCCGCCGCCCGCCGTAGGGGCGGCATCCCAATGCCGCCCCATCCCAATGCCGCGCCGCCGTCAGGCGCAGCAGCGCTGCGCCCGCTGTGCCCCTACGGGGGCCCTGCCGACGCATAGGGATGCGTCGGCCACGGGGCGTAGGGCAGCATCCCGACGCCGCCCCGCCGACGCATAGGGATGCGTCGGCCACCAGGGATGTGCGTCGGCCACGGCGCGCAGGGGCGGCATCCCAATGCCGCCCCATCCAATGCCGCGCCGCCGTCAGTCAGTAGGGGCGCAGCAGCGCTGCGCCCGCTGTGCCCCTACGGGGGCCCTGCCGACGCATAGGGATGCGTCGGCCACGGGGTGTGCCGTGGAACGGCATCCCGACGCCGCCCGCCGACCCGGTTGCGAGCAGGACCAAACGAGCCATTTATGAAAACGACATCCGTCCAACGATCCCTGTACCGCCTCGGCGCTGCGGCGCTGCTCGCTGCGCTGTCGGCCTGCGCCGACCCGCCCTCGCCAACCCCCACGCCGACGGCTACCGCTACCGTTGTGCCGTCCCCAACCCCCACGGCCACGCCCACCTTCACGCCCCTGCCGACGAGCACCCCGACCCCCACGCCTCTCCCCAGCCCCACGCCGACGCCGGAGTTCTGCGTCGGACGTAGCGGTTGGTGGTGCGACGGGGATGACCTGGTCACCTGTCGCGATGGGGCCGAGGCCAGCCGTCAGCGGTGCCCCGGCGGTTGTCTGACCATGCCTGGCGGCCAGCCCGACACCTGCGACGTCATCACGCCGACGGCCCCGGTCACTCCCCCCGCCCCCCTCTCCCCCACTGCCACGGCGGAGCCCTGTCCCGCCCCCGACCCCCCGCCGTCCACCGAAGGCTGCCCGCCGCCGCTCCTCGCCGGGCGGCGCATCGTCTCCTTCTACGGCTCCACCGGCCCCGGGTTGGGCATCCTGGGCCGCTATGACATTACCACCACCCTGACGCTCCTGCTGGAGCAGGTGCAGGTCTACCGTGACCTGGACCCCACGGTGGAGACTATCCCCGCCTTCCACATCATCGCCACCGTCGCGGATGCCAACCCTGGCGAGGATGAGGACTACAACCACCGCGTCTCGTCGGACAGCCTGCGTTTGTGGATTGATGCCATCCACAACGCGGGCGGCTGGGCCTTCCTCGACGTCCAGGCCGGTCACTCTGACCTGGACACGGAACTGGACCTGATCGAGCCGTTCCTGAT
>DAOTYX010000150.1:0-46797 GCA_034434635.1 Anaerolineae bacterium | reverse complement strand
AGCCAGGGCAGGAAGAGGAGCAGCGCGGCTGCCTGCAGGGCGGCCCAGCGCAGCAGCGTCCGCCCGCCGCCGGGCGCGCGTCGCTGGCGGAGCAGCCACCAGGCGGCGAACAGCAGGTTGTGCGCGGCCAGCACGAAGGGGAAGGCGTAGTGGGTGTAGAGGCCGACGGCGGCGGTGAGGATGTAGCCCGCGGCCTCCCCTGTCGGCAGGCTACAGGGGCGACCTGTCGGTTCGCCCCTCCACTGGCCTCTCCCCACCAGCCGTATCAGGAAGCAGGTCGAGGCTGCCGAGGCCAATCCCAGCAGCGCGTACATGCGCGCCTCCTGGGCGTAGTAGATGGCAAAAGGGGAGATACCGCTCAGGAAGGCGGCGACCAGCCCGACCCTCCTGCCGAGCAGGTCGCGCCCCAGCCGGAAGGTGCAGGCGACCGTCAGCAGGCCGCAGAAGGCCGAGAGGCTGCGCAGGGCGAACTCGCTCTCGCCAGCCGCCGCGCGCCAGAAGTGCAGCAACAGGTAATAGCCCGGCGGGTGAATGTCGCCGCCAGCGGCGTCCAGGATGAGGGGGACGGAACGTTCAGCGGCGCGGGCGGCGTTCCCCTCGTCATTCCAGAAGGATTGCGCGTCCAGCCGGTAGAGTCGCAGGCCCAGGCCCAGCAGCAGGATCAGCAGCAGGAGCAGGCGATGTCCTCTGCCCATCGGTCACTCGACGCGCTCGACGATGACCTCCAGGGAGCCCCACTCGCCCGTTTCGGGGCACAGGGAGAGCGTCAGGTTGGAGAGCACAGGGGCATTCGGCTCGTCCACGCTGAGCGCGTAGGTCACATCCGGCTGGAGGGTGAAATCGGCATATCCAGGGCCCATCTGCGGGCGCATGCCGGTGACCGCCCGGTCCGCGCCGCCGGACCAGGTCAGCCAGAGGTGCACCCCCGGCAGCGGCGTGGGGGTTGGCCGGATCCGTCTCCCTTCTTCCTCGGGTGGGGTCCTGCGCACCCAGACGCGCAGTTGACCGGCCGGGCCTTCGCAGGAGAGGGTCTGGCTGATCGCCCGGTAACCGGAGACGGGCGGGGGGAGCGGGGAGTAGGGTGGGCGGGGGAGCGACGGGGTAGGGGTGGGCGTGAAGGTCGGTTGCGGCGGGACCGGGGTGGGCGTGGGGCTGGCGACGACGATGGGTGTGGAGGCTGGCGGCGTCCCCAGATAGACCAGCATCGCCGGCGTGCGGACGCCCAACTGTTCCGCCAGGCGGCTCAACGCGCGCATCGTCGGGGCGGGGCGGCCCTGGGCGGCGTAAGTTTCGATCAACGCCGCCATGCTGCTCTGGACGTCCTCGGCAGGGATGGCGGACAGACGCGCCTGCGCCCGCTCCAGGTCGCCGTCGGCCAGGTAACTCAGGGCCGCCAGGCGCACCCACTCGTGGCGGTAGTCGTTGCGCAGCAGCGCCGGGCTGGTGTTGACGTACTCGACGGGGCTGATCAGCCAGGCGTAGACCAGACCCAGCACCACTCCCAGCACCACTCCGACCACCAGGGGCAACACTCCCAACCGGCTCACGGGCCTTCCTCCAGATAGGGGCGCATGGCCGGCGTGTCCACCTCCAGGGCGGCAGCCAGGCGGGCCAGGGCGCGGAGGTCCTCCGGACGTCCGCCCTCGGCGATCAGCCGCTCGGTCAGTTCGACCAGCGGGCGGGTCGGGTTGGTGCGGTCCAGTTGGGCCAGCCGCTCGAGCGCCGCGTTCGGGTCCTCTTCGACCGTGTAGGCCGCGGCGACCATCAGGATGTAGTCGGTGCGGTAGTCCTGACGCAGTTGCGAGGGGAGGGTGTTAGTGTAGCGCACCGGCCAGATCACCCAACCCACCAGCAGCCCCAAGGCCAGGCCCAGGGCCAGTCCGATCGCTGCCAGAGCCGCGGTCCTGCCCATCTACCCCTCGTGCCCTGGGCCGTCCTTCTTCAGGCGGAAGAGAGCGGCGACGAGCGGCACATTGGCGAAGTTGACGGCTGCCAGCAGGATGAAGACCGGGACGAAGCCCCACAGGTCGGCCAGGCCGCCCACCAACCCCTCGCCGATGATCGGCCCCAGGTTGCCGACGGCCATGAAGAGGGCGTACATCGTGCCGGCTGCCCGGCGGTCGGAGAAGCCCATGCTCAGGGCGAAGTAGATCGTCTCGTGGTAGCCGAAGGCGAAGCCGAAGAGCAGCGCTACGGGCACGGCCAGCGGGAAGGAGGGAGTCAGGATGAAGAGGATGATCGCCAGGCTGGCCAGGGTCACGGCGGCGACCACGCTGCGCAGCGCGCCCCAGCGGTCGGTCAGCCGCCCGCCGAAGATGCCGCCCAGGACCGTGCCCAGGCCGACCACGGCTCCGAGCCAGCCGACCGTGCTCAGCGGGATGTCGAGCCGTCCGCGCAGGAAGATGCTCAGGTAGCCGTTGACGCCGTAGATGACGATGGAGTAGAGGATGCCGAAGAGGATGAGGAAGAGCACCGACCACTGGAGGAAGCCGCGCAACGCACCCCAGGTGAAGGGCCGGCGCCCAGCCACGCCTTCGCGTAGTGAAACGACCAGGGCGAGAGGGACGAGGCTGAGCAGCCCGCAGAGGATGAAGACCGCCGACCAGCCCAGTCGCCCCGCGATCAGGCCCAGCACAGGCGAGAGCACCACCAACCCGGCGGCCCGCGCCCCGACCATGATGCCCTGCACAGTGCCCTGCTCGTCGGGTGGGGTGACGTCAATGGCCAGCGCGTCGTTCACTGTGTCGTACAGGGTCATGCCCAGGACAATGAGGAACCCGACCACGGTGAACAGCGCGAAGGAAGTGGCCGGGTTGATCAGCGGGAGCAGTAGCAATAATCCACCTTGCAGTACAACGCCAATGAGCAGGTATGGCTTGCGGAAACCCAGGCCGAAGAGGTTGACGCGGTCGCTGAGGAAGCCCATCAGGAACTTGATTAGCCAGGGGATGAGCACCAGGCTGCCGAAGAGGCCGATCTGCGTCAGGGAGAGGTGATGCTCCTCCTCCAGGTAGATCTTGTTGAAGTTGATGAAGTAGGCCCAGACGACTCCCTGGACGAAGTAGAGCGACGAGAACAGCGCGTAATAGAAGGCTTTGCTGTGCTGGCGTTGCATGTCTTCTCCTTTCGCTACCCCAGGCATAGCCCTTCGCCGCGGTAGGTGGGGTACGAGCCAATGAGGCGCCCTCCTTCCACCAGATAGAGCATGTCGAACCGCTCCAGCGGCTCGCCAGCCTTTGCCGGGCGGCAGAGGATCGGGTCGCCGATCTCCAGCCGCAGCCGGCGCGGGTCATAACGGAGCGGTGTCTGCACTTCGCCGAAGCCCTCGAGGGAGAGCGGCGTGAGCCCCGGCGGGAAGAAGGGGATGGGCGGCTGGGCCACGCCAGAGGAGACATAGCCGCCGCCGAAGCAGGTGACGATCCCCGGCGCGGGCAGGCGCACCACCTGCAGGGCAAAGGCCAGGGCCGGCTGGAAGGGGCGCAGGCTGTCGAAACCGTCGAAGAGGTGGGGCTTGTAGAGTGCTGAGCCCACCCCTACCTCGGTGATGACGGGGTCGGCCAGGGCCGGCCCGTAGCAGCCCGACCCGCCGCCGTTGACCACCTGCGGCGGAAGGCCCATCCGGGTCAGCGCCTCGACCACCTGCCGTCTTTGGGCGCGCACCGCGCCCTGCGAGAGCCGCTTGATCAGTCGCTCGTGGGGCCGGTCGGGGGTGGCGGCGTTCTGCGCCTCGTATCCCATCAGGCCGCGGAACTCCAGGTGGGGCTTCTCGGCGGCGGCAGCGGCGATCTGACAGACCTGCTGCGGCGTGCGCAGGGGGCTGCGACGCACTCCCAGGTGGATCCCGGGCAGGGGGATGTAGGCCACGTTGAGGTCCACCAACACCCCCAGACGGACGTTGTGGGCGGCGGCGGCTCGCTCCAGCAGATCGAGGTGATGGAGGCTGTCGGCCATCACCGTGACCTGCACCCCTGGCAGGGCGGCGGCGCGACAGAGCGGCTCCGCATCCCCTTCATCCCCGATGGGGTAGCCCAGGAGGATGTCCTGCACGCCGTAGCGCGTCGCCAGAAAGGGGGCCTCGTACGGGCTGTAGGCCATCACGCCGACGACGAACGGCTCGGCGACGACCTCGCCGATGAGCGGGCCGCAGCGCAGGGACTTGGTGCACAGGCGCAGCGATTTCCCGGCCCGCTGGAAGTCGGCGCGCAGCAGCGAGAGGTTGTCGTGAAAGGCGTCCAGGTTCAGCGAGGCCAGGGGGAACCGGCAGCCACGGAGGCTCTCACGCCAGCGTTCAGCATTCACGGTGGGCCTCCTCTGAGTGGGGACAACGAGCGTTCATGTAGGAACTACACGAAATGTAAGAAAACGGGTATAATGCAGGTGCCGGAGGTGGGAATCGAACCCACATGGGCTAAGCCCACACGATTTTGAGTCGCGCGCGTCTGCCTGTTCCGCCACTCCGGCGCAAGATGAAGTATAGCGTGAGATAGGGATTTCGTCAAATGGACGAGTCCGCCCTGATCCGCGCGGCGCAGCGCGGTAACCTGGATGCCTTCAACGAACTGGTGCTGACCTACCAGCATCGCGTCTATAACCTCGCCTATCGCATGCTGGGGGACGCGGCAGCGGCGGACGACGCCACGCAGGAGACGCTCATCTCTGCCTACCGCAACCTGGGCGGCTTCCGGGGCGGTTCTTTCGTCTCCTGGCTGCTGCGGATCGTCGCTAACCGCTGCTACGACGAACTGCGCCGCCAGAAGCGCCGCCCGGCCACTTCATGGGATGACTTCGGCGAGGTGGACGAGGAGGCCAACCCCGCACTGATCAACGGTAACGGCTCCCCTGAGGATCATCTGGAGCGAGACGAACTCTCTCGCCTGCTCCAGGCGGCGATCAACAGCCTGCCGCCCGACCAGCGGGTGGTGGTGTTGCTCTCGGATGTGGAGGGGATGGACTACGCCGAGATCGCCGCTGCGGTGCGTGTGCCGCTGGGCACGGTGAAGTCGCGCCTGGCGCGCGGCCGCGCCCGCCTGCGGGATCTGTTGCAGGCGCAGCGGGAACTTCTACCCCGTACATTTCGTCTTGAGGGTGAGGACTGAAAGGGATGGGAAGAACCCGGGACCAGGCGCGGACAGACGAGTTGCTGTCCGCATATCTTGATGGGATGTTGAGCCCCCGCGAACGGGAGCGGCTGGAGGCGCGGTTGGCCGTTGACGCTGAACTGCGCGCGCGGCTGGAGTCGCTGCGGCAGACGGTGGCGCTGCTGCGTGCCATGCCGCGTGTCCCGGCGCCGCGCAATTACCTCTTGCGCCCGGCGATGGTTGCGGCAGCACGGCCCCGCTCGCGGGCTTCATCTCTGCTGGCCCCGGCGCTCTCGTTCGCTACGGCGGTCAGCGCGCTGCTGTGCGTGGTGGTGTTTGTCGCCAACGTGATGGGTGGACTGCCGGGGGGCATGCGCGCGGCTGCGCCGCTGCCGGCTGAGGCTCCCCCGTATCCGGTGGCGGAGGCGGCTACGCCGCAACAGATGGCGGTTCCAACCGAAGAAGAAACCCCTTCGCCAGCCGAGCGGGGGCTTCCTCCCGCGATTCCCTCACCCACCCCTTCGGTGGATATGATGATGGCGGCAGAGGCGGTGACAGAGACGCCGGCGGCGGAGATGCCCCTGCTGGGCGGTGGGGTGGTCCCCACAGCCACCCTCATTGCACCCGCCGCGCTGCCCTATCTGACCGCCACCACGACGGTTACTTCGCCGCTGGTTGTTGCTGAGGGAGGGGAAGCCGAGGCGCCGGTCGTCTCTGAGCGGCCGGCACGGGGGTGGTTGTGCGCGTTGTTCCTTCCCTGGCTGCCCGCCGTCGGCCTGAGCCTGTTGACCGTCGGCCTGGCGGCGGCCTCGTTCGTGGCCTGGCGTGCGCGGCGCAGGTGAGAGGGGAGTTTGGCAGAATACCCGGACCTCAACTATTGCCCGCAGTGTGGCGCGCCCCTGGAGGACCGCCAGGCCTACGGTCGCCTGCGGCGGTACTGCCCGGCCTGTGAGCGGGTCATCTTCCGCGACCCCAAGGCGGCGGCGGGCGTCCTGGTGGTGCAGGATGGTCGGGTGTTGCTGGTGCGACGGGGGATGGGTCCGGGGCAGGGACGGTGGTCCATCCCCGCGGGCTTCATCGAGTACGACGAAGATCCCGCCGTCACCGCATGCCGCGAATGTCTCGAGGAGACCGGCCTGGAGGTGACCCTGACAGGGCTGGTGGATGTCATCCCCGGCGAGGGACTGCCCGGGGAGGCCTCATTCCTCATCGTCTACCAGGGCCGGGTGACGGGTGGGCAGTTGTGCGCGGCCGACGATGCCGCGCAGGCGGCCTTCTTCCCCCTGAACGATCTGCCGCCGTTGGCCTTCGCCGCGACGCGTCGTGCGCTGGCAGCCTACCGCGATCAGGCAACCGGCGGTAGCGGATAGACCCCCCAGCGGCGCGCGGCGTCGTACATCGCCACGATGTTCTCTGGCGGGACGTCAGCCTGCAGGTCGTGCGGCGGAGCGAAGACGTAGCCGCCGCCGGGGGCCAGCAGGCGCAACCGCTCGCGCACGTCCGCTTCGACCTGCTCCGGCGTGGCCCATGGCAGCACGCGCTGGGCGCACGAGCCGCCGCCCCAGAAAGTCAGCCGGTCGCCCCATTCCCGTTTCAGCCGTCCCGCATCCATCCCCGCCGCCGAGGTCTGCACCGGGTTGAGGATGTCCACCCCGGCCTCGATCAGGTCAGGGATCAGGTCGGCCACCGCGCCGCAGGAGTGCAGGAAGACGCGCGCCCCGCTGCGGGCGTGGACCATGCCGTAGAGCCGCCGGTGATGGGGCTGGAAGATCTGCCGGTACAGGTCGGGGTGGAAGGCCGGGCCCGACTGTAGCCCCAGGTCGTCGCCGAAGCCGATGACGTGCACAAAGTCACCCACGGCGCTCAGGTAGCGGGCCAGGTCGGACAGGGCGGCCTCGGCCAGACGCTCGACCAGCGCCGCTACCAGCGCCGGATCGCGCTTCAATTCGCGCATGAAGCGCAGCCAGCCCAGGGCGAACTGTGCCCCTTCGACGATGCTGCCGCCGAACCAGGCGAAGAGGGCATAGTCGCTCTCGTCGTGCAGGCGACGGGCGGCCTGGTGCAGGAAGTCCAGTTCCTCGTCGGTCAGCCGCGGCGGCTGATAGCGGGCCACTTCCTGCAGGGTGGCATCGGCCAGAGGCGGGTCGCGGGGGACGAAGTGGGCTGTGCCGGCAGCCATCCACTGGGTCACGCGGCCGTCGGCGGCGCGGATGAGCAGGTGGCCTTCCGGCGTCACCTCCGGCGCGAAGTCGGCGGAGATGAGCGCGGGGGAGCCGTCGGGCAGGCTCCAGGGTCGCCAGCGGTCGTTGCGCACGCCAGGGAGTGGGTGGAGGGTTGGCAGGCCGATCACGTCTACCCCCAGGCGGCGGCGGACCGGCTCCTCCACCTCCGCCAGTTGCAGGACGATGTCGGCCACGCGCACCGGTTCCCCGTCCAATCCCAGGTAACGCTTGAGATGGTGGTAGCCCAAGGCGCTGATGCTGGTGACCGGGCTGCTGCCCAGGTCTAGGGGGACGCGGTCAGCCTCGCGGTGCTCGAGTGCGGCGAGCAATCGTTCGCGTGGGTTCATGTTGTTGTCTCCTGACGACTGGACTTGACATCAGGTTACATCAAACTGGCCAGCGCGCAACTCGGTGTCCTTTTTCGCGTCCGGTGGTATAATATGGGCTATGCGCTGCCCATCTTGTGGGGCGGACGGGCCGCCCGGATTCGCCTTCTGTGGTTACTGCGGCGCGCCTCTGGCGCATAGTTGCCCGCGTTGTGGCTTCAGCAACCCCGGTGGAGCCACCGTCTGCCAGCGCTGCGGCGGGAGCCTGAGCGGCTGGCACGACTCCTCATCCCGCACGGGTTTGGAGGGAGAACGACGATTTGTCGCCGTTCTCTTCGCTGACCTTGCTGGCTTCACCCGCATCTCCGAACATCTGGATCCCGAGGAAGCGACGTGGCTGGTCAACCGGTGTCTGGACGAGATGAGCACCGTGGTGTTGCGTTACGGCGGGCGCATTGACAAGTATATCGGCGACGGTCTGATGGCTGTGTTCGGCGCGCCGGTGAGCCACGAGGACGATCCCCAGCGTGCACTCCTGGCGGCTCTGGCGATGCGGGAGCAGGTGGCGAACCTGCGTCTGGGGTTGCGGCTGTTACCGCTGGCGTTGCACATCGGAGTCTCCTGCGGGGTGGTTGTGGCAGCGGAGGTGGGCAGCCAGCGACGCAGGGAGTACACCGTGATCGGCATACCTGTAAACCAGGCCGCCCATCTGGAGGAAGCCAGCGCTCCGGGCCAGATTCTGGTCAGCGAGGAGTTGCGCCGCCTTACGGAGCATGCCTTCGAGTTCCGCCCTGTTCCCCCCTCTGAGGTGCAGGTCACGGGAAATGTCCGTGCTTTCGAGTTGTTGGGGGAGCGGTCCGGCTCAGCTGTGCCACGCGGGGGGGGCGGACGGCGCACCCCCCTCGTCGGCCGTGAGGTGGAACTGGCTGTGCTGGAGCGCTGTCTGGCAAGGATGTCGGCGGAGGGCCGCGGTCAGGTGATCGCGGTTATCGGTGAAGCGGGCATCGGCAAATCCCGATTGGTGAGTGAGGTGCGTGCCAGCACGCGTCGCCGGGGAATGGGGATCAACTGGCTGGAAGGGCAGGTCCCCGCGCATGGTGACAGTCTTGGCTATGGCCTCTTTGCCGACCTCCTTCGCTCAGCCCTTGGCGTGCGGGTGCATCAGGAGCAACGCCGCGTGCGCGCGCGGCTCCAGGCGGACCTGCAAGCGCTGTTCGGGGAGCGGTGGGGCGAACCCTATCCTTACCTGGCGCGGCTACTGGGGCTGGAGATTGAGGAGCCCTGGGCAGAAGCCCTCCAACGGCTCGACGGCGAGGGGTTGAAGTGGCAGACCCTGCGCGCGGTGGAAGATTTCCTCACCAGCCTGTGCGCCAGGGGGCCGCTGGCGCTGGTCGTGGACAGCCTGCATCGGGCGGATTACGCCTCACTGGAGATGCTCCAACCGGCGGTTGAGCTCACTGCCCGGCAGCCGCTGACGATCATCGCCCTCTCTCGCATCACGCCGGGTTGGGCTATCTCCTTCGTGCGTGAGCGGGCTTCTGCTCTCGGCGATGCGGCCTACATCGAACTTCGTCTCAATCCCCTCTCGGACGTGGCCTCTGTGGAACTGATACGCCATCTGCTCGGTGGCGGAGGCTTGCCTTCTCAGGCTGAGAAGTTGTTATTGACGCGCGGAGGGGGCAACCCGCTGTTCATCGAAGAGTTGCTCGCGACGATGATGGAGCGCGGTCTACTGGTGCGCCGGGATGGGGACTGGGAACTGACCGGCAATGTCGAAGATGTGGCCATGCCGGAGACGATTCAGGCCATCCTTCAGGCGCGGGTGGATCGCCTGGATGACGAGGCGCGGCGGCTCTGTCAGATCGCGGCCTGCGTCGGGGCGCGTTTCACCCTTGATCTGCTGGTCGGGGTTGCCTCGCAGGTCGGGCTTGATGCCGATCGCGTCCCGGCAGCCCTGAACCGTCTGGAGGAGGCGGTACTGATTGACGGGGAGGGGGCGTGGCCGGAAAGGGAGTTCTCCTTCCGCCACATGCTCGTCCGCGAGATGGTGCATGGGGCTCTGTTGAAGGAGGCCCGTGCTCAGTACCACGCGGCCATCGCTCGCTGGTACGAGGAGCACACGCTGGAGACAGCCAGTCCTCCTTACGCCCTGCTGGCCTACCACTATGAGCAGGCGGAGGTGACGGAGAAGCAAAGGCTGTATCTGGCGAAGGCTGGCCTTCAGGCGGCCGCCAGTTATGCCCACCGTGAGGCCCGCACCTTCTTCTCCAATGCGCTGGCTCTGAACCCAGGTCTTGACGAACGGTTCGAACTGCTCTCGGCGCGAGAACGCTCCTGCGACCTGCTGGGCGACCGTGCTCAGCAGCGGGCCGATCTTGAGGAGATGTGGATCATCGCCGAGAAGGCCGATGACGACCGTCGCCGGGCGCTGGTCTGCAATCGCCTGGCTGCCTGTCTGGAAAGCCAGGGGGATTACCCCAGCGCCCAGCATGCGGCGGAGGCCGGGCTGGAGGCGGCGCAACGGGCGGGAGACCGGCTTGCCGAGGCGGAGAGCCTGCTGACGATGGCCAGCGCTGCCTGGCGGCAAGGCCGCTTCGACGCGGCCTTCGAGGCCGGACAGGCTGCGCTTGAGGTCTCTCGCGCTGCTGGCGACCTGCCTGGCGTGGCGACTGCCCTGACGTCGCTCGGCCTCACCCACGCCGCTTTGGGCGAACTCTCGTTGGCCAGGGGATGTTATGAGGAGGCGCTGGACATCCGTCGCGCGTTGGGAGACCGGCGTGGCGAGGCGATCAGCCTCACCCACCTGGCCAACCTCTTCTATGAGCAGGGGGACTATACCGCCGCTTTTGACGACCACCATCAGGCACTTGACCTGTTTCGCCTGGTGGGAGATCGGCGCGGCGAAGCGTGGAGCCTGAGTGGAATCGGCACGGTCTATCTCGTCTGTGGACAGCCAGAGAAGGCTCGCCCGTCCATCGAGGAGTCCCTGGCCATCCGCCGTCTCGTCGGCGACCGGCGCGGCGAGGCGATGGCGATGACCGACCTGGGGAGCGCTCTGCTGGCAATGGGAGAGGTCGAGACGGCCTGCGCTCTGTTGGAACAGGCGGTGGTGCTCATTCGGGACCTTGGCGCACGCCGGGACGAGGTGTATGTTCTGACCGCGTTGGCCCAGGCTCTGGAGAGGGCGGGTCGGCTGAAGAATGCGCAGGCGGCTCATCAGGCGGCCCTCTCGCGTCGCCGCGAACAGGGGCGTGCGACCGTTGGCGTCGAAAACCTGGCTGGCCTGGGGCGCGTCGCCCTGGCGCAGGGTGACCTGGACACGGCTCGTGCCTATGCCGAGGCGGTGCTGGACGGGCTGCGTGAGCATGGCCTGCAGGGTATCAGCCTGCCTTTCCTGGCTTATGCCTCCTCCATCCGTGTCCTGCGCGCCTGCGGCGAAGAGGCGATGGCCGATCAGGTGCTGGCGGAGGCTCGCCGATTGCTGATGGAGCGCGCGGCGCGGATCCGTGACCCTCTTCTGCGCCGCTCGTTCCTCGAGGGGGTCCCGGAGCATCGGGAGATCGGTGGGCACAGGGACGCGAAGACACGGAGACGCGGGGATGCGAAGACGGGGAGACAGGATGATGCGACGTGAGGGGAAAGCCGGTGCGAGATTGACCCCGGTCTGGTGTGGGCTTGGACTGGGGATCGTCTTGCTGTGTGTGATGCTGCTGGGGTTGACCGGCTGCAGGGAGCGACCGTTGCTGTCGGATGTGACCTTCTCCAGCGACCGCATCACCCCCAATGCCGACGGTGACCAGGATGTCTTGCGTATCCGTTACCGCCTGTCACGTTCGGCGAACCTCTCCATCATCTTCCTGGATGAGAGCGGGCGACGGTATGTCTTCCGTGAGGGAGAGCCGCGCGCTCCCTCCGCAGACGATCCGTACTCCGTCTACTTCGCCGGCGTGGTGGACGGCTTCACCCTGCCGGGGGAGTCCTTCAGTGGCTTCGCGGTCACACAGCGGGTGCTGCCGGACGGCGTCTACACCTGGGTGGTGTCGGCTACCGATGCGTCGGGTCATACGGAGCAGGTGACGGGCACGCTGACGGTCGCCGAGGCCGACACGACGCTGCCGGAATTGCTCAACTTCACGGTCTCTCCGCCAGTCTTCACCCCCAATCGGGATGGCATCAGCGACCGGGCGCGGATGAATGTCTTCCTGACCAAGCAGGTGGCCTCGTTGTCGGTCTATCTGCTGGGTGACAATGATACTCGCTACCACGTCACAGAGGACGAGCGGAGCACTGCCCGACCGGGAGAGCCAGGTCTGCATTCCTTCGATTACGACGCGGGGGTGGACCTGGGGGCGGAGCCGCCGCCCGACGGCACGTATACCGTCTGGGCAGAGGCGCAGGACGCGGTGGGGCAGCATACCGTCGCTACGGCCACGCTGACGATCCAGAACGGCGGCGTGCCGCGCGCGTATATCCTCAACGGCGAGGTGGAATGGTCGGCCAGCACGGTGCTGCTGGGCGAGACGCTCTACTTCACGCTGACGGTGGAGAACGACAGTGCCACGCCGATCCGCACCAGCGGCCCGCCGCCGGGCACGGTGTACAACAGCGATGAGAACTCGGCCACCTTGGGTTGGACCGTCGAATCGGGCGTCTTCCGGGTGGGGGTGCACTGTGAGAACTCGCTCATCAACTACCCGTGGCGCTGGGCGGTGGGGGACGACACGGTGCTTGTGCGGGACGAGGAAGGGCATCGTTACTTGCCTCCCTTCACTCGTGCCGTGGTGACGGGCGGGGTGCGCTTTGTGGATGTCATCCGCGCCCGCAACCCGCAGTACTGCTGGGCCGGGCTCATCCACGAGGATGTGGAGATCTCGCAGGTGAACGACCGCGTGGACCCGGTGTTCTTGTACATTGAAGTGCCGTGAGGAGAGAGATTGGGCTATGCAGCATCGCCATCTCACACACCAGGGGTACACCCTGGCGGCCATTGACGATGTGATTGCTCGCGGAAAGCGGCAGGATTGGGCCGCGCTGCGCAAAGCAGCACAAGCCGACCGGGCTGTGATGGAGAAAGTTTTGCGTGTCTGTCAGGCGCATATTGCCGACCCCTATGCCCAGCGTTACCATTTTTGGAAAGAATATGCCGAACGCTACCTTACCTGATTGGGAGCGCGTACTTTCTGCTGCTGCCCATTTGCAGCAGATCTTGCCCGGTGCCATTCTGGTCGGCGGCAGCGCGGCAGCGCTGTATGCAGAGCATCGTTTCTCCACTGACGCCGATCATGTGCTCCCTGACCTGCGGGAGCGTTTCGACCGGGTGCTGGCCGATCTGGAGGCGGTAGCGGGTTGGAAGACGGCGCGCATCCGGCGCCCCGTTCAGATTCTTGGCAGCCTGGATGGTATTGAGACTGGGGTGAGGCAGATGATTCGTCGGGAGCCGTTGGAGACAACCCAAATTGACTATCAGGGCGAAAAGATCACTCTTCCGACGGAAGCAGAGATGCTGCGTATAAAGGGAGTGTTGATTCTACAGCGGAATGCAACGCGTGACTATCTCGATTTCGTGGCGCTTGCTAATCACCTCGGTGATGAGAAGGTGATAGATGCGCTTCGGCCCTTTGACCGTCTTTATCCGCAACCCAACGAAGAATCCGCTTTGCAACAACTGCAGATTCAGCTGGCCAATCCGCTGCCTTACGATCTGGAGGGAATGGATTTAAGTGAGTACAAGAACCTGGCTGCCCGCTGGCAAGATTGGAGAGCAGTTAAGGCGGCGTGTGTTCACTACGCCATCTTGATCTTCGATCACATTGTTGGGCTCTAGGGTCTCTCGTCTCTGCCTTCAGGCTGGCCACATCGCGGCGCGTTCCCCCAGACTGAAGGCGCTGTCCAGCGCGGTGGGGTGCTCCCGAATGGCGCCGCGCCGATCCACGCCGCTGATGAGCAGTTCGCCCCAGTAGTCCGCCTCGT
Organism: Anaerolineae bacterium; assembly: GCA_034434635.1. Lineage (GTDB taxonomy): Bacteria > Chloroflexota > Anaerolineae > B4-G1 > DUEL01 > DAOTYX01. The sequence continues at coordinate 33,201 of DAOTYX010000150.1, read as the reverse complement.
ACAGGCCGAAGAATCCCCTGACGGTGCGTATCGCGCCCTTGAAGTCCGCCTGCTCTTCGCCGCCCACGGAGAGGAATACCCCTCGCCGGCGGGTGTGGCCCGCAGCCGTTGGGGGAAGCGGAGCCTTGAGGATGAACTTGCGCGCCCACTGGCACTGGCTGCGGTCCACCAGCGCCTTGGTTGCTGCGGGCAGGTTCCAGAAGAACAGGGGCGCGGCCAGCGCGATCACGTCGGCGGCGATGAGCATCTCATTGAGGGCCTGGAAGTCATCCTTCACCACGCAGTGCCCATCTTTGTGGCAGCCGTCGCAGGCGATGCAGCCAGCGATCTTCAGCCGTGTCACGACGATCTTCTCCACGGCTGCGCCGACGCTCTGCGCGCCGTCCAGAAAACGGTCGAGGAGCAGTTCGGAGTTTCCCCCGCGTCGAGGGCTGCCAGCAAGGCCCAACACGCGGGTCGTCGCCGCCATCACGCCCCCGTTGCCCTCTGCTCCGGCAGGACGTAGGTGCAGACCTGCTCGCCGCTGGACATCGTCTTCACCTCCAGCGGCTCGACGTCCAGCAACGTGGAGATGAGATGGCGATCCAGCGCGCAGGGGATCGGGTGTTGGCGGGCGACACGTTCGTATGGGCAGTTGTATACGTGCAGGAGCAGATGTCCGGCCTCATCCAGTTCGGTGCTCGCCATATAGCCCTGTGCTTTCAGGAAGCGGAGGGTGACCTCCAGCCGTTCGGCGGGGGGGGCGTCGGCAGGTATGTTCGCCTCGTCAGCGATGTGGCGGGCGATGCGGGCTGCGGCCTGCTCGATTTCGGCGGGGTTGAGGCTGGCTTCCATATCGCGGAGCAGGACGGTGGCCAGCAGGTCGTAGCGGTTGGGGAACAGACTGGCGGCGGCGTCGGAGAGGCGGTAAATGTACTGGGGACGGCCAGGGCCGGGCCGGCGCATCAGAATCGGTGGCATCACCAACCCCTCTTCTTGCAGGATGGCCAGATGGTGGCGGACAGTGACAGAGGTCAGCCCCAGTTCCTGGCTCAGTTCCTCCACCGTCGCCTGCCCGCGGCTCTTCAGGATGCGAATGATGCGCTCGCGGCTCTTCTGCATTTTGGCCCCCTCGCCAGTCCCATTGTAGCACGGCCTGGACAATTTGTCAAATGAATATAATAATTATCTCCTTGTCGTCAGGCAGGAACGTGATATAATCACCCCCTGTCGCCAATCCGGGTCCTATGGGGAGGAGTGTGGTATGTCTCTGTATCTCAACATCGCGCAGATCATTGTCGGCGTGGCGTTGATCGCGATCATCCTGTTGCAGGTGCGTAGCGGCGGCCTGGCCGGGGTGTTCGGCGGCGTACAGACCAGTTTCCAGCGTGTCCGTCGGGGTGTGGAACGGACGTTGTTCATCGTGACCATCGCCCTGGCGCTGCTCTTCTTTGTCATCGCCCTGGTCAACGCATTGGCTGCCCAGGCGCTGCCCTGACGTCGCGGTCGCCTTCCACAAAGCTCTTTTCTCCACGTGGACCCCTTCTCCGACCCGCTCGAGTAGGGAGCACAGTGTCCAGGACACTTCGTTGGCAGGTGCTGCTCATCCTCTGCGGCATGGCCCTGGCGGGCATCCTGCTGACCTACCTGGCATTGACCTACGTCGTCGTCCAGGTGCCTGCGGTGGGCGGCACTTATGTCGAGGGGGTCGCCGGCACACCCCATTACATCAACCCCCTGCTCAGCGCCTACAATGAGGCAGACCAGGACCTGTGTGCCCTGGTCTTCTCCGGACTGACTCGTTTCAACAGTCGAGGCGAGGTCGAACCGGATCTCGCGCGCAGTTGGGATGTCTCGATTGACGGTCTGATCTACGTTTTTCACCTGCGCGGCAACGCCCGCTGGCACGATGGCACGCCGGTCACCGCCGATGATGTCCTCTTCACCGTGGGGTTGCTTCAGGACCCCGACTACCCTGGTCCTGCTGATGTCGGTGCGGTGTGGCGGGCGCTGCGGGCGGAGAAGGTGGACACGTACACGGTGCGCTTCATCCTTGCCGAACCCTACGCTCCCTTTCTGGACTTCACCACTGTTGGTTTGCTTCCCTCCCACCTGCTGACCGGGACGCGCGCCGCCGACCTGCCGGAGTTGGAGTTTAACCTGCAACCGGTGGGCAGCGGGCCTTTCGAGGTGCAGGAGGTGGACATCACCGATGGGGAGGTCTCCTCAGTCCTTCTGGCGCGCAACGCCAGTTACTACGGGTCGCCGCCGTTGCTGGATTATCTCCGCTTTCGTTTCTACTCCTCTTCCGCCGCCGCTTTTCGCGCTTATGAGGCGGGAGAAGTGGAAGGGGTCAGCCAGATCACGCTGGAGAGCCTGCCCCGCGCCCGCCAGGCCGCGGACCTCGAACTGTATTCCGCGCAGATGGCCCAGACGGCGGTCGTCTTCCTGAACCTGGGCCGCCCGGAGGAACTGCCGTTCTTCCAGCAGGTGGAGGTTCGTCAGGCGTTGTTGTACGGCCTGGACCGGCAGGGATTGGTCGAGCGGCAACTGGATGGGCAGGGTGTCGTGGCCCACAGCCCGATCGTGGCTGGCACCTGGGCTTATGACGACCAGGTTCCTCAGTACGGCTACGATCCTGCCCGGGCCGCGGCGCTTCTGGACGGCGCTGGCTGGCCGCTGCTGGCCGGGATGTCCACGCGGCTCCAGGGGACGCGGACGCTCAGTTTCACCCTGTTGGCCTCTGCTGATGCCTTGCAGACGGCAGTGGCGCAGGAGGTGGCGCGTCAGTGGGGTGAGTTGGGTGTGCGGGCGACGGTGGTTGTCACCTCGCCAGTAGCGCTGCGCCAGGCGCTGGAGGGACGAAACTACCAGGCGCTGCTGATCACCCTGGCCCTGCCTGGCGACCCCGACCCATACCCGTTCTGGCATCAGACGCAGATCGCGGCGGGACAGAACTACGCCGGATGGGACCACCGGCGCGCCAGTGAGGTGCTCGAGGCGGCGCGGGTGATTGTGGACCCGCAGCGGCGCAGGGGACTGTATCAGGAGTTTCAGACCATCTTCGCTCAGGAAGTGCCAGCGATCCTGCTTTATCATCCCGTCTACACCTATGGGGTGGATCGCAGGGTCTATGGGGTGCAGATTGGCCCGCTGATGCGCCCTGCCGACCGCCTGGCGACGGTCAACCGCTGGCATGTAGCCTGGCGGCGCACCATTATCAGCCAGTCCGAAGCCGGGACCCACTGACCTCCTGTCCATCCATCAGAACAAACTTGACAATCCGCGCCTTTGGGGTAAAATCAGGGCCACAAGACGGACTGCGTGCCGAAGTGGCGGAATTGGCAGACGCGCTGCGTTCAGGGCGCAGTGGCCGTACGGCCGTGTGGGTTCGACTCCCACCTTCGGCACCTCTGCCCAGGTCAACCGACCTGGGCAGTTTCTTTTTGGACCACGGGCCACAGACCACGGACCACAGACCACAGACCACGGACTGCGGACCACGGACTACAGACCACGGACCACTATGGATCACTGATCGTTGATACCCGTCGTCCGTCGTCTGTCGTCCGTCGTCTGTCGTCTGTCGTCCGTCGTCTGTCGTCCGTCGTCGCCCACTTGCATTTGGCAGCCGCGCCGCGTTGTGCTATACTTGGGGCCAGCGGAGGAGGGCGATGGCGGAGGTTGGCGAGATTTGTCCCGGCCTGGTGGCCCTCTTCGGATCCGGGGAGACGTCGGCGGCGGGGCGCAGAGTGCACGAGGCGCTCTTCCGTAGCCTGAGCGCCTCTCCCCGTGTGGTGGTTTTGGAGACGCCAGCAGGCTTTCAGCCCAATTCCGCCTGGGTGGCTGGCCGCCTGGCCGAGTTCATCCAGGAGCGGTTGCAGAACTTTCACCCGCAAGTGACTGTGCTCCCTGCTCGCCGCCGTGACGGCAACCACAGCACCGATGACCCAGGACTGGCCGCCCCATTGCTCACGGCCAACTACATTTTCGCGGGCCCGGGAAGCCCTACCTACACCGTGCGTCATCTGGCCTCCACCTGGACGTGGCACGCGATCCTTGTCCGCCAGCGGCAAGGGGCGGTGTTGGCGCTGGCCAGCGCGGCGGCTATCGCTGCGAGTGCCCATGCCCTTCCGGTCTACGAGATCTACAAGGTTGGCGCCGACCTGCATTGGGCGGCAGGGTTGAACTTTCTGGGTCCCTATGGGCTGGAACTGGCGATCGTCACCCACTGGGACAATCAGGAGGGCGGGGTCAACCTCGACACCCGTTACGGATTTATGGGCGCAGAGCGGATGGCAGCGCTGGAGGCATTGCTGCCCCCCACGACGACGCTGGTTGGCATAGATGAGCATACCGCTCTCGTGCTAGATCTCGCCGCGGCTGAGGCGCGAGTGATGGGGCGTGGTGGGGTGACGGTGCGTCGCGGCGGGATGACGGAACGTTTCGTCAGCGGCGCTCTCTTTCCCCTGGGACTGCTGGGCGCGCTGCGGCTGCCGGCGTTGGATGAGGGGGTGCCGGCGGAGGTGGTGAAAGCGGCATGCGAGGCGGAGCAGGAGCCGGAGGCCTTGCCCGCGGAAGTGGCAGCGCTTATCGCTTTGCGCGAGGAGGCCCGCCGCGCGCGCGACTGGAGCCGGGCCGACGGCCTGCGCGCCCGCCTGGCCGATATGGGATACCTCGTCGAGGATACCCCCGCAAGGCCGCGTTGGCGCCGGCCTGGGAGATAAGCCCTCCGCAGACCCTACGCCTGCGAGAGGAGAATCGGAGGTAGGTCTTGGACATCTTGACGCGGTTGAGGGAAGGAGCGGTGCTGGTCGCCGACGGCGCGATGGGCACCTTCTTGCAGGCCGCGGGTCTGCCCGCGGGCCTGCCGGGCGAGGCGTGGGTGCTGGAGCGGCCCGAGGCGGTAGCCGATGTGCACCGCCTGTATCTGGAGGCGGGCGCGGAGTTGATCCTCACATGCACCTTCGGCGGCACGCGAGCACGACTGGAGCGGGCGGGCCTGGGCAAGCATGTGGCGGAGGTCAACCGCCGGGCAGCCCAGGTGGCCCGCCAGGCCGCTGGCAACCGCGCCTTCATCGCTGGAGACATCGGCCCGTTGGGGGAACTGCTGGCCCCCCTGGGCCCCCGCACCTACGAGGAGGCTGTGGAACTGTTCTTCGAACAGGCTGCGGCGCTGGTCGAGGGTGGGGTGGACCTGCTCTACGTGGAGACGATGTCCGACCTCAACGAGGCGCGGGCGGCAATCGAAGCCGCCCGTCGTGCTGCGCCTCACCTGCCCCTCTCGGTGACCTTCTCATTCGACACCCGCGGGCGCACCAGCATGGGGTTACGTCCAGAGGATGCGGCACGGGCGCTGGTGGACCTGGGGGTGACGGCGTTGGGGGCTAACTGCGGCCGCAGCCTGGAGATGACCCTGGAAGCGGTGCAGCGGATGCGCCAGGTGGCGCCCGACGTCCCGTTGGTGGCCAAGCCCAACGCAGGCATGCCACGGCTTGAGGAAGGACGGGTCGTCTATGATGCCACCCCAGAGATGATGGCCGGATACGTCCAGCCGTTCCTGGATCTGGGAGTGCGGGTCGTTGGCGGATGTTGTGGCTCGACCCCCGCGCATATCTCTGCCATCGCCGATGCGGTGCGTCGGATGTCTCAGACTGGAGGATAGAATGGATTGGGACGCCATCCGCGACGACGCTGCCAAAACGCTGAGCCGCTACGTTCAGTTCGACACCACCAACCCTCCGGGCAACGAGAAGCCGGCGGCGGAGTGGCTGGCGGAGCAACTGGCCGCCCGCGGCATCACTCGTGATGTGACGGTCTATGAGACTGCCCCTGGCCGCGGCCTGCTTCTGGCACGCATCGCCGGCCGCGAGCGGCTCAAGCCGCTGCTCATCAACCATCACATCGATGTCGTGCCGGCTGACCCTGCACAGTGGACTTACCCGCCCTTCTCCGGCGCTATCGCCGACGGCTTCGTCTGGGGCCGTGGCACGTTGGACACGAAGAGCCTGGGGATCGTGTTCCTCCTGGCGCTGGAGTTGCTGGTCAAAGAGGGGGCTGTGTTTCGCCGTCCGATCCTCTTCACCGCCGTGCCAGACGAGGAGACAGGTGGGGAGCACGGGATGCGCTGGCTGGTCGAAAACCGGCTTGAAGCGCTGGACCCCGAATGGGTGTGGGACGAGGGCAGCGGCGGGGTGCGCGGGGTCCTCGGCGAGGGGGTGCTGTTCGGCGTAGCCGTGGCCGAGAAGCACGCCCAGCCGCTGCGCCTGGTGGCTGAAGGGGAACCAGGCCATGGTTCGATGCCTCACAACAACAACGCCAATGTCATCCTCCTGCAGGCGCTGCAACGGGTGTTGGCGCGTCCCCGCCCGCTGCGTCTTGACATGGTCACCGCGGCCATGTTCCGGGCGATTGCCGAACGGCAACCCTTCCCTCTTTCAGTCCTGTTGCGTCATATCGATAACCCGCTGGTGTTGCGGCTGGCCGGGCGGCGCCTCTCTTCGAACCGCCTGCTCAACGCCATGCTGCGCGATACGATCAGCCTGACCATGCTGCACGGCGGCTACCGCGTCAATGTCATCCCCGAGCGGGCCGAGGCGACGATAGACTGCCGTCTACTGCCGGAGACAGAGGCCGAGGAGTTCGTGGCCTGGGTGCGGCAGCGCATCGCCGATGAACGGGTGAAGTTGGAGGTGGTGGAGGGCGCGCCTCCTTCCGGTGTGGCGCCGTTGGGGGGCCCCTTTATGGAGGCGGCCCGGCGGGCTGTCGCTGAGCACGTGCCCGGTGCGGCAGTCTTCCCCCTGCTGGTGACCGGTGGCACCGATGGGCGCTACTTCCGCCAGCGCGGCTACGCCGCCTATGGTTTCGGTCCCACCCTGCTCGACGCCAGCGACATCTCCCGTGTCCACGGCATTGACGAGCGCATCTCCCTCGACAACCTGGTGTTGGGGGTGAAGATCGTGCGCGATATGCTCCGTGACCTGACCGTCGTCGGATGACCCGCTATGCGCAGACCCCCTATCGGCTGACCATCCCTGCGCGCATCAACCTGCTGGGCAACCCCACCGATGCCTGCGAGGGGGATTTCGCCGTCCTCTCCGCAGCGGTGGATCTCTACGCCGGGGCGCTGATCGAACCGTGCGGGGAGTGGGCGCTGGAGGAGTGGGAGCGCTCCGGCGATGGTTTCCGCGTCGTGCGACGTTACGCCTTTGCGCCCTCCGATCTGCCGTTGCGTTATGACGGCGCTCTCGACCTGGCCAAGGGGGCGCTCAATCGGCTGTGTGGCCACAGTGGCGAATTGCGCGAACGGCTGACCCGCCGTGGCTTCCGCCTGGCTCTCTGGAGCGATGTGCCACGTCAGAGCGGATTGGGTGGCTCCTCACTCTTCGTCCTGCTGACTCTGGCCGCGCTGCGCGCCTTCTATGCCCTTGATCCCCGTCAGCACCACGATTATCTCCTGGCCGAACTGGCCCAACGGGTCGAGGCGCAGGAGATGGGCATCGCCTGCGGCTTTGCTGACCGGTATGTCCCGCTCTTTGGGGGGCTGGCTTACCTGGACTGCCGGGGAAAACTGCACCAGCAGGCGATCGGCGCGGAACCCTTCGCCACTTACGAGCGGCTAGACTCCTGGGTGGATGACCTGCCGCTGGTGGTGATCTCCACTGGTCTGGCGCACGATTCGGGGAATGTGCACGGCTGCCTGCGTCCGCACTACCTGGCCGAGCATGAACGCTGGACGGAGCGCGCCGGCCCACCCCCGCCGATGGTGCGCTGGATGTCCGCGGTCTGGGAGACGGCCTGGCGAGGCAAGATCGCTCTGCTGGCGCGGGACTGGGTCGCTTTCGGTGCGCTGATGGACGAGAACCACCGCCTGGTGGATGAGATGATGACCTGCTGCGGCTTCCCGGAGGGCGTGGGTCAGGTCAACAACCTCCTCATCGCTGCAGCGAAGCGGTACGGCGCGTTGGGTGCCAAACTGACCGGCGCTGGCGGCGGTGGATCGGTCTTCGCGCTCACTCGCCCCGGTGAGGAGGGAGCGCTGGCCGAGGCCTGGCAGCGCGTCGCCGCCGACGCTGGCCTGACCGCAGCGCGGGTCTTCCGGCCACGCCTCTCCGGACAGGGGTTGGTTGTTACCGAAGCGGAGTCGAAGGAGGCCGGGCTATAGATGCTTCCCTTGCGCTGAATGGCTGCTGGCAGTACAATTTGGCCCATCGCTCAGACGGTGACTGAAAAACGCTCTTTTGGGCCCGTGGCCAATCCGCGCGACTCCGGCCAACCCGCGCAGGCGGACTCTGCCATCAGTAGCCGGGACACCAGTCGCCAGTCGAGAGCCCCCTCTGGAAAGAGAGCCACATAACAGGTAAAGGAGAAGCCGATGCCTCCCGTAACGATCCGCCCACGATGGCAGATGCTGTTGGCCCTGTTGTGGCTGACCATCCCCCTCGTCGCCTGCGCGCCGCGTCCTTCCACACCAGTGGGGCCGGCCTCCGGCGCGGAGACGGCGGCGATCCTGGAACGACTGGGTGGCGCTCCATGTCCCGATAGCGACTTCACCTGTGTCACGCTGACCGTCCCTCTTGACCACTTTGACCCGTCCAACCCGGCGACAATCGAGGTCGTCTTCGGCGTGCTGCCGGCCAGCGGCGAACGGCGGGGGATGTTCGTCACCGCCACCGGCGGGCCGGGCTACTCCGGCCTGTCCGCCGCGGACTCCTACACTGCGGCCTTCGACCCCAGCATCCCGGAGCACTTCGACATCGTCTTCTTCGATCAGCGCGGGTTGGGTGCGTCCGGCGGCCTGCAGTGCGTGGAGGCCGCGGCAGCCTACTACCGCGCCGACCTGCGCACCGAGGCCCCCGAACAGGAGGCCGCCACTATCGCCGCCGCCCGCACCTTCGCCCAGGACTGCCTGGCGGAGATGGGCCACGCCGACTGGCTGCCTTTCCTGGGCACCCGCCAGGCCGTAGAGGACCTGGAAGCCTTCCGACAGGCTATCGGCGACGAGAAGTTCTGGCTCTATGGGGAAAGTTACGGCACGCAGTTCGCGCAGACCTACGCCGCCGCTCATCCGGACCATCTGGCCGGGCTGATCCTCGACGGCGCGGTGGACCTGACCCTCAGCGGCGTGGCCTTCTACGAACAACAGGCCCAGGCCTTCAATGACATCCTGCTGGCGACGCTGGAGGCCTGTAACGCCGATGCTGACTGCGCTGCCGACGTCGGCGGCGACGCCGTGGCGGTCTACGACAACCTGGTTGCCCGGCTGGAGGACGGGCCGATCCCCTTCACTTTCCCGCTGCCCTCCGGCGGCCGCGCGCAGCGTCGTTTCACCCTGGCCGACCTGGAGGCGGCAGTTGCCAACTACCTCTACTCGGAGAACTCGCGCATGATCCTGCAGCGGGCGATCGCCGCGGCTGCCCGTGACGACCTGGTGCCTCTGGCGCGCATGCTCTACGAGGCATTGGGCCTCGACCCGGAGACGGAGCGACCGGTGCTGGACCCCACCTGGTCGGATGCGGTCTACTACGGAGTGGAGTGCAACGACTACGCCTACTTCTCCGGCTCGCCGGAGGAGCGCGCCATGGCCTACATTCGCGCCGGTGACGCGGTGGATGCTCGCGTCCCACGACTGGCCTCGATCTTCTACGGCGACCTGCCTTGCGCCTTCTGGCCGGTGGAGGCCGACCCCCGCCCTGCGCCGCTGGTGGCTGAGGGCATCCCCACCCTGGTGCTGGGCGCGACCGCCGACCCGGCGACGCCCGTCTCGAACGGCATCAGCATCTACAACCGCCTGGCCGATGGCTACCTGATCACCACCGAGGGGGGCGCGCACATCATCTTTGGCCGTGGCGATCCCTGCCCGGATGATACGGTCACGGCTTTCCTGGTGGATGGAGTCCTCCCGCCGCAGCGGGAGATGACCTGCTCTGGAGTGGTGGCGGGGGCGTACGTCCCGCTGGCCCCTGCTGACGCCTCCACCTTCGCCGACCCGCTGGAGGCGCTGGCTTCGGCGGACGACGAGATGTACTACCTGCCGGAGTACTATTACTGGGACTACGTCACCCCGACCTCGGTCGGTTGTCCCTATGGGGGCACCTTCGCCTTTTCGGCCACCGATGAAGGGGAGGCATACACCCTGACCGACTGTGCTTTCTCCGCCGGTTTCGTCATGACCGGCGGTGGCTCCTACAACAGCGACAGCGGGCTGTTCCGGCTCGACGTGACGGTGAGCGGTCTCGCCGAGGGCCAGTTGACCTACACCCGCGACGCTGAGGATAACCTCCACGTGACGGGGGAGTACGCCGGTCAGACAGTGGACATTTCGGAGTAGAGCAGCGCGCGACTCTGTGGGGAGGATGAGATGCTTCCAACCAAGATCGTGGTCATTGGCGCGGGCAGCGCCATCTTTGGCCTGAATACGGTCAGCGCTCTGCTGCGCAGCGAACGGCTGCGGGGCAGTCACCTGGCGCTGGTGGACCGTAATGCCGAGACGCTGGCGTTGATGTCCCGCCTGGCTGAGCGCCTCAACTGCGAGTGGGACGCGCAGATGGCCCTCACTTCTCACACCCACCATGCCGAAGCGCTGGACGGGGCACAGTTCGTCATCAGCGCCATCGAGGTGCCACCGCGCGAGGAACTCTGGCGCAAGGATTACGAGATCCCCCTCAAGTATGGCGTGCGCCAGCCGTATGCTGAGAACGGCGGCCCGGGCGGTTTCGCTCATGCCGCGCGCAACATCGCGCCGGTGCTGGAGATCGTCCACGACATGGAGCGGGCCTGCCCCGATGCCTGGTTCATCAACTACACGAACCCCATGGCCCGCATCTGCGATGCTGTGGCTCGCTACAGCCAGATCAAGGTGGTCGGCCTGTGCCACCAGATTCAGGTGGGATATGCTATGGTGGGACGGGCGCTGGCAGACGATCTGGGCTTCACTGTGCCGCCCGAGTTTGTGGACACGCGGGCTTCCTTCGTCACCATCCCCGCGGCCCATCAGGTGGCGCAGCAGGCACTGGCGCGACTGGACATCAAGGCAGCGGGGTTGAATCATTTCACCTGGATGTTGGACCTGCGTGATCGGAAGACTGGCGCTGACCTCTATCCCCTGTTCGCCGAGCGGTGGCTGGAGATGGACCCCGCCTTCGAGCCGCTCACCCGTCGCGTCTTCGAGGCCTTCGGCCTGTTCCCTATCCCCGGCGATGAACACCTCTGCGAGTACCTGCCCTGGGTGAGTGATCCGCAGACCCGTCCATGGGAAAAGTTCGCCATAGATCTCTATGAGTGGGACCTCTGGGCGGCCTACCGTGGTCTGGCTTATGACGACATCGCCCGCATGGCTGATGGTCGGGCCGACATCGCTCACCTGCGGGAGTCGGATAGCGAGGGGGCGCTGGAGATAGTCGAGAATATCGCTGGTGCGGGCGAACACTACCACCTGGCGGTCAACCTGCCTAACTGTGGCTACATCCCCAACCTGCCGGATGGCGCGGTCGTTGAAGTGCCAGGCTGGGTCAGCGGTACGGGCGTGCAGGGACTGGGGGTGGGACCGCTGCCGGAAGGGGTGGCCGAACTCTGCCGGCGCGAGATTGCAGTCACCCAGTTGTGTGTGGACGCGGCCGTGCATGGCGATTATCAGACGGCGCTCCAATGCCTGCTGCTCGACCCGGTGATCACGGACCTGGACGTGGCGCAGAAGGTTCTCGATGACTATCTGACCACGTATCGGGAGTACCTGCCGCAGTTTTGGGAGTAGAGACGGATGTGGTTTCTGGGAGTGGATGCTGGCGGCACGAAGACGCACGCCCTGCTCGCTGATGAGGGCGGGGTGATCCATGGTGTGGGGCGCGCAGGGGCTGGCAACTGGGAGATGGTGGGCCTGGAGGGGGCGTTGGCGGTGCTGCGGCAGGTGGTGGGGCAGGCGCTCGCTCAGGCTGGTGTCGCGCCCGGCGAGGTGGCTGCGGCGGGCTATGGCCTGGCCGGCCTGGACTGGCCTTCGGATGAGGAACGGCTACGCCCGCTGGTGGCGCAACTGGCGGTCGCCGGGCCGCAGGTGGTGGTCAACGACAGCCTGGTGGCCCTGCGCGCTGGCGCGCGTGCCCCTTACGGCGTGGTGCTCATCTCTGGTACGGGCTGTGTCACCGCCGGTCGTAACCCACAGGGGCAGACGGCACGTACGCTCGGCCTGGGCCACCCTTACGACGACTGGGGCAGTGCTGTGGACCTGGCGATGGCGACGCTGCACGCCGTGGCGCGGGCTTATACCGGCCGCGGACCGGCGACGGCCCTGAGCGAGCGCCTGGTGCGGCTGGTGGGGGCGCGCGACCTGGCCGACCTGTTGGAGGGGCTGAGCCGCTGGCGCTATGACGCGGCCGGCGCGGTGACCGACGTCGTCAGAATCCTGATTGAGGAAGTGCGGGCTGGAGACGCCGTAGCCTGCCAGGTTGCCCGCGACGCGGGGCGTGAGATGGCCAGCGGGCCGGTGGCGGTGATCCGTCGCCTGGGGATGGAAAGAGAGGCTTTCGACCTGGTGCTGGCCGGCGGCACGTTCCGCTCCCTGCGCCTTCACAGCAGGCTGGACGATGACCCATTGCTGGACAGCCTGTTCCAGACCGTGCGCGGCGTCGCGCCGCGGGTTCACCCCCTGTTGCTGGAAACCCCTCCGGTGGTGGGTGGAGTGCTCCTGGCGATGGACGCGGCGGGGGTGGAGATAGCGCCAGAGAGGCGCGCCCATCTGGAGCATGAGGCGCTCTCTGCATTTGCTGACGGAACTTCCCGCCAGGGTGACCAGGTGACAGGCTCTTGACCGCCCTTCCGCTTTCCTCGCCTCCCCCTCGTCTGCGGCCGACTCTTGCCGGTCTGGTCACGGCAGGCATCTACCTGCTCTTTGTGCTGCTGTATCCCCTTCCGGTCTACGGACAGGCTGACCGGCCGTTTGACCTGGAGATCCTCTCTCGCAGCCGGCCCTGGGCGGCGTTGCTCTACGTCTTCGGGTTGCTTCTCCTGTTTGCCCTGTTCTGGAGGGCGCTGCGGACGGTCGAGAAAGACACTGTTCCCTGGAGATGGGTGGTCGGTTTTGGGATGCTCTTCGCCCTGATTCTCGTCTGGCTCTACCCGGTGACGGCCACCGATCTCTTCCAGTACGTGCTGCGTGCCCGCGTGCGTGTGGTGCATGGGGCGAACCCCATGACTGTCCCCCCCAGCGCCTTCCCCGACGATCCGCTGTTGCCTTTCGCCGGGGAATGGACCGGCATCGTTTCCCCCTACGGGCCGGCCTGGGAACTGCTGGCTGAGGGGTTGGCCTGGCTGGGCGCGCGCGGGGCGGTGAGTGGCGCACTGGCCTACAAGGGAGTTGCCCTGTTGGCCTACCTGGCCTGCACAGCGCTGGTCGCCTGGGGGGCGCGCGGCGACGCGCAGAGCGTGCTCTTCTTCGCCTGGAACCCTCTGGTCCTGCTGGAGGGGATCGGCAACGGCCACAATGACCTGCTGATGCTGGTGGGTGGGGTGGGGGCTGTGCTGCTCTGGCAGCGTAAGGGGCGGTGGCCAATTGCCGTAGCGGCGATGAGCCTGGCCGTGCTGACGAAGTTCTCGGTGGCGCTCCTGGCTCCCCTGTTGCTCCTTGCCATCCTGCGTGATCAGCACGGCTGGCGGCCGCGGTTGAAGGTGCTCCTGGGCGGCGGATTGCTGGCGGCGGGGCTGGTGGTCTTGCTGTACCTTCCCTTCTGGCCGCCGTGGGAGAGCATCGCTGGCCTGCTCGATGAGTTTTCCAATCGCTACACCTACACCGTCGCTGCAATGCTGCGCCTGCTGCTCCGCGAGTTCATCCCGAACCACCTGGCGTTGGAGATTCCACGCCGGTTGGGACAGGCCGTCTTCGTCGGCGTCTATATCTGGATTCTGGTCCGATTGTGGCGACGGCGGATGGACCTGGCTGAAGCCAGTGTGTTGGCCTTCTTTACCTACCTGCTCACTTCCACGAATTACCGCATCTGGTATCCGCTGTGGCTGGTGCCGTTCGCCGCGCTCTCACTGACGGAGCGCACGCGCCTGCGTGTCTTCCTGTTTTGCCTGACCTCTGAACTCTCCATCCTGATGTTCTACCTGGTGTGGCGCTGGCTGCTCAACGGTTACGTGCTTCCTGAGGCCACCTGGCTGACCATGCATCTGTTGACGGTCCCCTGGCAGTTTGGCCTCCCGCTGTTGGCGCCGCTTCTGTTGACTTCTCCGTCAAACCGCGCTAAACTTTAGCGCACAGGGCAGGCGCCGGCCTGCCCATGGATTGGAGAGCGCAGGTGGATGAGATTCGGCAGGCGGTGATCTGCGCTACTGAGCGGCTTCTCGGTGCCTCCTCCTGGAGAGAGGCGCTCCCGGAGGTGTTGGAGCGGCTCGGTCGGGCGCTGCACGCCACACGGGTTGGCCTCTTTGAAGCCGCTGGCTCCCCGGATGGCAACGGTTCGGCCTCCCCCGTCTACGAGTGGGTCGCTCCTGATGGTGCAGCGCGAGACGGTGACCCCCTTGCCGTACCGGTGTTCGTGGGTACTGACCGTTGGGGGGACATCGTTTTCGAGAACGTCCGCCTTGCCGGGGATGATCTACAAGCAGCGCTCTCAGCACTGAGGATTATTGCGGGCATCGTCGGCGCGGCCGTTGCCCGCGAACAGGCCGAAGCGGCAGCCCACAACGCCGAGGAGCGGTTTGTCGCCCTGTTCAGAAACTTCCCCCTCCCGGCGCTTGTCTGGCAACGACATGGGGATGACTTCATCCTGGTGGATTTCAACATCGCCGCTTTTGACATCACCTGTGGCGGGATTGACCAGTTGCGGGGGGCACTCCTGAGCGAGGCGTACCACGACGTGCCGGAACTTATGGAGGATATCGCTCACGCCTTTGCTGAGCAGACGGTGACCCGTCGGGAGATGTCCTATCGTTTCCGCACCACCGGCGAACAGAGGTACATGGAGTTCACCTGCTCCTTCGCGCCCCCCGACCTGGTGATCATGCACGCGCAGGATCTCACAGAGCGGCGCCAGACGTTGGGACAACTGCATCTGTTCGAATCGGCGGTCTTCAGTGCCAACGAGCCGTTGGTCATCTTGCAAGGGCTGTCGGCGCTTGGTGCCGGTATGCCCCGTGTGCTTTACGTCAACGAGGCCTTCTCTCGCCTGACCGGCTATCGGGCCGAAGAGGCCGTTGGCCGATCCGTAGATTTTCTGGGCGGGGCAAGGACTGACACCGAGGCAATGGTGGAGGTCCATAACACATTGGCGTCAGGGCAACCCTTCCAGGGGGAGTTCGTCCTCTGTCGTAAGGATGGCAGCGAGTTCTGGGCTGAGGTCAGCCTGCTACCGGTGGCGGTAGAAGCCCTCCCTGGCACTTACTGGGTGGCCCTGTTACGAGACATCACGGCCCGCAAGCAGGCAGAGGAGGCCCTGCGCGAGTCGGAGAACCGCTACCGTATTCTCTCCGAACTGGCCTCGGATTTCGCCTTTGCTTTTCAGGTGACCCCCGATGGTCGCCTGGAATTGGAGTGGATCACCGATGCCTTCAGCCGGATCACCGGCTTTACCCCACAGGAGATGGAGCGGGAGGGGTGGTCGCAGATCGTCCACCCGGGCGACCTGGAGATGATCTTCGGTGGCCTGGATGGTCTCGCGCCAGACCGCTTGCCTGTCTATGAAGTGCGCATTGCCGCAAAGACCGGCGAGATCCGCTGGCTGCGCATCCGTGTGCGACCGATGTGGGATGATGAGGAAGGGCGGGTAGTGCGCCTTTACGGCGTGGGGCAGGACGTCACCGATCGGCGGCTGATGGAGATGAGCCTGCTGCGCTCGGAGCGGCTGGCGGCGATGGGCCGCCTGGCGGCGGCGCTGGCGCATGAGATCAACAACCCCCTGCAGGCAGTCCAGAGCAGCCTGGAACTGGCCCTCGACTTCCCCCTGCCGTCGGCCGAGCGCGAACAGTACCTGCAGGCGGCGCGTCGAGAGATCGAGCACCTGACGACCATCGCCAGCCGGGTGCTGGATTTCGCCCGTCCCCCAAAGGCCGAACGCCGCCCCCTGCAGGTTGTCGAGGCGGTAGACCTGGCCCTGGCCCTGGCCAACAAGCAGATCCAGCACGCCCATATTCGGGTCGAGCGCTGCATACCGGACGGCCTGCCGTCGGTGATGGCGTCGCGCGACCATCTCGTGCAGGTCTTTCTCAACCTGATCATCAATGCCATCGAAGTGATGCCGGAGGGGGGAGGCCTGCGTATCAGCGCCCAGACGAGAGGCGAATGGGTTGAACTGGTGTTTGCGGATAGCGGGCCGGGCATCGCGGAGGACATCTTGCCTGTCCTTTTCGAACCCTTTCGGACAACGAAGGCGGGTGGCGTTGGGCTCGGCCTGGCCGTCAGCCGCGGCATCGTTCAAGAGCACGGTGGGAACATCACGGCCCACAACAGCCTTGAAGGTGGGGCGGTCTTTGTTGTCTCATTGCCCGCAGCGACTTCCCGTTTCTGACGGTTTGCTCTCGGCCTCTTTTGTTCCGCGAAAGGAGGATCCATGGATTTACTGGCGCTGCCTCCGACGACTCAGGCTCGCATCATCGTTGTAGAAGATCAGGAGACCGCGCGCAAGACCTTTGTGCGGGCGCTGGAACTGCGGGGTTACGCCGTCCTTGGCGTGAGCAGTGGAGAGGAAGCCCTGGAGGCCCTCGCTGCTGCGGAGTACGACCTGATGCTGCTTGACCTCCGCCTGCCCGGCATGCAAGGAGAAGAGGTGATGCGCCAGGTGCGGAGATTGTATCCGCACCTCATAGTGATCATCATCACAGCCTATGGGACGTTGGAAACGGCCATCGCCGCTGTGCGGATGGGTGCGGTTGACTATCTGCTGAAGCCGTGTCCGTTGCAAGAGGTCGAGGCCGCCGTCGCTCGGGCCCTTCGCCGACGACATGTGGAGATGCGCCGCCAGTACCTCATCAAGATGATCTCCCAGGCGCTGGAAGCGTTGAAGGCGGAAGAGGAAGCCTCTGCAACCTTGAACAATCCGGCCGACCGTTTCCTGCGGGGTGGCTCGTTGTTGTTGGATCGGGAGAAACGGTTAGTGGTCGTTGCAGATACGGCGGATGAGGCCGGATCACAGACAACGGAACTGACGGCGAATGAGGCCGTCTTGCTGGCCTATTTGCTGCAGCACCCCGAAACGGTCATTTCCTGCCGCGATCTGGCCTGTCTGGCCCTTGGCTATGATGTGGATGAGATTGGAGCGCAGGGCATTGTGCGTCCCCACATCTCCCGCCTGCGCCACAAGTTGGAGCGTGACCCGAGCCGCCCGCGGCTGATCCGCACTGTGCGGGGCAGGGGGTATCTGCTTTCTCTGTAACGGTTCAGCCCCTCAGCAGGGTGTCTCTCGCGCCTCGGCCAGCCGCTTCTTCAGGTAGTCAATAGGAGCCACCTGGGTCGGATTGGCCCGGTTGAGCATCGCCAGGTACAGGCTCACGTAGTCGCCGTAGTGAATCAGCGAGAGCATCTGCGCCAGGCGGTTCTCGCCATACCCCCAGACCACCTCAACGGGCACTTTCGCCTGAGCCAGTAGTTCCCCTGTCACCTGCCAGCGCAACTGGATGCGCGGCGGGTCGAGCGGAGAGCGCAGGAAAAGTACCCTACAACGCTGACGCATCCAGGCCGGGCTGACGTATCCCACTACAGCGTTGTGATTCAGTTCCGGCAACTCCTCCCAGAAGGCCCAGTTCTTGCTATTCTCGTTGAACTGTCCTTTCCAGCGTCGGGCAACGGGGGCAAGGAAACCGGCCCCGTAGACGACCGGGAGGTGTCCTGCCAGCCGCTGTGCCAGCAGTTTGGCGGGGTTCTGGGCTGTCGGTCGCTGTGGCAGCCATTCCTCCTGCCGCTCGCGCAGAAGCGCGATCGCCTCCTCGAGCGCAGCGCTCTGATCCGGCAGCAGTCCGAGCCGGCAAAGGATGCCCAGGAGCAGAGTGAAGGAGTAACCCAGCGCGGCGCGGGGCGAGGCGCGGTAATCGAAGAGCGCTACCGGCCAGCCTTTCCCGGCGGCATGGGTTGCCCACTCCTTTCCGGCTGTCACGACCACGATGGGGCAGCCGCGCGTCTCGGCCTGTGCCAGTGCGCAGAGGGTCTCCTCCGTCCTGCCGGAGTAACTGGAGGCGATCACCAGGGCATCCCTCTGCACGTGGGCAGGCAGATCGTAGCCGCCGACGATCGAGATCGGGACAGCGCAGATGTCCGCCGCCAGAGCGGCGAGCAGGGCGCCGCCGATGGCTGAGCCTCCCATGCCCAGGATCGCTACCTGGCGTATGGTGGCGGTGTCGAAGGGGAGGGACATCTGACGGGTCAGCGCCCAGGCGTCGGCGCACTGCTCCGGAAGTTCGCGGATGCGCGCGCGCATTTCCTCTCCGTCAAGGTCTGCGTATGTCTGCTCGTTGTCCAGATCTACCTGCTCCTTGCTGGTCATGGTCGCCGTTCACCTTTCCACAGTTTGTACACCTGGCGTCGTTCCCATCCGGCCGCGGCGGCTACCTCACGGGCGGCCTGGGATGGGGGGATGCCGGCGTTGACCTTTTCGACCAACGCCTCACACACGCGGCCTTCATCCCACATTTTCTCTGGCCGACTCGCTCCGCCGATGACCAGGGTGAACTCGCCGCGTGGCTCTTCGGTCTGGTAGCGGCCGACGGCCTGGGAGAGCGTGCCGCGCCAGATCTCCTCGTGCTGCTTGGTCAGTTCGCGGCACAGGGCGACCGGGCGATCGCCAAGCGTCTCCAGCAGGTCGGCCAGTGTCGCCCTCAGGCGATGGGGCGCTTCAAAGGCCACCAACGTCGCCGGCTCGCCGACCACGCTGGCGAGGAGGGCGCGTCGCTGTGCCGCGCGGCGTGGGAGGAACCCCAGGTACAGGAAGCAGTCGCCAGGCAACCCTGAGGCGACCAGTGCGGCGATGGGGGCTGACGGCCCCGGAACCGGCACGACCTGGTATCCCTGGGCTACCGCGGCTCGCACCAGTTCGTAGCCGGGGTCGGAGAGGCCAGGCATCCCCGCCTCAGAGATGAGCGCGACGTCGCCGCTGGCTAACGCCCGCAGGAGTTTTTCCAGGCGGGCAACCTTATTACCTTCGAAGTAACTGATCGGCCGCGTGGCAATGCCGTAGTGTTGCAGAAGGATCCGTGCGCGGCGGGTGTCTTCGGCGGCGATGACGGGCACTTCTCGCAGGAGGCGCAACGCCCGCAGGGTGATGTCCTCGAGGTTGCCGATCGGCGTGCCGATCAGATAGAGGGTGCCCATCAGGTGTCTCGACGCCCCGCTGATGCCTGCTCTCCATCACATGGCGCGGTAGGGAATGCCGCTCAGCAACCCCTGTCGGCCCTCGAACACATCCGTCACGATCAGGCCCCCTTTGCGGATCTCGTAGCGGCGGATTTCCTTGGCGTGGTCCGACCCCCGCATCTTGAGGATGAGGATAGCGCGCTGAATGGCGCTCTCGATCTCCACGTACCGCATCAGGATGATCGTATCCACCAGGAAGGAGAGCCCGCCCTTGTCCGCCCGGGCCATCTCGGAGCGGGACTCCTCTCCCAGCAGCATGCTGGTCACCCGCTCACGGCGCAGGCCATTGGCTACCCTGGTGTAGATGTGGCGCAGTTCTGCCGGGTCTCCGGTGAGGCGGTTGAAGTGGCTGATGCTGTCCAGCACCAGCCGGCGAATGTCCCCCTCCTGAATGACGCGATCAAGTGGGCTGCCGGGAGTTTCCAGGCCGGCCAGGAAGACCTCTGGCGAGGTGAACATCAGATGCAGGTGTTTCTGGCGCTCCTGCTCCTCCAGGTTCCAACCCAGGGATGCTGCGTCGCGGTAGAGCGAGCGGGGGAATTGCTCGAAACTGATGAGCAGTCCGGCCTCGCCTTCCTCATGGCCCTGCATCAGGAACTGAAGTCCCAGGGTGGTCTTCCCGGTTCCCGGAGCACCGCGCACCAACACGACAGAGCCGGGCAGAAAGCCGCCGTTCATCATTTCATCAAGGCCTTGTACGCCGGTGCGGACACGTCTCTGACTCACAGGCCCCTCCTTTGGTTGTTGATCGCGATATCACCTACTTCCGTTGATGGAAACGGACCCGCGCCTCGTTCTGCTGACAGTCCGTGGTGAATTCGACGCGGATGATCGGCGAGACGGGCGGATGGTGCCGGACATAGTCGTACTGGTGCAGTTGTACATACCAGGTGCCCGTCACGGGCTGACCGGCTGCGCTGAACGTGACCTGCCACCCGGAAAGGCCATACCGTGCCGCCGTGCCGGAGTAGGTCACTGTCTCTGTGCCGCTGCTCCAGATATGTACCGGGTAGCCGGGCAGGGGGACGCCCTCCGGGTCGCTGACCGTGCCGGCCAGGATGCTCCCCTGACAGGTAGGCGCGGCCCGCCATTCGACCTCCGCCGTGAATGGCCAGGTGAGGGTGAGGGGTGGCGTCGGCGTGGCCACAACGTAGGGGGTGGGGGTGGGCCGGACGGGGGTGGCGGAGGGGGTGGGGGGGATGGTCGTCGGGGTGGCCATCGCCGGCGTCGGCGTCGCTGTCGCCGCAGGGGTCGGAGAAGGGGTAGGGGGTGGGTAGGGATTGATCGGCAGGTCGGGGCGAAGGGCGATTGCCACGAAGCCCAACAGCATCACCCCTGTCGCGGCCAGCGTCATTATGGTGAGCAGGTTTAGCGCCCGGTGTGTGACCCTCCCTTCTGCTCCCTCACGTCTCACGTTTCAAGTCTCACGTTATGCGCTACCGCCAGTTCTCCCAGTTCAATGTGCATGTCACATATCCCAGAGCGGCGCCGGCGTAGTCGCCCAGGGGAATGATGAGCTGCTCGGAGACGGGGCGGTAGGTGCCGTCGCTGTCCGGATGGTCGTTATACATCCGCACCCGCACCTCCATCGCCTGGTAGGACACTGGGTTGCAGGCCTGTTCCCAGGCGGCCTCACTGCCGTACATGATGTTGTATCGGTTGTTGTCCCCCGCGCGCGGCGTGAAAGTGCCCGCGCCTGGACACTCCACCTGGGCGTAGTAGCCGGGCAGGGGATTGCCGTCCAGGTCCTGGAAATGGCCGGCCACGCCGGTCCAGTTGTCGTATTGTGGCCGCTGATAGGTGACCTCACAGGTGAAGGGGTAGGGGGAACGGGTGACGCGTGGTGTGGGGGTCGGCGTGGGTGGCCAGGTGGGGCTGGGGGCTGGCGTGCGCGTGGGCGTTGACGTGGGCCGCGGGGTCGGCGATGCCGCCGGGGTGAAGGTCGCCGTCGGCGTCCACGTGGGCGGCAGGGTGGGGCGGGGTGTCATCGTGGGCGTCGCTGTCGGCAGCCGCGGCGGCGGCGGAAACGGATTGTAGGGGACGTACGGGTTGATCAGCACCGTCCCGTAACACAGGACCAGCATCACCGTCAACGCCAGCAGGGCCACACTGAGCCGGTTGAAGAGAGAGGCGCTGTTTTGCTTCATCGGCATCTTCCCATCCGATTGACCGGCGCGGGATCAGGAATTCTGGCCGACGTACCGCTCAATCTGTGCCTGGCTCCACAACGCTTCTGACCATTCCTGGTAGGCCCGGTCTCGCAACAGTTGCAGGTTCTCTGGGCTGAGGGGGTAGTTCAGTTCCCGCTCGGTGACCTGGATGATGTGATAGCCGAAGGAACTCTGCACGACGCCGCTGGTCTGCCCGGGCTGCAGGCTGAACGCCGTCTCTTCGACTTCCGGCACCATCAGCACGCCACGCGGGAAGAAGCCCAGGTCTCCACCGGCATCGCGGGTACTCTCATCCTGCGAATACTGCCGGGCCAATGCGGCGAAGTCACCTCCGGCCTGGATCTGCGCCAGCAGTTGCTCCGCCTGCTGCTGGGTGGCCACCAGGATGTGCCGGGCGTGGACATGCTCGGCGGTCTCTGGAACCGCAGCGATGACCTGTTCGATGACCTTCTGGCCGATCAATTCGGCGCGCAGTTCGTTCCACATCTCCTGTTGGGTGAGGCCGTTCTGTTCCAGGCGTGCCTGGAAGGCCTCCTCGCTGCCCGCATCCTGGATCATCTGTGCCATCGCCGCCTCGATCTCTGCATCTGTGACGGTGATGCCCTGTTGTGCCGCCGCCTGCTCCACCAGGACGCGCTCGATCATCCAGTTGAGGATTTGCTCACGGGCCTGCATCAGTTGCGCCTGGCCCTCAGGGGACGAGGGGTCCTCGCCGCGGGCGATCATAGCCGCTTCGTACTGGGCGACCTGTCGCTCATAATCCACCAGGTAGATTGGCTGCCCGTTGACCCGCGCTGCCAGTGGGCGTTCTGGCGTTGGCGGCGGGGAGGGCTCTGCAGGAGACATCGTCTCGCCGGAAGAGGGTGTCGGCTGCGGCGCGGGGGATGTCGCAGAGGGGCTTGTGGTGCAGCCGACCAGAAGCAGCACCATCAGGAACGTCAGGCGGATGACAGTCCTTGACAGGGCCATTGTGCCCTCCTCTGTTGGGATGTAAAGCCATTATACTCAGAGGGTGGCTTTTGCGCAACCGGCGATTTGACGCGCCGCCCTTCTCACATTATAATTGGGCTTTGCACGCGGGGCGGCCCGCTCAGGCCGCCTCTTTTCTTGGAGTGGAACGAATGTGGGAGAGACTGGCAGGTGTCGAGCAGCGGTACGAGGAGATCGCGCAGCGGATGGCGGCGCCGGAAGTGATGGCCGACCATACCCTCCTGGCCGATCTGGCCCGCGAGCAGAGCGAACTGGAGGAGGTGGTGACCTGCTACCGCCAGTACCGCGCCGCGCAGATCGAACTTGAGGAAGCGCGCTCGCTGCTCGAGGATGAAGACCCGGAACTTCGGGAACTGGCCGAAGCGGAGATCTCGCGGCTGACGGCTCAACTGGAGAGGCTTGAGCAGGAACTTCATCGCCTGCTCCTGCCGAAGGACCCGCGCGACGAGCGCAACGTCATCATGGAGATCCGCGCCGGCACCGGCGGGGAGGAAGCGGCCCTCTTCGCGGCGGACCTCTATCGGATGTACACCCGCTACGCTGACCGTCAGGGGTGGGAGACCGATCTCTTGAGCAGTCATCCTACGGGCATCGGCGGCTTCAAAGAGGTCATCTTCGAACTGCGGGGGCGGGGTGCTTTCTCGCGGCTGAAGTTCGAGAGCGGCGTCCACCGGGTCCAGCGCGTGCCGGTCACCGAGGCCTCCGGGCGTATCCATACCTCCACCGCCACCGTCGCTGTCCTGCCGGAGGTGGAAGAGGTCGAGGTCTTCATTGACCCCAAGGACATCGAGATCGAGGTCTACGGCTCATCGGGGCCGGGCGGGCAGCACATGCAGAAAAACGCCACCGCCGTGCGCATCATCCACAAGCCCAGCGGTATGGTGGTGGCCTGCGAGTCGGAACGCTCGCAGACCCAGAACAAGATGCGGGCGATGTCGGTGTTGCGGGCGCGGCTGTACGAGCAGGAACGGCGCCGGCAGGAGGAGGAAGTGGCCGAGGCTCGCCGGTCCCAGGTGGGCACGGGTGAGCGGAGCGAGAAGATCCGTACCTACAACTTCCCCCAAAACCGTGTGACTGACCATCGCATCGGCCTTACCCTCTACCGCCTGCCGGATGTGCTGGACGGAGACCTGGATCCGTTCATTGACGAACTGATCACCCGCGATCAGGCGGAGCGGCTGCAGGGCGGGCCGTTGGATTGAGGTGCGACGGTGGCGAGCGGGCTTGGGCCGGTGACGACGGGCGCAGCCCTGCAGGAGGGGGCTGACCTCCTGCGCGGTGTGACGGATGAGGCGCGGCTGGAAGCGGAACTGCTGTTGGCTTACGCTTTGGGCCTTCCCCGCGCTGCGCTTCTGACACACCCTGAACGCCCCATTTCGGCGGAGCAGCAGCGAGCCTACCAGGCCCTGTTGACCCGCCGCATCGCTCATTACCCTCTCCCTTACCTCCTGCGCCGCGTCGAGTTCTGCGGCCTGGAATTCGTGGTGACCCCTGATGTGCTGATCCCCCGACCGGAAACGGAGATGCTGGTGGAACTGGCACTGCGCTACCCGGCGATGACGGCGCTGGACGTGGGGACCGGCAGCGGCTGCATCGCCGTGTCGCTGGCTGTGCGTAACCCCGCCCTCTCCCTGGTCGCTACCGACCTCTCCATAGCGGCGCTACGACTGGCTATGGTCAACGCCCGCCGGAACGGTGTGGGGCATCGCGTGCGATGGGTCTGTGGCGACCTGACGCGGCCATTGCGGGGTCCGGTGGATCTGGTGGTGGCAAACCTCCCCTATGTGGCACAGGACGAGTGGGCGACGTTGCCCCCTTCGGTCCGCGAGCACGAACCGCGCCTGGCGCTCGACGGCGGGCCAGATGGGCTTGGCCTGGTGCGACGGTTGCTCTCTGACGCCCCGCGCCTGCTCCGTCCTGGCGGTGCGTTGTTGCTGGAGATCGGGGCGACGCAGGGCCGACGTGCGGTGGCGCTGGCTCGTTCCCTCTGCGCCGGGGCGCGGGTTGCCCTTCATCTTGACCTGGCCGGGCGGGATCGGGTGGTGGTTGTGGAGTTTGGGGAGGGGTGATGGAGACTGTGGTGGTTCACTCATCGGAGGCCGGGGCAGTGAAACGGGCCGCGGCGGTGCTGCGGGAAGGCGGGTTAGTGGTTTTCCCCACCGATACGGTCTACGGGCTGGCGGCCTTGTTCGACGATCCGGCGGCGGTAACACGTCTTTACCGGGTCAAAGGGCGTGCCTCCGACCGTCCCATTGCCCTGCTGCTGGACCACGTGGATCGGTTGCCGCTGGTGGCTGTTCTGCCCGATGTCGCTCTTCCTCTTGCCCGCCATTTCTGGCCAGGGGGGCTGACCATGGTGCTGCCTAAGACTGGGCGGGTCAGCGAGGAGGTCAGCGCTGGCCCCACGGTGGGCGTGCGCGTGCCTGGTCTGCCATTGACTCGCCGGCTGATCCGGGCTGCAGGTGGGGTGCTGGCCGTGACCAGCGCAAACCGTTCAGGCCAACCCCCTGCCTGTACGGCCGAGGAGGCGTTGGAACAGATGGGCGGAGAGTTCGAAATGCTGGTGGACGGGGGCCGCTGCTGTGGCCTTCCCTCCACGGTGCTCGATTGCACGGTCTGGCCGCCGGTGGTCATGCGCTCTGGCGCTGTGGAGGAGGAAGCGATCTTCGCTCTCCTCCGCCGTGCGGGGGTTTTGTAACCTATATCTTTAGGACTTGCGCAGCTGGCAGATAAACCTTTGAAATTCGCCACGAATTTCACGAATGGACACGAATTTCGTTTCTCTTCATCGTGAAATTCGTGCAATTCGTGGCGAAGAATCGACTGCGTAACTACTAATCTTGTTTGATACTTCAAAGGAGGAGTCTTGAAAGATCAACGTGGCTTCACACTATGGTTCACCGGCCTCTCGGGGTCGGGTAAGACCACCATCGCTCAGGGGGTCGAGCAGGAACTGCGCCGTCGTGGTCTGCGGGTGGAGCGGTTGGACGGGGACACCGTCCGCCAGGGGCTGACGCGGGACCTGGGTTTCAGCAAAGAGGACCGCGACAAGAACATCGAGCGCGTTACCTTCGTCGCCAAACTGCTCACCCGCAACGGAGTCGCGGTGCTGTGTTCCTTCATCTCCCCCTACCGCGAGCGTCGGGCGTTGACCCGCCAGGAGATCGGCGAGTTCATCGAGGTCTATGTCGAGTGTCCGCTGGAGGTCTGCATGCAGCGGGATGTCAAAGGGTTGTATGAGAAGGCGATCGCGGGTCAGATACCGGAGTTCACCGGCATATCCGACCCGTATGAGCCGCCGGAGAACGCGGAGATCATCTGTCACACTGCCGAGGAGACGCCGGAGCAGAGCGTGGCGAAAGTACTTTCCTATCTGGAGGAGCACGGCTACATCTGATCTCGGACAGGGTTTGCGGCCCAATGCGCATCATCTGAGACGTGACGAGGAGGTCTATATGAGGACAGAAGAGTACATTGCACTGGAGGATCGGTACGGAGCGCGGAACTACAAGCCGCTGGATGTCGTCATTACCCATGCACAGGGTGTGTGGGTTTGGGATGTGGATGGCAACCGGTACATGGATTGCCTGAGTGCCTATTCAGCCGTCAACCAGGGCCACTGCCACCCGCGCATCCTGCGCGCCCTGGTGGAGCAGGCAGAGCGGCTGACCCTGACCTCGCGTGCCTTTCGCAATGACCAGTTGCCGCTCCTGGAGCGGGAATTGTGCGAGTTGACCGGCTATGAGATGATGCTGCCGATGAACACCGGCACGGAGGCGGTGGAGACGGCGCTGAAGACGGCGCGCAAGTGGGCCTATATGGTCAAAGGCATTCCCGACAGCCAGGCCGAGGTCATTGTCTGCGCCGGCAACTTCCACGGGCGCAGTATCACCATTGTGGGCTTCTCCACTGAGCCGCTGTATCGTGACGGATTTGGCCCCTTTACGCCTGGCTTCAAGATCATTCCCTACGGCGACAGTGAAGCGCTGGAAGCGGCCATCACGCCGCACACCGCTGCCTTTCTGGTCGAGCCGATTCAGGGAGAGGGTGGGGTGGTCATCCCGCCTGCGGGCTACCTGCAGCGGGCGCGTGAGATCTGCGACCGCCACAACGTGCTGTTTATTGCTGACGAGATCCAGACCGGGTTGGGTCGCACCGGGCGGCTGTTCGCCTGTGATTGGGAGGGGGTGCGGCCCGACATGGTGCTGGTCGGCAAGGCTCTCTCTGGCGGGTTCTACCCGGTTTCAGCGGTGCTGTCCTCGCGGCAGGTCTTGGGGGTGTTCAAGCCAGGCGAGCACGGCTCCACCTTCGGCGGCAACCCGCTGGGTTGCGCGGTGGCCCGCGAAGCGCTCAAGGTGCTGGTGGAGGAGGAGTTGATCAAACGGGCCGCGGAACTCGGTCCCTATTTCCTTGGCCGCCTGGAGCGCATTGAGAGCCGCTATGTCCGTCAGGTGCGTGGGCGGGGCCTGCTCATCGGTGTGGAAGTGTGGCCTGAGACGGGTGGCGCGCGGCGTTTCTGTGAGGCGCTGCAGGAAAGAGGTCTGCTGTGCAAGGAGACGCACGATCTGGTGATCCGCCTGGCCCCACCGCTGGTCATCACCCGCGAGGAGGTGGATTGGGCGGTGGAGCAGGTCGAGGCGGTGCTGATGTCCTGAGAGCGACGTCTCTACGCAGCCACGTCTCTCAAGAAAGAAACCAGCGGGCGATTTCCACGCCCCACAGCATCGTGACCCAGCCGCCGAAGACCAGGAACGGGCCGTAGGGAATCGGGTCGCGCAGGGAGCGCACGCGGGTGACGACCAGCAGCAGGCTGACCAGCCCGCCGCTGAGGATGGTGAGGATGAGCGCTTCGACGACGAGCGGAAAGCCGGTCATCAGCCCGACCAGCGCGGCGAGCTTGACGTCTCCCTGCCCCAGCGCTCCCGGTCCTACCGTCGCGTTGCCGATGACCATCAGCAGGTAGAAGGTGACGTAGCCGAGCAATCCGCCAACGAGGGCACTTTTCCAGGAGAGGCCAGGGAAGAAGAAGGAGCCGATCAGCGCCAATCCCATCGCCGGCAGGGTGACGACGTTGAGGATCAGCCGCCGTTCCAGGTCGGTGACGGTGATGATGGCGAGGATGGCGGTGTAGGCGGCCGCGAAACCGAACTGCGGCGTGAGCCCGTAGTGCAGGAAGAGAAAACCGAAGAGGAAGCCCAGCGCTAACTCGACCAGGGGGTAGCGCAGGGGGATCGGCGCGCCGCACCGGGGGCAACGGTCCCGTCTCGCCACAGCCGCTGGCAGGGCGACCCAGTGATACCACGGGCGCGGTGTACCGCAGTAGGGGCAGCGGGGACGTCGCGGGGGATGGCGAGCCGGCAGGTCCGCCGCCAGCCGGTTGACCAGGGCGCCAGTTGCGATGCCGATGACGGCGAAGAGGGCTACCAACACGGCCCTGATTATACCTTGCCTGTGACATTGTGCAAGGCAGGGAAATCCGTTTCATCTGCTCAATCCGCCGACTCTCTTCGGCTGTTTCGGGCGCCCTCTTCGATCAACACGGGCCATTCCCTCTGCCCGGTTGCCCGCCGGCATCCTGGACAATGGTGAAAATCTGTCTCTAAATTGAAACGTAACCCTTTGCGTTGCTCCATTGACAAGCGCAGGCGTTTATCCTATACTCTTGTGTGTCGTAACCAGGAAACCCTGTAAGGAGGACAACCATGGCCATTAGCAGCGTGCAGGAACTGTTCGACAACATTCTTCAAAGCGATACCAGCAAGATCCAGGGGATCAACGGTATCTTCCTCTTCGACCTCAGCGGCGAGGGGGGAGGCAAGTACGCGCTGGCGATCAGGGAGGGCACCATTAGCATGGAGGACCCCGCTGCGGTGACCCCCAATGTGACGCTGGCGATGGCAGCGCAAGACCTGATCGCTATGGCCAACGGCCAACTGAACCCGGTCTCGGCCTTCATGCAGGGCAAGATCAAGATCAGCGGCGACATGGCCCTGGCGATGCGCATGCAGAGTATCTTGAGCTGATCTCTGTTCGCTCTCGTCTCACCATCTCCGAGGCCAGGTCTTTCGAGAGACCTCTGCCTGCAGCCGGTGGTCTGCCGTCTGTAGTGTGTGGTCCGTTCAACGGGGTCTGTTCCGCAAGGAGGAATAAGGATGGGCAAGAGGTGGGTCTTTCTGGTGACGGTGGTCACTGTGTTTATCTTGCTCTTTACCCTCGCCCCGGTCATCTCTGCCGCCCCTCACTCTGACTCGATCATCCACGTGGTGCGTCCTGGCGAGACGCTCTACGGCATCGCCCGTTACTACGGGGTGGACATGTGGGCCCTGGCGCGGGCCAACGGCATCGTCAACCCCAACCGCATCTACGTGGGCCAGCGCCTGGTCATTCCCACCGGCGGGGTGACGGGCTTCATCCACGTGGTGCAGCGGGGAGAGACGCTCACCTCCATCGCCCTCCGCTACGGTGTCAGCGTCTGGGCCATCGCCCAGGCCAATGGCATCTACGACCTGAACCGCATCTGGGTCGGCCAGCGGCTACTCATCCCTGGCGCTGCCCCGACCACCCCTCCTCCCTCTCCCAGCGGCGGTTGGTACGGCCAGTACTACAACAACCTCACCCTGACCGACCCGCCCTGCGCGACCCGTTACGACGCCAGCATTGACTTCAACTGGGGGAATGCGGCGCCGATGGCCGGCGTGAACGCGGACGGCTTCTCCGTCCGCTGGACACGTACGGTCAACTTCGCCGGGGGCAACTACCGCTTCTACGCCCGCGTGGACGACGGGGTGCGGGTCTGGGTGGACGGGACGCTGATCATTGACCAGTGGACAGATGGCGCGGTGCGCACCTTCAGCGCCGATCGCACTCTGACCGCCGGGAACCACGACCTGCGTGTCGAGTTCTACGACCGGGTGGAGATCGCCCGCATCCATTTCTGGTGGGAGCGCCTCTCTGACGGCACGGTGACGCCCACCCCGACCGCCACCGCTACCGCAGCCCCCAGCACCGTCTGGCATGGGGCCTACTACAACAACTCCGACCTGCGCGAGCCGCCGGTGGCCGAGGCGGACGTCGGCGCGATCGGCTTCGAGTGGGGCAGCGGCTCTCCCATGCCTGGCGTCTGGGCTGACAATTTCTCTGTCCGCTGGACCCGCACTGCCTATTTCAATGCCGACACTTACCGCTTCTGCATGATGATTGACGACGGCGGGCGGATCTACGTGGACGGGGCCGTGGTTGTGGACGAGTGGCACCTGACCAACGCGGTCACCTTCTGCGGCGAACGGTATATGACGGCGGGGAATCATACCATCACCGTCGAGTACTTCGAGTGGACTGGTAACGCGCTGATCTACGTCTGGTGGGAACCGGCGTGAGTTGACCGGCGCCGGTCGTCCCTCTTGTGCTCTTCCCTCCCGGCCGCGTCCTCTGCTGCCGGGAGGGATTTGTTGATGGATGAGCGCAGTGCTACCTGAGCAGTGGCATGAGGGGAAATGGACGATTACCTCTTTCGTGAAGAACTGGACGAACTCGACCCAGCAGTGGCCCGGCTGATCGGCCTGGAGGCCGAGCGACAGGCGCGTAAACTGATCCTCATCCCTTCCGAGAGCGCTACCCCCCGTGCGGTGCGCCAGGCCCTCGGCTCGGTCTTCACCAACATCTACGCCGAAGGCTACCCGTTGCCGGAGACCCGCTGGATGCCTGAGGGGCAGATCCTCGACTACGAGTCGCACATGGCCTTCTACCGCCGCTACGGCGACCTCCGCTACTACATGGGCACCGAGTATGCCGATGTGGCCGAGGCGCTGGCCCGGCGGCGCTGCGCGGAGGCCTTCGCCACCGACGACCTGCCCGCCGACCGCATCTACGTCAACGTGCAGCCCCTCTCCGGTGCGCCGGCCAACATCGCCGTCTACGAGGCATTGCTGAAGCCGGGGGATGTCATCATGGGCATGGCGTTGGGCCACGGCGGCCATCTCACTCACGGCAGCCCGGCCAACGTCTCTGGTCAGCGGTATCGGGCGGTCTCTTACACGGTGGACCCGCGCACCGAACTGCTCGACTACGACCAGATCGAGGACCTGGCGCTGGAGCATCGGCCCAAGATCATCGTCGCGGGCTACACTTCCTATCCCCGTGTGCCCAACTGGGCCAAGTTCCGTCAGATCGCTGACCGGGTGGGGGCGTATCTGCTGGCGGACATCGCCCACGTGGCCGGAATGGTCGCTGCAGGGGCTTACCCTTCACCGCTGGGACACGCTCACGTCATCACCTTCACCACCCATAAGACCCTGTGCGGGCCACGGGGCGCCTGTATCCTCACCACCGACCCGCTGCTGGCGCGGCGCATTGACCACGCGGTCTTCCCCGGCCTGCAGGGAGGGCCGCACGTCAACAAGTTCGTGGCGATGGCGGTGGCCTTCCGCCTGGCCCGCAGCGAACCTTTCCGCGCGCTGCAGCATCAGATTGTCGCCAACGCCAGGGCCCTGGCCCGCGCGTTGACCGAGGAGGGGTTGCGCGTGCCCCACGGCGGCACCGACAGTCATCTCCTGCTGGTGGACTGCAAGACCGTGCGCGGGCCGTTCGGCGAGCCGCTGCTGGGCGACACCGCTGCCCGCGTGCTCGACCTGGTGGGCATCGTCTGCAACCGCAACACCATCCCCGGCGACAACTCTCCGGCGCTGGCCAGCGGCATCCGCCTGGGCACCCCCTGGGTTACCCAGCGGGGCTTCAAGGAGCCAGAGATGCAGGAACTGGCCCATCTCATCGCCTCGACGCTGCGGGCGGTGATCCCCTACACTTATCCCGGTCAACACGGCCCCGTCTACCGCGGCAAGGTGGCCTTCGACGCGCTGGAGGAGGCCCGCCTGGCGGTAGCGGAACTGGCGGCGCGGGGCGGGACGGACGAGCCGGTGGCCTGCAGTG
Organism: Anaerolineae bacterium; assembly: GCA_034434635.1. GTDB lineage: Bacteria > Chloroflexota > Anaerolineae > B4-G1 > DUEL01 > DAOTYX01. The sequence goes on along the minus strand of DAOTYX010000150.1, from coordinate 1,806 downwards.
GTTACCCGCATCATTGCCTGGTCACCGACACCCGTCCGCCGCAGGGAGAGTGGGGCCTGGTGGAACTGGAGGGGAACGCCGTCGCCACCTTCCTCGACATGGCGCTGGTGGAGGAGATCGGCAACGTTCAGCAGGATGCCTGGCAACCGGTCACGCTGTTGGAAGCCGACGGGCGGGTGATGGCGCGTGGCTTCCTGCGTCGTCCTGGCTTTCAGCATCAGCGTTATCATCTGGCCCTGCCCGCCGATCGGGTGCCGCGGGCGCTGGCCTGGCTGCGCGACCTCTCGGATGGTTACGTGCGGTTCGACCCCGCCGACCTGCAGGCCAAACTGCCCGGACCGGTGGTGGTACGCAACCTGGGCGAGTTGAAGGAAACGCTTCCTGCGTCGCCGGAGGGGGAGTTCGTCCCCCCGCCATCGCCCAAGCCGTACTATGTGGGCCTCTCTGCTCACCGAAGGGCGGAGCCGAGAGGCGAACCACTGCCTCTTTTCTCCTGGCAGGAACCGGAAGCGGCTGCCCTTTTGCGTACCCCCCTCTATGCCGCTCACGAGAGGCTGGGCGCCCACTTCGTACCCTTCGCCGGTTGGGAGATGCCCTTGCGCTACGGCCCCGTCCTGGATGAACACCGCGCAGTGCGCGGGGCGGCGGGCCTGTTCGATGTGGGGCACATGGGCATCTTCGAGGTCTCCGGCCCCTTTGCTGCTGCCTTTCTTGACCTGGTGACGACGAACGATGTCAATCACTTGCGCCCCGGACAGTCCCTCTACGCCTTCCTGCTCGATGTCGAGGGGCGGGTGCTGGATGACCTGCTCATCTATATGCGCGGCCCGGGACGGTACATGCTGGTGGTCAACGCCGCCAACACGGCGAAGGACTGGGCCTGGTTGAACGCGGTGAATGAGGGGCAGGTCCGCCTGGATGCCGACCGCCCCTGGGTGCGCCCCTCCTTTCGCGCCGAACTGACCGACCTGCGCGCGCCGGGACAGGAGCATCTGGCGCGGGTGGACCTGGCGTTGCAGGGGCCGCGTGCCCGGGACATCCTCCTGGCCTGGCTGGATGCCTCACCCCAGGGGCCGGCCACCGGGCAGATCCGGGGCCTGCTGTTGGGGATGGAGCGCACGGAACTCATCGAGGTGGGCTGGCCGTGGCCCGCTGCCCCCGGCGGCGTGTTCGACCTGATCATCGCTCGCACCGGCTACACGGGCGAGAAGATGGGCTTCGAACTGTTCGTCCACCCCGAGTGGGCGGGCCTGCTGTGGGAGGTGCTGTTGGAGTTCGGCGCGCCGTTCGGCCTGCGTCCGGTGGGACTGGCGGCGCGCGACTCGCTGCGCATCGAGGCCGGGTTGCCCCTCTGGGGGCACGAACTGGCTGGCCCTCTCGACCTGCGGCCCGATGACGCGGGTCTTGAGGGGTATGTGAAACTCTACAAGCCCTTCTTCATCGGCAGAGAGCCTTTCCGCGCCCACGCCGCGCAGCGCAAGATGACCGTCGTGCGTTTCCGGCTCAATGAACGGGGCGTGCCGATGCCCGACCCAGGGGACCGCGTGGTGGACCGCAAGGGGCGGGTCATCGGCCAGGTGACCTCCTGCGCGATGGACACGGACGGCTATCTGGTCGGTATGGCCTACGTGGATCGCCGTTTTGCCACGCCAGGGGAGGAGATTCACCTGCTCTCGACGGCGCGCGCGCCCACGGAGAAGCCTCTGGAGGCGCTGGAGGTAGGCGACCGGGTGGCGCTGGCCAGCGAAGGGCGGGTTGTGGGATGATGAACCGGGGGGCGATCACTCGCCCCCCGACCGTTCCCGC
>DAOTYX010000149.1:0-9996 GCA_034434635.1 Anaerolineae bacterium | reverse complement strand
GCAGAAGGTCTTTCACGCCGCCGAGCAGGACATCGCCGGCCTGAAGCGGGACTTTGGCTTCCACTTCGCCAACCTGTTCGACACGATGTGGGCTGCACGCATCCTCGGCTGGCCGCGGGTGGGGCTGGGCGACCTGCTGTGGGAGCACTTCGGCGTGCACACCGACAAGCGCTACCAGCGATACGACTGGGGTGAGCGTCCACTGCGGCCCGAGGCGCTCGCCTACGCCTGCCTCGACACGCATCACCTGCTGGCACTCCAGGAGATACAGCGAAAGGGACTGGAACGGACCGGGCGGACCGAGGAAGCCGCCGAGGTCTTCGCCCTGCTCACCCAGACCCCGCCAGCCCATTCCCCCTTTGGTCCAGAGGCCTTCTGGCGGGTCAAGGGGGTGCACGACCTGAACGGAACGGAGCAGGCAGTGCTGTGGGAGGTCTACTGCTGGCGCGACCGCGTGGCGCAGGAGCAGGACCGTCCCCCGTTCAAGGTCTTGAGCAACACGGCGTTGCTGGCGTTAGCCCGCAGCCGGCCGCGCAGCACGGCGGGGTTGATGACCATCCGCGGTATCTCTCCTTACCTGGCGCGTCGCTATGGCGCGTCCCTGTTGGCAGCGATAGCGCAGGGAGAGAAGGAGTCGCCCCCCGAACCACCACCCTGTTCCTCCCGTCCCCGAGAGGCGGTGATGGCCCGTCATCACGCGCTGCGCGCCTGGCGGGCGCAGGTGGCTGCCCGACGCGGGGTGGATACCGACGTGGTGATCTCGAACGCCACGCTCTGGGCGCTGGCGGAGCGCGCCCCCCAGTCCCTGGAGGAGATGGAGGGCATCGAGGGGTTTGGCCCCTGGAAACGCCGCACCTACGGCCCTGACATCCTGCGCGTCCTTCACGGACGGCGAGCGGCGGGAGGCTCTCCACATCGGAAGAGGTGATCCGTGGAAATCCGGTTCCTTGGCGCGGCGCAGACGGTCACCGGCTCTCAGCACCTGATCGGGGTCAACGGCAGCCGTATCCTCCTGGAATGCGGCCTGTTCCAGGGTCGGCGACAGGAGTCCTTCGAGCGGAACCGCAACCTCCCCTTCGACGCCGCCGCGGTGGACGTGATGCTCCTCTCGCACGCCCACATTGACCACTCCGGCAACATCCCCACCCTGGTGCGCAGCGGCTTTCGTGGCCCCATCTTCACCACCTTCGCCACCCGCGCCCTGTGCGCCGCGATGCTGCGCGACTCCGCCTCCATCCAGGAGCAGGACGCCGCCTACGTCAACAAGAAGCGGGAGCGGCGGGGTGAGCCGCCCGTCCGCCCCCTCTACACTCAGGCCGACGCCATCGCCAGCCTCAACCACTTCGTCGGCGTGAGTTACAACCGCCCCCTCCTCGTGGCCCCCGGAGTCACGGCGACCTTTCTGGACGCCGGCCACATCCTGGGTTCGGCCATCATCCTCCTGGAGATCGAGGAACACGGGCGCCACACCCGCCTGCTCTTCACCGGTGACCTGGGACGCCGCAACCTGCCCATCCTGCGCGACCCCACCCCTGCCCCGCCCGCCGACCTGCTGATCACCGAGGCGACCTACGGCGACCGGCTCCACGCTGCGCCGGCAGAGGCAGAGGAGGAACTCCGACAGACGGTCTCCGAGACCTGCGCCAACGGCGGCAAGGTCATCATCCCCGCCTTCGCTGTGGGCCGCACGCAGGAACTGGTCTATAGCCTCCATCGCCTGAACCTCCAGAAGGCTATCCCCAATGTCCCCATCTTCGTGGATAGCCCGCTGGCGGTGGACGTGACCGAGATCTTCCGCCTCCACCCGGAGTGCTATGACGAGGAACTGCACCAGTTCATCATCGAGGATCACCATCCGGACCCCTTCGGCTTCGACCGTCTGCGGTACGTGCGCAACGTGGAGGACTCGAAACGGCTGAACGACCTGCCCGGCCCGGCGGTGATCATCAGCGCTTCGGGGATGTGCGAGGCGGGACGGGTGTTACATCACCTCAAGCACAACATCGGCGACCCGCGCAACACGGTGCTGATCGTCGGCTGGCAGGCGCCCAACACCCTGGGAAGGCGGTTGGTGGACCTCGAGCCACGGGTGCGTATCTTCGGCGAGGAGTACGACCGGCGGGCGCGGGTGGTGGTGATCAACGGTTACAGCGCCCACGCGGACCGGCAGGAGTTGCTGTCGTGGGCGCGACCGATCCTGTCCGGTACCCGGCACGTCTTCGTCGTGCACGGCGACCCGGAACCCGCCGCCGCTCTGGCCGACGGGCTACGCGCCGAGGGGGCCTCACAGGTCACCGTGGCCCAGGAAGGCGTGAAGTACAGCGTATGACAGAAGGGCGCAAAGAGCGCCGGGCTTCTCCGGGCTCTTTGCGCCCTTCCCTTATCTCCGCGTCACCTCAGGGTATGCACAACACCTGCCCCGTGCGGATGTAGTTCAGGTTGTAGATGGTGTTGGCCTGCGCGATGGCCCACACGCTCACCCCGTAGCGCATGGAGATGCGGAACAGCGTCTCGCCCCATTGGACGGTGTGGTAGTAGCGACAGGTCGGCACCGTGCCGCCAAACTGCCGCCGGGCCACCGGTCCCGGCGGGATGGGCCACCACGGGATGTTGGGGATCGCCAGCCGTGTGCCCACGTAGAGGCTGTTGGGGTTGACGATGTGGTTGCAGTAGGCGATCCCGTCCGGTCGCACGCCGTAAGCCCGCCCGATGGCGTAGAGGGTTTCCCCCCGCTGCACCACGTGATACCCCAGGACGTTGGAGCAACCTGCCGGGGACGGAGTGGTCGTCGGCCCGGCCACCACCACCGTCCCGTTGACCGTCGTGACCGCCAGCGGCTGGCCGCTGGAGTTGGAGAGGATGGCCCCCGTGAACTGGAGGGAGTGCGTCCCGGCGGCCAGGCCGCGGACGGTGAGCGTCGCCAGGTCACAGTCACCGTTGACCGCTGGGGCGGGAGCCTGCAGGCTGGCCGCGTAATCCACCCGATTGTCCGCCACCGAGTTCTGCGCCACCACACTCGCCACACACGGCCCCGGCGTCAGAGCCGTCACGTCAATGCCGCTGCCGTGGGTCAGGTGCACCTCGACGCCGTAGAGGTTGGCCGCACCGGTCACCCGCAACTTCACCGTCACCGTTCCACCCAGCGCCACCGCCGCGCTCTGCGGGCTCAGGGTCAGCACCGTACCCGCCGGCGGGGTCGGAGTAGCCGCAGGAGTGGGCGTCGGCGTGGCCGGCGGGGGCGTCGCCGTCGCCCCAGACGTCACCGTCACCTGGCCGTTCTGCGCGGTGTTGGTGATGGGAACGGCGGCGGCATCGGCCAGGATCACGCTGGAGAAGTTGAGAGGAGAGGTGCCCGCCGCGCGCCCGACAAAGGTGATGGTCGCCAGCACGCCGCTGCCGCTGACCGGCGTCGAGGGCGGCAACTGGCTGTAGGCGAAGTCCAACTGGCCGGTGGTCAGGTTCACCTCGTTCTGCACCGGGTAATCCGGGCTGAGGAACGGCCCCAGGGCCACCTGCACGCCGTCACGGGTGCTGTCGGTGTCCACCACCGAGAGGAGGTTCGGGTCGAAGGTGATGTGGAACTCCACGCCGCGCAGGTTGCTGACCCCCTCCACCCGCACCGTCACGGTCACCGTGCTCCCCACCGCCACCGTTGCAGCAGAGGGGTCAAACCTCACGACCGCGGTCCCCTGCGCCAGGGCCGCCTGGGGCAGCAGACCGACCAGCAGGCCACATAGGGCCAGGACACAGGCGATGGTTTGCATTCTTGCCTTCATTGTTCACCTCCGGGCCTGGAAAGGGCCTGACTCCTCTGCGACAGGGAAGCCATGCGGTCGCGCCGTCTGGGGGTGCGGACCGCCGCCCGTCGCAGCCGCATCATCCACCCCAGAGAGCGCCGCAAGCGCAGAGACTTCAGGTAGCGGTTCATCGCTTCTCTACTGGCAACGAAACTACGGCGTCCAGATCGTCGGGCCTGCGCGGCCGAAGTTCCCTGCCGCCACCGTCAGGTCGAGGATGTTCACCGTGCCGTCATCGTTGATGTCCTGTGGGTCGGTAGCCGGCAGGCCAGAAAGGCCGAACTTCCCGACGATGGAGACGATGTCCAGGATGTTGACGCTGTTGTCGTGGTTGGTATCTCCCCCGCGCATGGTCGTTGTGCCGATGTTCACCGTCGCGCCGACGACGTAGACGGAGCTCTTCTGCGTGTCCAGGTAGCCGTTGTAGGAGGCCCGCACCAGGTAGGTCGCGCCCAGCGGCACCGGCAGGTCGAAGGAGCCGTCCGCGGCGGTGACCGCGGTGGCGACCACGCCGCCGCCGCTCAAGGAGATGGCCACCACGTCAATGTTGGCGTGATCGGTAGCCGTGCCCTGGCGGTGCACCACACCACGGATGACGCCAGCGTCAATGACCTGGATCGTCGGCACGGAGACGCTGTTGATGGGGATGGGGTTGCCGTTGATGTCCGAAAGCACCGTTCCCGGCGGCAGGCCGGTACCGACGATGGCCACCCCGATGTTGGTCGGCCCTGTCGCCACACCAGCCCAGGTCACCGTGGCCACGCGGCCTGTACGATTGACGATCGCGCCCGACCCGCCGGTATGGCTGAGAGCGATGTGGATGCAGGCCCACACGTCGCACTCCGGCGGGTGAGGAATGGGCGGGGCGGCCATGTAGACCAGGTTGGCGCCCACGACCAGGCTGCCGTCGAAGAAGCCGGGGACGATCTTGACCTGCGTGCCGTTGGCAGGGTTGTCATCCTCGTCATCCACGACGACGGTAGTGGGGTTGAACGGTATCCACAATTCCACCCCCATCACACCGACCGGCGGGGTGGCGCTGTTGCTGATGGAGACGATCAGGTCGGTGGTGAAGGTGGAACCCACAACCGGCGCGCCGGAGGTGATGTCGCTGACGACGATCGAGGTATAGGTGTTGGGAGGATCAGCCGCGTAGGTTGGGACAACGGCCACGGAGCACAGCATGATCAGCACGACGGCCGCGGCACTGGAAAGGACACGTGCTTTCATCGTACACCTCCTTTGCGTGGAGAAGGCGGGTCAGCCTGGCCCGCGCATGAACACAGACCCCCCGAGGTCTATCACCGCTTTTCATGGTAGACGACTTGATGGCCGTGTGGGTTACAGGACGGTTACAGGTCAATTGCCCGTCTGGGCAACTATGCTATACTGATATGAGACGACAAGACGGCGGACCACGGACGACAGTGGCCTGTAGTCAGTGGTCTGTGGTCAATCGTCCGCAGGCGAATCGTTATGCCGCTGTTGATTGACGGCCATAACCTGATTGGAAAGATGGAAGGGGTGAGCCTGGCCGACCCCGACGATGAGGCCGCGCTGGTGCAGCGGGTACGGCGATACTGTCTTCGCCATCGCCGCCGCGCGACGGTGGTCTTTGACAGCGGGCTGCCGGGCGGTCCTTCGCGTACCCTCTCCTCGCCAGAAGTGAAGGTGATCTTTGCCCCCACCGGCAGCAACGCCGACGCGCTCATCCGTCATCTCTTACGCCAGGAGCGGGACCCCGCCGGGTTGCTGGTCATCTCGTCCGACCGCGCCATCCGGGCTGCGGCGCAGGCGCGCGGGGCGCGCGCGATAACCGCGGAGGCCTTCGCCCGTCAACTGACCCTCCCGGCACGCGGGGAAGCCGAGAAGCCGGAGACAGCAGGAGATGTGGAGGAATGGCTGAAGGTGTTCGGGGGAGAATAGACAACGACTCTAGAAGTCCGAGAACAACCACGCCAAGACAAGGAGGTGCAGGGTGAACATCGTCGAATCAGGGATCGGTGAACTGATCCAACCGCCCGATCTGGACGGCTTCCGCGAATGGAACCGCGAGAAGAAGAGCCGGGCGCTGGTGGACAAGCGGATGACCGAGCAGGAGGCCATTGCTCGCTTCGTCACCGACGGCTGCTACCTGGGCACGGAACTCTACGGCACCGTCCGCTGTCCGATGAGCCTGGCCCGTGAGGTCGTGCGGCAGGGGAAGAAGGACCTGCGCATCGCCGGGCAGGGGGTGATGGAACTGGACCTGTTGCTGGGGGCGCACCTGGTCAAGACGCTGGACATCACCTACATCGGCCTGGAGGTGTACGGCACCTCCAGCGCCTTGCGCCGCGAGGTGGAGAGCGGGCGGGTGGAGAAGGTCGTCGAGTGGTCGAACGGCGGCATCACCTGGCGCTTCAAAGCGACCTCGATGGGCGTCCCCTTCATCCCCGTGCGCTCGATGCTGGGCACAGACACGCTCCGCTACAGCGCGGCCAAAGTGGCCGAGTGCCCCTTCACCGGCCAGAAGGTCTGCCTCATCCCCGCGCTGATCCTCGACGTGGGCCTCATCCACGTCCACCGCGCCGACCGGTACGGCAATGCCCAGATCGAGGGCATCTCCGGCTTCGCTTTCGAACTGGCCCGCGCCAGCAAGCGGCTGATCATCAGCGCCGAGGAGATCGTGGACACGGAGGAGATCCGCCGCTACCCGGAGCGGACCATCATCCCCTACTACCTGGTGGACGCGGTGGTTCACGCCCCCTTCGGCTCCTACCCCGGCGAGATGGTCTATATGTACGGCCGGGACGAGGAACAGTTGCGGGAGTGGGTGGAATCCTTCCAGACGGAAGAGGGCACCCAGGCTTATCTTCAGAAGTATGTCTACAGCGTGGCCAACCACGAGGAGTACCTGGCGCTGATCGGCCAGGAGCGACTGGCGGCGGCGCGCGCTGCCGCGGAGGGGCGATGATGAGCGAGAACACCTACAACCCTACCGAACTGCTGATCTGCCTGGCCGCGCGGCAGATGCCCGACAACGTCACCGCCTTCATCGGCACCGGCATCCCGATGCTGGCGGCCAGCCTGGCGCAGCGCATGCACGCGCCCAACCTGGTCGCCGTCTTCGAGTTCGGCGGCACGGGCGCACAACTGAAACGACTGCCGCGCGCGGTGGGCGAGAGCCGCACCTTCTACCGGGGCCTGGTCGCCTCCGGCATCTGCGACACCATGGAGACCGCAGCGCGCGGTTTCATTGACTACGGCTTCCTGGGCGGGGCGCAGATTGACCCCTATGGCAACCTCAACTCGACGATTATCGGTCCGCGCCACCACCCGCCCAAGGTGCGCCTGCCCGGCTCCGGCGGAGCCAACGATGTCGGTTCCCTCTGCTGGCGCACCATCACCATCATCCGCCACGACAAACTCCGCTTCGTGCCGAAGGTGGATTTCATCACCACCCCCGGCTACCTGACCGGGCCAGGGGCGCGTGAGGCCGCCGGGCTGCCTCCCAACACCGGCCCCTACCGCGTGGTGAGCACGCTGGCCCTGCTGGGCTTCGACGAGGCCACCAAACGCATGACCCTGCTCGCCACCAATCCCGGCGTGACGGTGGAGCAGGTGATCGAAAACACCGGCTTCGAACTGATCATCCCGCCGGAGGTGGGCCAGAACGACCCGCCCACGGCAGAGGAACTGCGCCTCCTGCGCGAAGAGATTGACCCCGAGAGGTTCTACATATGAACGCCCCATACCGTCTTATTGTCAACCCTATCGCCGGGCGAGGAAACGGCGAACGAAGCATCCCCTACATCACGCAGGTGCTCAGCGAACAGGGGGTGGATTTCGACATCGTGCGCACCGAGCGCCCCTGGCACGCCGCGGACCTGGCCGCGGAGGCCGCCGCGCAGGGTTGCCGGGTCGTTGTCGCCGTGGGCGGCGACGGGACGGCCAACGAAGTACTCAACGGCCTGGTGCGCGCTCAGGCGGCGGGTCGGGGAGAGGGATGCGCGCTGGGCGTGCTGTGCGCCGGACGCGGCAACGACTTCGCCTACGGCTGGGGTTTGCCCACCACCCTCGAGGAGGGCTGCCTGGCGCTGGCGCACGGCCGCCGCCGGCGCGTGGATGTGGGGCTGGCTATCGGCGGCCTCTACCCGGAAGGCCGCTACTTCGGTAACGGCGTCGGTGTCGGCTTCGACGCTGTGGTGGGCTTCGTGGCCGCGCGGATGACCCGCCTGCGCGGCTTCTTGAACTACGTCGTCGCCGCGCTCAAGACCATCTTCCTGTACTACAAAGCGCCGCTCGTGCGCATCGAGTACGACGGCCAGACCCTCACCCAGCCGTCGCTGATGGTCTCGGTGATGAACGGGCGGCGCATGGGCGGTGGCTTCTTCATGGCCCCCGAGAGCCGCACCGACGACGGCTGGTTCGACCTGTGCATCGCCCGCCAGGTGAGCCGCGCGCGCATCTTCGCCCTCATCTTCCACTTCATGCGCGGCACGCAGGTCGGCCAGGAGCCGATTCGCATGGCGCGCGCCCAGCAGGTCACCGTCACGGCTGTGGAAGGAACCCTGCCCGCTCACGCCGATGGTGAGACGCTGTGTACCGAGGCGACGCAACTGGAACTGCGCCTCCTCCCTGGCCTCGTCGAGACCGTCGCCCCGGCCAAAGGAGCCCCATCATGAAGACGGCGCGTCGTGTGGTGAACCCCGTGATCAGGCGGCTGGGCCGCATCCTCTGCCGGGTGGACGATGCACAACTGACGCGAGTGCCGACCCACGGGCCGCTGATCATCGTCGCCAACCACGTCAACTTCCTGGATGTGCCGTTGCTTTTCACCCACCTGATGCCACGCCCGGTGACCGGCTTCGCCAAAGTGGAGACCTGGGACAATCCACTCATCGGGGCGCTGTTCACGATCAACGATGCCATCCCCATCCGCCGCGGCGAGGCAGACGTCACCGCTTTTCGGCGGGGATTGGAGGTGCTCCGGGACGGCGGAATCCTGGCCGTGGCCCCCGAAGGCACCCGCAGCGGCGACGGCCGGCTCCGCCGTGGCAAGCCCGGCGCGGTCGTGCTCGCCCTGCGCAGTGGAGCGCCGATCTTGCCCATCGCCTACTACGGCGGGGAGAAGTTCCATTCGAACCTGAAGCGGCTGAAGCGCACCGACTTCCACATCGTCGTGGGGCCGATGTTCTGCCTGGACCCGCGCGGGGTGCAGATCACCCGCGAGGTGCGTCAGCAGATGACTGACGAGATCATGTACCAGATCGCCGCTCTCCTGCCCCCAGAGTACCGCGGCGAATATGCCGATCTGTCCGCCGCCACCACTCGCTATCTCCGCTTTCTCCCCAACACGCAGGGGAGCCCCCGCCAGACTCGCCCGGAGGCCTGTGCCTCCGTCCAGTCGCCCGGGGCGGTGATGAGTTAGCAGAGGATTAAGGAGGACAAGATGTCTATCAAAGCCACCTGGTATGGTCATGCCTGTATCGGGTTGGAGATAGGGGAGCATCGCCTGCTGGCGGACCCTTTCCTTAGCGGGAACCCGGCGGCCACCGTCTCGCCGGATCGCCTGCAACCCCACTACATTCTGGTCTCCCATGGCCATGGCGACCATGTGGGAGATGCCCTGAAGATCGCCCGCCGTAGCGGGGCCACAATCATCAGCAACTACGAGATCTGCACCTGGTTTCAGAAGCAGGGGTACAGCAACGTTCACTCTCAACACATCGGCGGGGGGGATCACTACCCCTTCGGCTACCTCAAGTTGACCATCGCGCATCACGGTTCCGCCCTGCCCGACGGTTCCTACGGCGGCAATCCCTGCGGTTTCCTCATCACCGCTGGCGAGCGCAAGGTCTACCTGGCTGGCGACACCGGCCTCTTTTACGACATGAAACTGATCGGTGAGGAGGGCGTATCCCTGGCCTTCCTGCCCATCGGGGACAACTACACCATGGGGCCGGAGGATGCGCTGCGTGCCGTCAAACTGATCCAGCCGCAGAAGGTGGTGCCGATCCACTACAACACCTTCGACGTTGTCCGCCAGGACCCCCACGCCTGGGCCGAGCAGGTGCGTCGTGAGACCCAGGCCGAACCGGTGGTGTTGCAGCCGGGGGAGAGCGTCACACTATAAACCGGCCCTTTTGGACTGCGGCGGCCTGGACTGCGGCGGCTTGGGCTGCGGCGATTTGGACTGCGGCGATTTGGACTGCGGCGA
>DAOTYX010000148.1:0-9225 GCA_034434635.1 Anaerolineae bacterium | reverse complement strand
GCCATCCACAACGCGGGCGGCTGGGCCTTCCTCGACGTCCAGGCCGGTCACTCTGACCTGGACACGGAACTGGACCTGATCGAGCCGTTCCTGATGGAGCCATATGTCTTCCTGGCGGTGGACCCGGAGTTCCTGATGGTGGAAGAGGGGCACGTGCCTGGGACCGACCTGGGGCAGATCAGCGGGCCGCGGATCAACCAGGTACAGGCCCGCCTGGAGGCCATCGCCCGCGCCACCGGCCAGCGGCGCATCCTGATCATCCACCAGTTCGACAATCGCATGATCACCCAGAAAGAGTGCATCGTGGATTATCCCTGCGTGGATCTGATCTGGGATGCTGACGGCTTCGGGGGGCCTTCGGCGAAGATCGGGGACTACAACCAGTACCGCGGGGAGACCGGCTTCGAGTACGGCGGGTTCAAGGTGTTCTACGACTACGACACGCCGGTGATGACGCCGGCGGAGGTGCTGGGCCTCGTCCCGCCGCCGACGCTGGTGATCTATCAGTGACGCGCAGAGGGGGAGACGCGGAGATGCGCTGTGTCACCGCGTCACCCGGGGCACATAATCCTGCAGGATCGAGCCGCCGATGAACTCGCGCAGGATCGAGTTGTCCGGCACCAGGTCGGGCGGGCAGGGGGCGAACCACTCCAGGAAGGCCATCAGCCGCTTGCTCTCCACCCGCCGTGGACTGTACGGCTCCACCTGCAGCAGCAGCGGCTCCGCCAGCGGCTTGAGCACCGCCAGTTCGTAGACCAGCGCCGAGTTGAACATCACATCGGCGTGTTCCTGGTAGGGGAAGATGTACCGCTTCTCCCCTCGCCGCACACTCTCCCAGCGCTCCAGCGTCTCTTCGGCGGTGTAGCCGCGGGTCGCGGCGTCGCGGACGATGCGCCGGATCAGCCGCGTGTCGGTGGTGGGCACGCGGTTGTGCCGGTCAATGTTCAACTGCGTCAGCGCCGAGACGTAGATGCGGAAGGTGCGCTGGCGCGGGATGGAGGATACCAGGTCGGGGTTCAGCCCGTGAATCCCCTCCACCAGGATGATGTGGTCGGCCCCCAGGCGCACCGTCTCCCCCTCCCGCCGGACGCCGTTCTGGAAGTCGAAGCGCGGCAGGGTGACCTCCTGTCCCTCCAGCAGCGCCTGCAACTGCTCATTGAATAACCGCAGGTCGAGCGCCTGCAAGGACTCGAAGTCATATTGGCCGTGCTCATCCCGCGGCGTCCGTTCGCGATCCACAAAGTAATCGTCCATCGCCAGCGGGAAAGGCTGCAGGCCGTGGGCCAGCAACTGGACCGAGAGGCGCTTGGAGAAGGTGGTCTTGCCGGAGGCGGAGGGGCCGGCGATGAGCACCACCCGCACCTGCTCGTGCTGGTCGGCGATCTCCCCGGCGACGTGGGCGATGCGCTCCTCGTGCAGCGCCTCGGAGACCAGGATGACCTCGCGGATGCGGCCGGTCTCTACCGCCTCGTTGAGGCTGCCGACGTTCTCCACCTCCAGCAGGCGCAGCCAGTCGCCGTACTCCTGAAAGACCGCCTGCAGGTGCGGGTAGTCCACATAGGGCAGCAACTGCGTCGGCTGGTGGCGCCGCGGATACTGGAGGATGAAGCCCCGGTGGGCGGGGTGGAGGGCAAAGTAACAGAGGTAACTGGTACGAGGCACCATGTAGCCGTGGAAATAGTCCCGGAAGTCGTGCAGGCGGTAGAGCACCAGGTAGTCCTTGCGCCGGCGGGAAAGCAGGCGTACCTTATCCTGCTCGCCGCGACCCTCGAACAGCGCAAGGGCCTCCTCGACAGGCACGCGCTCCTTTTCAATGGGCGCGTCCTCTGCCGCGATGGCGTACATGCGCGCCTCGACCGCCGCCAGTTCCGCCGGGGTGAAGTTGGCCCGGTTCATCACGCGGCAGAAGTAGCCGCCGAAGGGCACCGAGTGGTCCACCTCCACCTGCACGTCGGGGAAGAGTTCGGAGATGGCGGTGATCATCAGGAAGGCCAGCGAGCGGCGGTAGATGCGCACCCCGTCGGAGTCGGACAGGAAGACCGGGGCGACGCGGGCGTCCCGTTCGAGGGGGTGGTTCAGTTCGCGCAGGTCGCCATCCACCAGCGCAGCGACGATCGGCACAGGGTGGTCGGGGTAGGCCGCGCGGATGTAAGCCTCGACGGGCGTGCCGAGCGGCGCCTCGAAGGCGCGGCCGTCGGGGAAGAGCACCTGGGCCGTCTGGCGCGGCGCGGCAGGATAGACGTCGCCCATCCCTACTGTTCCTCCACCAGACGGATGTGGAGTTCCGCCAGTTGTTTGGGGTCCGCGGGGGAGGGCGCGCCGGCCATCAGGTCGGTGGCCTGCAGGGTCTTGGGGAAGGCCATCACCTCGCGGATGTTGGACTCGCCGGCCAGGAGCATCACCAGCCGGTCAATGCCTGGGGCGATGCCGCCGTGGGGTGGGGTGCCGTACTCGAAGGCTTCCAGCATGTGGCCGAAGCGCTCGCGCGCCGTCTCCAGGTCGAGGCCGATCAACTGGAAGACCTTCTCCTGCACCTCGCGGCGGTGGATACGGATGCTCCCGCCGCCGGTCTCCTCGCCGTTGATCACCAGGTCATACTGCTGACCGCGCGCCTGGCCGGGCGCGGTGTCCAGCAGCGGCAGGTCCTCCGCCATCGGCGCGGTGAAGAGGTGATGGCTGGGGTCCCAGCGCTGCTCCTCCTCGTTCCACTCGAAGAGCGGGAAGTCAATCACCCAGCAGCAGGCCAGGACGCGGCGGTCGCGCAGCCCCAGCCGTTCGCCCAGTTCCAGGCGGAGGCTGCTCAGCGCCGCCGCCACCACCCGTGGTCGGTCGGCGACCAGGAGCAGCAGGTCGCCCGGCTGCCCCCCCAGCCGGGCCACGAGCGCCGCGGTCTGCTCCGGGCTCAGATACCTGGCGAAGGAGGAGCGCACCGCGCCGTCCGGCCCCAGCGCCAGCCATGCCAGCCCCGCGGCCCCTTCTTTTTGCGCCAGCGCGGTCAGGTTGTCCAGTTCGCGGCGGCTGTAGCCCGCGCAGCCGGGGGCGCGCAGCCCCTTTACCTGCCCGCCCGCGGCGACCGCGTCGCGGAAGAGGCGGAACTCGTACGTCGCCGCCAGGTCGGAGAGGTCCACCAGTTCCATGCCGAAGCGCAGGTCCGGCCGGTCGGTGCCGAAGCGGGCCATCGCCTCAGCATAGGTGAGGCGGGGGAAGGGTTTGGTCAGCAGCTGCCGGTCGGAGCAGGTCTCGACCAGGTGGATGATCATCTCCTCGATCAGCGCCATCACGTCTTCCCGTTCGACGAAACTCATCTCCAGGTCGAGTTGGGTGAACTCCGGCTGGCGGTCGCCGCGCTGGTCTTCGTCACGGAAGCAGCGGGCGATCTGGAAGTAGCGTTCGAAGCCGGCGACCATCAGCAGTTGTTTCAGTTGCTGCGGCGACTGGGGAAGGGCGTAGAACTTGCCGGGATGGACGCGGCTGGGCACCAGGTAGTCGCGCGCTCCCTCGGGGGTGGTCTTGAACAGGATCGGCGTCTCGATCTCGACGAAGCCCCGCTCGGTCAGGAAGTCGCGGATGGCCTTGACCACGCGGTGGCGCAGGAGGATGTTGCGCTGCATCCGCGGGCGGCGCAGGTCGAGATACCGGTATTTGAGCCGCAGCGTCTCCTCCACCGGGCTGTCGTCGAAGATGTAGAAAGGCGGGGTCTTGGCGGGGTTGAGGACGGTCACCTCGTCGGCCAGCACCTCGATCTCGCCGGTGGGCATCTCGGGGTTGACCAACCCCTCCGGGCGTGCCCGCACGACGCCACGCACCTGGAGGACGTACTCCTGGCGCGCCTCGGCGGCGACGCGATGGGCCTCCGGCGCGTGCACGGGGTCGGCGATGACCTGGACGATGCCCGAACGGTCGCGCAGGTTGATGAAGATCAGCCCGCCGTGGTCGCGCTGGCGGTTGACCCAGCCAGCCAGGGTAACGGTCTGGCCGACGTTGGTCAGCCGCAATTCGCCGCAGTGATGGGTCTTGAGCATTGAAACCTCTCTGTTCTGATCTGTGTTGGTTTGTGTCACGACCTCAGCGCAGCGCGTTGGCGAAGCGCTCGCCGAAGGCTCTGGCCTCCTCCATCCGCGCCGTGTCCGGCCCGCCCTGGAAGGTGAAACTCTCCACCACCTCCCATTTGAGCCCCTCGGCCAGCGCCGTGAATTCCCGTTGTCCTCCCCCGCTCCAGCCGTAACTGCCGAAGTAGGCCGCCTTGCGGTTGTAGATGTGCTTGCGGCTGGCCAGGTCCAGCAGGTGGGCCATCGGCGGGAAGAGCCCCCCTTCGTAGGTGGGCGCGCCGACCATGACGCCGCGCCGCAGCCACAGGGAGGGGAGGATGTAACTGGCGTGCGTGCGGGCCACGTCGAAGATCTCCACCGGCAGGCCTGCCCGTGCTATCCCCTGCGCCACGCCGTTCATCACCCGTTCGGTGTTGCCGTACATCGAGCCGTAGAGGAGCGTCACCCCCAGGTCCCCCGGCCCGGTGGCGTAGCCGGCCCAGCGGCGGTACAGTTCGACGATGCGCCCCGGGTCCCGCCGCCACACCAGCCCGTGGGACGGGGCGATCACTTCGACCGGCAGGCTGCCCAGCCGCTCGATGGCCTTCAGCACCGGCCGGCTGAAGACGGCGACGATGTTGACGTAGTAGCGCAGCGCCTCACGCTCGTAGAAGGCGGGGTCGGTGCACTCGTCGTCGAACAGCGCCCCTTGTAGCGCCCCGTACCCGCCGAAGGCGTCGCAGGAGAAGAGCACCTTGTGCGCTGGCTCGTAGGTCATCATCGTCTCCGGCCAGTGGACGAAGGGGGTGGAGAAGAACTGCAGCGTGTGGCTGCCCAGTGAGACCACCTCTCCGTCCGCCACCACGCGCACGCCGTCCGCGATCTGGTAGAAGCCGGCCAGCATCCCCTGTGCCTTCTCGCTGCACAGGATCGTCGCTCGCGGCGCAATGCGGCGCAGGATACTCAGAATGCCGGTGTGGTCCGGCTCCATGTGGTTGATGACGATGTAGTCCAGCGCAGTGGGGTCCACCACCTCCGCGATCTGCTGCAGGAACTCGTCGGTCTTGAAGCCCTTGGCTAGGTCTATCAGCGCCTTCTGCTCTCCGTTCACCAGGTAGGCGTTGTAGGAGACCCCCTCCTGGGTGATGGGCCAGAGGCCCTCGAACAGGTCGGTGGTGCGATCGTTGACGCCAATCCAGTAGATGCCCGGACGAATCTCGATGGCAGCCATGCCCAGTGCTCCTTATTCATCGTTTGGAGGGATCAGCCGCTGGGAAACGGGCTCTCCCGTACTCCCAGTTCGACCGTCACCTCTATGGTGGTCCCGCCACGTCGGATAGTCAGCCGTACCTCGTCTCCCGGCTGATGGGATTGGATCAATCGAGACAGAGGCTGTTCCAGGGTCACTTCCTCGTCGTCCACGGCGCGGATGATGTCCCCCACCCGCAGGCCGGCCCGGTCAGCAGGACTGTTGGGGACGACCTCTTCCACCCGCGCGCCGTTGCGCAGTTGTTGGACGGTGACGCCCAGGTAGGCGGTCGGTTGGCCGGGGACGGGGGGCCACTCCGGCAGCGGGGGGATGGAAGGCGGCTCCGGCGTGGGCGGCGGCATGATGATCCGGGTCCGCTCGTGCGCATGCCCCCAGGCGCTCCCGAGGGCGCAGCCGGTCACGCCGCCTATGATGAAGCCGATCTTGGCGCAGGCAGTGGCCAGGAAGAGCACAGCGATGACGATGCCAACGACCTGCCAGCCGGTGTAACGCCCACCTCCTGGCCTGTTTTGATCTGTAGCCGTCATCTTGTCCACCTCCTCACGGCTGATCTCCTCACGCCCGCTTATGGCACCTGCTGCAGGACGCGGTCGTATTCGGCGATGAAGGCCGCGGCCACCTGCGGGTCGTGGATGATCAGCAGGTTCTCATCGTTGTTCCTCTCCGCGTTGTTGGAGAAGTTGTAGGAGCCAAGGATGACAGTATGGTCATCAATGATCATCACCTTGTGGTGGAGAAGGTAAGGATTGCCGTCCGTCCATATCTGCGCCCCGTGGTCAAGCAGCAGGCCGTAGAGGTTGTATTCGTCCTCCACGGAGCGCGCCTCGAAGACCCCTTCCACCTCGACTCCTCGTTCCATTTGGGCGATCAGCGCGTCGGCGATGGGGGTGCTGGTGAACTGGAAGGCCATGAGGCGCACCGACGATTCCGCGGCGGAGATCTCGTCAATGACGTGCTGCGCCACGCCGTCCTCTGGCGCGAAGTAGACCTCGATCTGCGCCACCTCCACTCCGTCCGAGGCGATGGTCAGCCGTGGATGGGGGGTGTTTGCGGGGGAGGAAGCGCCGAACTGGCCGGCAAACATCTCCTCGAACTCCGTGTGGTAGTCCTCCGCCAGATTGCGTGAGGCGATGAGCACCGCGTTGTTGTTGTTGCGGTAGGTACAGTTGTAGGTCAAGTTCCAGGAACCCGTCCATATCCACTGCCCATCCACCACCACGAACTTGTCGTGCATGATCCCGCCGCTGGATTCCGGGCGGGCGACGACCGGGATGCCCGCCTGGCGCAGCGAGGCGATCGCCTCCTCGTCGGCATTGCTCTCGTCGGTGACCAGCCGCACCGTCACGCCGCGTTCCTGGGCGCGGATCAGCGCCTCGGCCACCGTCTCCAGGTCCAGGTCATAGGCTGCCACGTCCACGCTCTGTTGCGCGCTGTCAATGACCGACACCAGGTAGAAGTCAATCCCGCCGTCACGTGCTTCGTGGCCGTCGCCGGCCTGCGGGGCGGTGAAATAGACCCTGATATAGTCGCCAGAGACCGCTTCGCGGACCATCGGGTGGCCGGCACTCTCCACGCACGCCGTGAGTGTCCAGGGCAGCAGGAGGGAGAGGATCAGAAGGCTCTGCCACAGTGGAATGGAGCGATGTTTTAGTCGGCTCATGCGGCTCTTCTCCTGAGTTTGGGGTAACCGCCTGCAGAACGGCCTGTATGTGCTGATACTGATCCTCCGGTGGTGCTTCGCCAGCCTGGCGGGCGATCTCTCGCACGCGACGGCGCAGGGTCGCCAGGCGGGTGGCCTGTGCTTCCGACTGGTCCGGCGTGCTCTGGACGATCTCCCGCGCCTGCCCTGCCGCCCAGTCCAAAAGGAGACGCGCGGCGTCATCGGTCAGGTCGGCGGTGAGGGATTCGTCTTCCAGGACGCGCTCAACGGCGTGCTGTGCGGCTGAAACCGGCTCGTCCATCTCGTCCAAGTATAACTCACCTGCACAGGAAGGCAAGGCCACCGGACGCCGGGGGAATCGAGGACAGGCATTCATCGCGTTCTTCGCCCCCCGGCGGTCGAAACAGGAGCGACAGGCGCGAACCCCCGGAGATATGGGTAGCCGCCAGAGATGCCCCTTGGTGATGACACACATCTCACCACAAAGGCACCAAGACACCAAGATTGGGGTTAGAACAGCCTTGCGCGCCGATGGGAAAAGTGCTATACTGATCATACCCCATAAAACTTAGTTGCGAGAGGCGGGGACCACCGAAAGGAGTGTGGCAGATGGGTACCTCCCTTGATCTAAGCAGCCTGTTTGGCGCTGCGTTACAGGCAATGACCGCCAACCGGCAGGAGATCAACGCCCTGGATGGTCACAACGGCAATCACGGCGACAACATGGTGGAGAACCTGCGCCTGATCACCTCCGCGTTGCGCTCGCGCCGTTCTCAGCCGCCCGCGAAGGCGCTGGAATACGCCAGCCAGAGGCTTGAGAAGCAGGGGCGGGGTGGCAGCAGTCAGTACTACGCCCAGGGCTTGAAGCAGGCCGCACAGCAACTGCAGGGCCGCTCGCAGTTGGGCAACGAGGACGTAACCACGCTCGTGCAGGCGCTGCTCGGCGCGCTGCCCAATGAGGGCTACCCGCAGCAGCCCCAGGCCGGCGGCACGGTGCTCGATCAACTGCTGGGCGGGCTCGTACAGCAGCAGCAACCTGCACAACCGCAGGCAGCCGGTCTCCTCGAACAACTGTTGGGCGGAGGCGTACAGCAGCCAGCCCAGCCTCAACCTCAGGCACAGGCTGGCGGCGTGGACGCCGCGGACGTGCTGAGTGTGCTGCTGCCGGCGGGAATGGCCTTTCTGCAGGCTAAGCAAGCCGGCGCCGACACAACCGCTGCCGCCGGTCAGGCATTGATGAGCGTGTTGGCAGGCGGTCAGGTCAACCCCCTCCAGACGGGCAGTCCCCGCGCCGCTGCCGGCAGCCTGATCGCGCAGAGCATCCTTCAGGCCGTGATGAGTCGCAGGTAACTGCCGACTTTTTCACGCGACTCGAACGAAAGGAGAGAGAACCATGCCCGAGAAGAAGAAGTCGTTACTGGACAAGGCGATTGACGCCGTAACCTCGCGGGACGAGAAGCAGGAGGCTGAGGAGGCCAAGCGAGCCGCCGACGCCGCCCGGGCCCAGGCCGCCCGCGAGAAGGCCGCCGCCGAGGCTCAGGCGCGCGCCGCCGAGGCGCGGGCCAAGGCTGCCGAAGAGCGCGCCAAGACCGCCGAGAAGGCCGCCGCCGAAGCCAGGGCGCAGGCCGCCCGCAAGGAGGCTGAGGAGCGGGTGAAGGAGATCCGCGAGCAGGTGGAACTCCGCAAGGCTGAGGCCGCTGCCGCGGCCAAGCGCACCTATGTCGTCAAGTCGGGCGACAGCCTGAGCAAGATCGCCAGGGACCAACTCGGCGACGCCAGCCGCTGGCCGGAGATCTTCGAACTCAACAAGGACAAGATCAAGGACCCGAACCTGATCTACCCCGGCCAGGAACTGACGCTGCCCAAGTAGTGCCCAGCCGAGACCTCCGTGGAGGCTTCCGTGCTGAGCCGTCGCAACGCGACGGCTCAGTTTTTTGTCTCGCCCGCACAGGCGGGCTTTGCCAGCCGCGGCCGCGACTTCAGCCGCCGGGCGCAATGACCTACCCACGGTCGTCGGGGGGTTGCGGCCCCTGGCCGGGCCCCTCGTAGGGGCGGCATCCCGATGCCGCCCCGCGAGAGCCCGGAGGGCAGGCAGTCACCGCCGGGCAGTGACGCGGGCACGACCGCTGGATTGACAGTCACCCCTGTTCGTTTATAATTGGGACTTGCGTAGTTGGCGGATAAACCTTTGAAATTCGCCACGAATTTCACGAATGGACACGAATTTCGTTTCTCTCCATCCGTGAAATTCGCGCAATTCGTGGCAA
>DAOTYX010000147.1:0-26171 GCA_034434635.1 Anaerolineae bacterium | reverse complement strand
CGGCGGACGGCAGGGGGATGCCGCCCTACGGTTATCCGAGCCGACTCTTCAGACAACCCGTAGCCGACGCATCCCATGCGTCGGCGGACGGCAGGTGAGGTTGCTCTACGGTTATCCGAGCCGACTCTTCAGACAACCCGTAGCCGACGCATCCCATGCGTCGGCGGACGGCAGGTGAGGCTGCTCTACGGTTATCCGGGTAGCCTCTAAGGAGCACGGGTGAAGGAAAACATCAGACGCCTGGCCGCAGCCCTGGGAGAGCGCGTGCAACGCGACGCGCCGCTGGCCGCCCACACCAGCATGCGCGTCGGCGGGCCCGCCGACCTGCTGATGATCTGCACCACCACCGCCGATCTGGTCGAGGCGGTACAGATGGCGCAGACCTATGGCGTCCCCTGGCTCCTGCTCGGCGGCGGCTGCAACGTGCTGGTGGCCGACGCCGGCGTGCGCGGTCTGGTGCTCATCAACCGGGCGGACAACGTGCGCATCAGCCCTGACGGGACGGTGTGGGCAGAGGCCGGGGCGGGAATGGCCGGGTTGGCGCGGGCGACGGTCGTCCAGGGGCTGGCCGGCCTGGAGTGGGCCTCCGGCCTGCCGGGGACGGTAGGCGGCGCGATTGTCGGCAACGCCGGCGCTTTCGACGGGGACATCGCCGGGGTGCTACGCAGCGCCACCCTGCTCTTCCCCGACGGCACGGTGAGCGAGCAACCCGCAGAGTGGTTCGCCTTCACCTATCGCGGCAGCCGGCTCAAGGGCACCGGCCAGCCTGGCGTGATCCTGGCAGCGACTTTCGGCCTGCACCCCGGCGACCCGCAGCGACTGGCGGCGCGGGCCGAGGAGATCCTGGAGTGGCGGCGCACCCGCCACCCCGCCGGCGCAACGATGGGTTCGACCTTCAAGAACCCATCAGACGGACACGCGGGCTATCTGATCGAACAGGCCAGCCTGCGCGGGACACGCATCGGCGGGGCGCAGGTCTCCGAACTGCACGGCAACTTCTTCATGAACACCGGCGGCGCGACCGCTGCCGACGTCCTGGCGCTCATCGAACATGTCCGCGCTGAAGTCGAACGACAGTTCGGCGTGCGCCTGGAACTGGAAGTGGAACTGATTGGGGAGTGGGTACACCCCCACCCGACGGATAAGCGATAAGCGATGACGAGCACACCACGCAAACTTCGGGTCGGTGTCATCTTTGGCGGGCGGTCGGGCGAACACGAGGTCAGCCTGGCCTCCGCCCGCTCGGTGATGGGGGCGATGGACCCGCAGAAGTACGACATCCTGCCCA
Source organism: Anaerolineae bacterium (assembly GCA_034434635.1). Classification (GTDB taxonomy): domain Bacteria; phylum Chloroflexota; class Anaerolineae; order B4-G1; family DUEL01; genus DAOTYX01. Next base: position 24,883 of record DAOTYX010000147.1, on the reverse strand, counting down.
TCGGCATCACCAGAGACGGGCGGTGGATCGCCTCTGGCGACCCGCTCCAGGCCCTGGCCTCCGGCGAGGAGTCCCTCAGCACACCAGTAGCCCTGCTGGGCGACCCCTCGCAGCGCGGGTTGATGCGCCTGGAGCCCACCGAAGGTCGCCTGGAGCGAGCACTGCTGGCTGAACTGGACGTGGTCTTCCCGGTGCTGCACGGCCCGTACGGGGAGGACGGCACGGTGCAGGGGTTGCTCGAACTGGCCGGCATCCCCTACGTGGGGGCAGGGGTCACCGCCTCCGCTCTGGCGATGGACAAGGCGTTGTTCAAGGAAGTGATGCGCGCTAACGGCCTGCCGGTGGTGAGGTCGTTGGTGATCAAGCGCGGCGAATGGGAGAGACAGCCGGAGGAAGTATTGGCGCGGATCGAGGCAGAACTGGGTTTTCCCGTCTTCACCAAGCCGGTCAACCTGGGCTCCAGCGTGGGCGTCAGCAAGTGTCATGACCGCACCGGTCTGGCCCGCGGCCTGACGGAGGCGGCCCGTTATGACCGCCGCATGCTGGTCGAGGCAGCGGTGCCACAGGCGCGCGAGATCGAGGTCAGTGTGCTGGGCAATGACGACCCCATCGCCTCCGTGCCCGGGGAGATCATCCCCAGCCGCGAGTTCTACGACTACGCCGCCAAGTACCTGGACAGCGGCGAGCAGGCCTCGCGGCTGCTCATCCCGGCCCCGATCCCGCCGGAGACAGCGCAGAAGGTGCGCGAAATGGCGGTGCGCGCCTTCGTAGCGATTGACTGCTCCGGGATGGCGCGCGCCGACTTCCTTCTCTCCGGCGCGACGGGGGAACTCTACGTGAACGAACTGAACACCATTCCCGGCTTCACCGCCATCAGCATGTACCCGAAACTCTGGGAAGCCAGCGGCCTCCCCTACCCGGAACTGATTGACCGGCTGATCAACCTGGCGCTGGAACGGCACGCCGACCGGGCGCGCAATGAGACCACCTACCATCCGGGTAACAATGAGATATGAGACGAAGACGACGTCGGCCACGCACATACCGTTTTGAGAACGCCACGCCGCTGGTGCTGGGGCGGCGGATGGCCACACGGGAGATGACGATCTCGCCGCACTGGGTTTGGATGGCCCTGGGGGCGATCGCCCTGACCGCGTTGGGATTGTGGTTTGCCTTCAGCCCCCGCTTCTACGTCACCCAGATCGAGGTGATCGGCGCCCAGCGTGTGCCGGCGGAAAGCATCCGCACCGCCAGCAACCTGCTACGGACGCACATCCTGTGGGCTGATGAGCAGGCGGCAGCGCAGACCATCCTTGAACAGGAGCCGTCGGTGGAGCGGGCGGCGGTCACCTGTCACCTGCCGGCAGATTGCACCGTCACCGTCGTCGAGCGCCCACCGCTGCTCACCTGGGTCGCACCGGAGGGCCTGTTCTGGGTGGACGGGGTCGGCGGTTTCAACCCCGCCGCCCAACCCCTGGCGAGCGGCTGGGAGGTGCATGGCCCCCTTCCCCTCGACGCCAACGGGCGGGTGGACACGAGGGTACTGGTCGGGCTGGCGGAACTGGAGCGGTTGGGCGTCTCCCCACGCGCGATAGACTACCAACCGGGCCGTGGGTTGGTCATCACCGACAGCGGCGGCTGGCGCGTGGTCCTGGGACAGGGAACAGGGATGGAGCAGCGGCTCTACGTCTACGCTCAGGTGCAGGCTTATCTGGTGGAGCATGGCATCCATCCCCGCTTCGTGGACGTGCGTTTCCCGGAAGCCCCGTACTATTCGGAGACAAACGAGTGGTGACCGGGCAGGAGTGAAAGACCGTGGAACGGACCGTAGTCGGCATAGACGTGGGCTCCAGCAAGGTCTGCGCCCTCGTTGGCGAGGTCAGCAACGAGACTGGCATGCGGATTGTAGGGGTGGGCCTGGTACCCTCACGCGGCCTGCGCAAGGGGGTGGTGGTCAACGTCGCCGACGCGACGGCAGCCATCGCCGCTGCGGTTGAGGAGGCGGAGCGCACCTCCGGCTACCGCATCGAGCGGGCCTACGTGGGGCTCAACGGCACCCACATCGCCTCACAGAACAGCCGTGGCGTGGTGGCCGTCTCCCGTCGCGAGGAGGGCATCACCGTGGAGGATGTGGACCGTGTGCTGGACGCAGCGGGAGCCATCGCCCTGCCCCACAACCGCGAACTGCTGCACATCATCCCCCGCAGCTACGTGGTGGACGGACAGGAAGGGGTGCGCGACCCGCTGGGGATGCACGGCTTCCGGCTGGAGGTAGAAGCCCACGTGGTGACCGGCGCCATCACCGCTATCCAGAACCTGGCCAAGTGCGTGGCGGGAGCCGGGGTGGAGGTGGACGAGGTGGTCCTCTCCAGCCTGGCCGCCGGTCACGCCGTGTTGGCGGAGAACGAGCGGGAGATGGGCGTGGTGTTGGTGGACATCGGCGGCGGCACCGCCGACATCGCCATCTTCATTGACGGCACCGTCTGGCACACCGTCACCCTGGGGATCGGCGGGGAGTACATCACCAACGACGTGGCCATCGGCCTGCGTCTGCCCACCGAGACGGCGGAGAAAGTCAAGGTGCAGTACGGCCACGCCCGGGCCATGCAGGTGGGACCAGAGGAACGGTTTATCGCCGAACCGTTCGGCGGCGGCGCGCCGCAGTCCCTGCCGCGCTGGAAACTGGCGGAGATCATCGAGGCGCGCGCCGAGGAGATCCTCAGCATGGTCGGGCAGGAGATCAAGCGCTCCGGCTATGAGGGGCTGCTCCCCGCTGGCGTTGTGCTGTGCGGAGGGGTGGCCGCACTGCCCGGCATCCAGGACCTGGCGCGCGAGGTGTTGGAACTGCCGGTGCGCATCGGCGCGCCGCAGGGCATCGTGGGGTTGGTGGACCGCATCAGCGGGCCCGCCCACGCGGTGGCGACGGGATTGGTCAGTTGGGGGCTGAAGGCTGACGAACGGCGGCCCCTGCCCAAGAGCGGTCCGTCGGCGGGACGGCGCTTTCTGAAGTGGTTGCGTGCCCTGCTGCCAGGGTGACCGGGCAGGGAGATGCGTTGACAAACACGGCTATGACTCCCCTACCAGGAGGTGAGAGGATGCAGAGAATACCACAGGTCGAGAACTACGCAAAGATCCGGGTCATCGGCGTCGGCGGCGGCGGCAGCAATGCCGTCAATCGGATGATCGAGGAGGGCATCGCCGGCGTTGAGTTCATCGCGGTCAACACGGATGCCCAGGCATTGATGCTCTCCGAAGCCCAGCAGCGGGTGCGCATCGGCGACAAACTGACGCGCGGGTTGGGCGTGGGCGGCGACCCCGAACTGGGGCGCAAGGCGGCGGAGGAGTCCGCGGACGACCTCTACGAGGTGCTGAAGGGGTCGGACATGGTCTTCATCACCGCCGGGATGGGGGGCGGAACCGGCACCGGGGCGGCACCGGTGGTGGCCAAGATCGCCCGGGAGATGAACGCGCTGACCATCGGCGTCGTCACCCGCCCCTTCTCCTTCGAGGGCCGCAAGCGGGCCGAGGCCGCCGCAGCGGGCATCGAGGCGCTGAAGGAACAGGTGGACACACTCATCGTCATCCCCAACGACCGGCTGTTGGAGATCGTCGAGAAGCGCGTGAGCCTCAAGGATGCCTTCCGCGTCGCCGATGACGTCCTGCGCCAGGGCATCCAGGGCATCTCCGAACTGATCACCGTGCCGGGCCTGATCAACCTGGACTTCGCCGACGTGCGGACGGTGATGTCGGAAGGAGGCGCGGCGCTGATGGCGGTGGGCCGCGCCAGCGGGGACAACCGGGCGGTGGAGGCGGCGCAGCAGGCCATCTCCAGTCGCCTGCTCGACATCACCATTGACGGCGCGCGGGGCATCCTGTTCAACGTCACCGGCGGGCCCAGCCTGAGCCTCTACGAGGTCAACGAAGCGGCGTCCATCATCAAAGAGACCGCCCATCCTGACGTCAACCTCATCTTCGGCGCGGTGATTGACGAGGCGATGGGAGACGAACTGCGCATCACCGTCATCGCCACCGGCTTCGACGGCGGCCGTACGCCGAAGGCCGCCGCGCCGCGACGCGCCGCTCCTACGACCGCGCAAGAGGGGATGGTGGACTTTCCGCTACCGACCTTCGACAAAGACAACCTGGAAGTGCCCGCCTTCCTGCGTCGCAGCCGCGGCTAAGCGCCTGTCCGAACAGCCTGGTGGCCGACGCACCCCGGTGCGTCGGCAGGCGGCATGGGGATGCCGCCCATGGCTGTTCGGACCGGCTCTCAGCGCACCGCTCTCCCCTGCTCTGCTGATGCCCCCATCCCCTCCTTGCCCTGTGAGGAGGGGATGGGGGCGTGCGCCACAAGCCGCCCCTCTTGCCCCTGAACCTGCGGCCAGCCGGCAGGACCCAAAAGCCCGCTTCGGGCTTGCATAATCCTCCCGAATGTTGTATAATGTTTACCAGCCCATAGATGTAATGGCCTAAACGCCGCGACCCCATACATCTATGGCCCTCCCCAGCCAAAGGAGCCAGAAATGAAGTGTCCCTACTGTGGGGCCGACCGCACTCAGGTCATTGCAACCTACCATGACGCCCGCGGGATTCGTCGTCGCCGCGTTTGCTCCGCGTGCGAGCAGCGTTTCACCACCCTTGAGCGGGCCACACTGACCACACCGGTCGTGGTGAAACGCGATGGCCGCCGCGAAGAGTTCGACCGAGAAAAACTGCTGTCCGGGTTGCGCATCGCCTGTACCCGCCGCCCCATCTCGGCAGACGAACTGGAACGGCTGGTGGATCGGGTCGAAGAGCGCATTCGCCAGACCGGGCGTACGGAGGTCAGCAGCCGGACGATCGGCGACCTGGTCATCGCCGAGTTGCGGGAACTCGACCCGGTCTCCTACATCCGCTACGCCATCGTCTACCTGGGACTGGAAGACCTGGAGGCGGTGCGTGCGGAGATCAATCGGCTGCTGGAGGGCGAGGAAACCCGTTAGGGACCATCATCGTTCAGCCCTATGCTCCTCGGGAGCCTGTTATCCCCGGTCAGGCCCCTCGTAACCGAGAGCCGCCGGTCACAGGCCCGGTGGGAGCCCTGAGCAAACACCAGAGACCACAGCCTGTCCGCCACCGTCCACCGTCCGTCGTCTGTGGTCCAGCAGGAGGTAACCCGTGGTGAGAACAGCAAATGAGACCCCGCCAAAGACGGCAGAACAACGGCTCTCAGAGAACGCCCTGGAAGTGCTGAAACGCCGCTACGTGCGTCGTGGGAAGGACGGTCAGCCGGTGGAGACCGTGGACGGGGTCTTCCGGCGGGTGGCGCACCACATCGCCGCCGTGGAGGAGCAATGGGGCGGGGATGTCGCGGAGGCAGAGGCGGGGTTCTATCGCCTGATCACCGACCTCTGCTTTCTGCCCAACTCCCCCACCTTCACCGGCGCAGGCACCCCCCTGGGACAACTGGCAGCCTGCTTCGTCCTGCCCATCTCCGACGACATGGGCCGCGAGCCGGACGGCATCTTCCAGACCCTGCGCAACATGGCCCTGATCCAGCAGACCGGCGGGGGCACGGGCTTCTCGTTCTCCCGGCTGCGGCCCAGGGGGGCCATCGTCCACTCCAGCGGCGGCACGGCCACCGGGCCGGTGGGGTTCCTGCGCGTCTACGACACCGCCTCAGACATCGTCAGCCAGGGGGGAGCGCGGCGCGGCGCGAACATGGCCGTGCTGCGGGTGGACCACCCCGACATCGAGCAATTCATCACCTGCAAACAGGCCGAGCACGCCATCACCAACTTCAACCTCTCTGTGGGGGTCACCGACGCCTTCATGCGGGCCGTGGAGGAGGATGGGACTATAGACCTGGTGAACCCGCAGGATGGAACGGTATGGCGCACCGTGCGAGCGCGCGACATCTTCAACAAAATCGTCGCCAGCGCTCACCATAACGGCGAACCGGGCCTGCTCTTTCTCGACACCGCCAACCGCGGCAACCCCTGCCCACACCTGGGAGAGTATGAGGCCACCAATCCCTGCGGCGAGCAATTCCTCCTGCCGTACGAGAACTGCTGCCTGGGCTCGATCAACCTGGCCCGGCACGTGCGCCTGGGCAACAACGGACATCCGTCCATAGACTGGCCGAAACTGGCAGAGACCGTCGAGTGGTCGGTGCGCTTCCTGGACGATGTGGTGGATGCCAACGCCTACGTCCCCGCGGTGCCGGAGTTGGCGGCAGCCGCTCACCGCACGCGACGCCTCGGCCTGGGCATCATGGCTCTGGGCGACCTGATGTACATGCTGGGCGTCCGCTACGGCAGTGAGATGGGACAGGAACTGGCCGCCCAGGTGATGGAGTTCATCCGCTACCACGCCATGCGCGTCAGCGTCGCGTTGGCCCGTGAACGAGGCCCCTTCCCAGCCATCGCCGGCAGCATCTACGACCCCGAAGACCTGCGTTGGAGCCCACCCCACCCCATCTCCCCTTACCAGCACCTGGAGCGATGGGGCCGCCCGTCACTGGACTGGTCGGCGCTGCTGGACGACATCCGCCGCTGGGGCATCCGCAACGCCGCCCTGACGACCGTGGCCCCCACCGGCACCATCGCCACCATCGCCGGTTGCGAGTCCTACGGCTGCGAGCCGGTTTTTGCTCTGGCCTACGTACGCCACGTCAATGACAATGGCAAGGACCTGGAACTCAAGTACGCCAGCCCGCTCTTCCTCCAGGCGCTGGAGCAGGCGGGGCTGGACCCGAAAGCCCGGGAGCGGGTGATCCAGCAGGTGCAACTTACAGGCAGTTGTCAGGGAGTGGAGGAGGTGCCGCCGGCGCTGCGCGAGGTCTTCGTCGTGGCCGGAGACCTGACCATCGAGGAGCACGTGCGCATGCAGGCCGCGCTCCAGGCCTTCGTGGACTCCAGCATCTCGAAGACGATCAACTGCCCGGCCACGGCCACTCCAGAGGATGTGGCGCAGGCTTTCCTGCTGGCCTGGCGGTTGGGCTGCAAGGGGCTCACGGTCTACGTGACCGGTTCAAGGGAGAAGGTGGTGCTGGAGACGGAGCAGACCCGTCGGGCGAAGGAGGCCAGCAAGATGGCCGCGCTCACGCCGAGCCGCCGGCCCCGCCCGGCGGTGCTCGAGGGACGCACCTATCGCTCGGATACGCCCCTGGGCGTCGCCTACATCACCGTCAACTGCAACGGGGATGGAGAGCCGTTCGAGGTCTTCCTCAACGTCGGCAAGGCCGGCTCCGACACGGCGGCTGTGGCGGAGGCCATAGGGCGGCTCATCTCGCTGCTGCTGCGCGTCCCCTCGCCCATCTCAGCCACACGCCGGTTACAGCAGGTCGTGAAGCAACTCAAGGGCATCGGCGGCGGGCGACCGCTCGGCTTTGGCCGCGACCGGGTGCGCTCCCTGCCCGACGGCGTGGCCCAGGTGCTGGCCGAGCACCTGGGGATGGTGGTGGCATCAGAGGAAGGGGAGGGAGCAGAGCAACTGGGGCTTTTCCCGCAGGGCGACCTCTGCCCCGAGTGCGGCCACGCCACGCTGGTCAGCGAGGAGGGCTGTCGGCGCTGCTATTCCTGTGGCCACAGCGAGTGCTAGCGGCGACGCCGTCGCCGCAATCCGAGAGGCGCGTCAAAAGCGGCGACACCGTCGCCGCAATCCAAAAGGTGTTTTGAAAGCGGCGACACCGTCGCCGCAATCCAAAGGGGGTTTTGAAAGCGGCGACGCCGTCGCCGCAATCCAAAGGGCGCTTTGAAAGCGGCGACGCCGTCGCCGCAATCCAAAGGGCGCTTTGAAAGCGGCGACACCGTCGCCGCAATCCAAAGGGCGCGTCAAAAGCGGCGACACGGTCGCCGCAATCCAAAAAGGCGCTTCACTCCCGATGATCGGCTGAGAGGAGACGTCACATGAACGGATTCCTTGGCACCACAGCGCTGTTTCCCGCCGACCTGGCCCTGGTCCTATCCTGGGTGCTGGGGTTGACAGCGGTTGGAGCCTGGGCGCTGGCGCGCCGACGACGTTTCCCGCCACACTGCCGGATTATGGCGGTGACCGCGCTGCTCAACTGGCTGCCGGTGCTCATCGTGATGATCCCGGTGTGGGTGGGCCTGTGGGGAGGCATCGGCCGTATAGCAGAGACGCGGCTCTTCCCGCCGCTGATGCACGGCCTGATCGGCCTGGTCTCGCAGTCGCTGATGACCTACACGGTGGTGCGGATGAACTGGCTCAAGCGGCTGCCGCCCCGCAACACTCGCTGGCTGATGCGCATCACACTGCTGCTGTGGCTGCTGACCGTCATCGGCGGCACGGCCATCTACGGGCTGTTATACGTGTTGTGAGGACAGGGGCGAAGCATTCCCGCCGCCCCGTGACGGGAGTGCTTCGCCCTACGTATCGCCCACACCCCGCAGTTCGATGAGCACCACCTCCGGCGGGGACAGGAACCGGGCGCGCGGCGCGCCCAACCCTTCCATCCCCAGGCCACGGCTCACATAGAGGGTGGTCTTCCCGATCCTGTGCCGCCCTCGCTCGTACCGCTTCCAGAAGACAGAACTGGTGATCAACGCGCCAAAGAGCGGGAGGCAGATCTGGCCGCCGTGGGTGTGCCCGGCCAGGTAGAGATCCGCCCCCACCTCTGCCGCCTCGTGCGCCAGGTCGGGCGAGTGATAGAGCAGGATAGTAAGGCGACCCTCTGCATCGCGCAGCCACAGCCGCCGCAACCGCTCCCCATCCGCCAGCCGGTCGCGGGTGCAGCGCAACCCCACCAGGCGCAACGGATGGCCTTTCACTTCGACCTCTGCGACCCGGTCCACCAGCCAGGTGATGGGCAGATCAGCGAAAATCCCAGGTACCACGTGCGGCAGGTCCACCGGCGGGCTGCCGGTTATGGCGTAGGTGGGCGCCAGGGCAGAGAGTTCCTGCAACAACGCCCGCACACCAGCATGCGCCCGCGCGTCCTCCACCGTCGAGAGGTTGAGGTAGTCCCCGGTGAGCAGGATCAGGTCAGGCGCAGCCGCCCGCGCCACCTCCAGCAGCCGCCGCTCGCGGGGGGTCCAACCCTCAAAGTGAACGTCGCTGATGTGCAGCAGGCGCAGCGGCGCGGGGTTGGTCGGCCAGGGAGCAGGCAACTCGATGCGCGTCAGGGCAAGGCGGAAGGGCTCGATCCAGGTGGCATAGACTTGCAGCGCCAGGAGTCCCGCCTGGAGGACGGCCGTCAACACGAACGCCGGCCAGGTCGGCCAGGCGGCGCCGATAGCAAAGGTCAGCGCCCCACGCAACAGCGTCAACGCCAACAGCGGCGGCGTCACCGGGCCGAAGGAGCGGCCCCGACGCGGCAGCAGGGCCAGAGAGACGCCGTCACCGACAGCGGCGAGAGCCACCGTCATCCCTGCGGCGACCTGCAAGGCGGGGTAGCGCCAGGGCCAGGCCGCGATGGCGGCCATCCCCGCCAGGGCAGGACTGATCAGCAGCGGCGGGATGCGGCCCAGCACGTCGCTCAGCATCAGCGCCAGGTGGAAAAGGCCGGTCGGCTCTGAGGGTTCGCTCACTGCTCTGCCCTTCGCTGCGCCTGGTGACACTCTCGTTCCAGTTCCAGCACCTGCTGCACCAACAGATCACGATTGCGGCCATGCAGGCGACGGCTGCGCTGCCCGGGCGAGAACAGATAGTGATCGCCCAACATCACCCGCAGGTCCGCCGAGGTGAAGCCCAGTTCCTCCACCAACGCCAGCATCGGCCCTATGCCCACCAGCCGGTCACGGTGGCCCAACACGACCCTGAAGTGAGACCAGGTGCGGCGGCGCACCGGTCGGGGAGACGCGCCCATCGCGTAGAAGGTCTGGGCCAGCACCCCCTTGGGGGTGGTCTTGAAGATGCGCAGATGCTCCTGCTGTACTGCCCGGCTGGCGTCACCGATGAGCAGGCTGACCAGGGCGGGAGCCAGCAACTCCTTGAGCCAGTCCAGCGTGCCCGTCTCCGCGCCAGCCCAGATGCCCACTCCCAGCGCCTGGTAGAACCCCTTGCGCAACACGTCATTGAGCAAAAGGGCAGGAGCCACAGCCAGGCGGGCCACCTCATGCGGGCGCCAATCGGACTCGTTCAGGTAGAAGAGGGCAGCGCCGCCCATCGAATGGCCGACGAAGACCAGGGGGCGAGGGTGATGGGTCTGCGGCGCAGAGGGCAGAGAGAGGAGGCGCAACCACATCTCCACGGCACGCATCACCGCTGAGGGAGCACACATCTCGGGCGGCGGCAGCGCAGCGATGAAAGGGGAACCCCCGAAGCCGTTCACGTCAGGAGAAAGAACGACCAGATAGGGGTTGCTCACGCACAGACGCGCAGGCAGGTCTTCCCAAATCGCGTGGCTGCCGTCCCAACCGTGGATGAGGATGACCACGCTGCAGGCGCGACGCAGCGCTTCCCGCGGCTGGCGCGTCAGGCGACCAGACCAGGTGAGTTCCCAGGCGAAGTCAGCCAGGCCGGTGACGGCGCGGAAGTCGGCGAAGCGCTGTGAACCGATCAGACGAGCCGCAGCCAGCCCCCCCAGGGTGTAGGTGGCCTGGCGGATGTCTGGCGCTGCTCCTTCACGCAACGCCTGATACCCGTCAGCCCACTTCCTGCTCATCACCCCACTCCGCCAGGCAGGCCCTCACTCCCCCAGCAACACCCGCACGCTGTTCGAGCGGCAGGCCAAGCACATTCGCTCCTGGTCAGCAGCAGGGTCGAACAGCGCCGGCCACTCGTTGCCGCAGCGCATGCAGTGCATGGTCGCCTGAGCCGGCTCCTTCAGCCGCCAGACCTTGCTGGCGGTCGGCACCTTCAACTCCGCCAGAGCGACGCGGGTCGCCTCCACCTCCTCAGCGGTCACGCCGGCCCGCAACTCCTCCAGTTCGGCCATGATCTTGGCCCACTTCTGCCCCTCAGCCGCGCTACACCAGTCCAGTTGCAGCCGCTCCGGGCGCACGCCAGCCTTCTCCAGCCCCTCCCACAGCGCGTCCACCCGGCGGACCGTGTTGCGGTTGGCATTGATGTAGTGGCAGTCGGCGTAGTGGCAGCCAGAGACGAGCACCACCGGCGCGCCGCGCTGGAAGGCGTACCAGACGAACTCGGCGTCAACCCGCCCCGAGCACATCGTGCGGATGATGCGCCCGTTCGGCGGGTACTGCATCCGCCCGGTGCCGGCCGTGTCGGCGCCAGCATAGGAACACCAGTTGCAGGCAAAGGCGACGATCTTCTGCAGCGGGTCGGTTTCCAGGATGGCGTCCACCATCGCGTAGATCTGCTGGTCCGTGAAGTGGCGCTGGCTGATCGCGCCGAAGGGACACTCCGCAGCGCAGGTGCCGCAGCCCGCGCAGGCCGCGCTGATGACGCGGGCCGTCTGTCCCTTCTCCCAGATAATGGCTGAGAAGGGGCAGACCTCGGCGCAGCGGCCGCACTTCTTGCAAAGCGCCTCGTCCACAACGGCGGTGATCGCATCCACCGCGATCCGCGGGGCGTTCAGCAGGATGCCAGCACGGGCAGCGGCGGCACTGGCCTGGGTGACCGAGTCTTTCACGTCCTTGGGGGACTCCGCACAGCCAGCGATGTAGACTCCCTTGGTCGGCGTGTCCACCGGCTTCAGTTTCGGGTGGGCCTCCATCAGGAAGCCGTCCCCCGTGCGCGACAGGGTGAGCAGTTTGCGGACCACTTCCGTCTCCTGGCGTGGCACGGCCCCCTGGGAGAGGATCAGCATGTCCAGTTCATGCTCCTCCAACTGGCCGGTAGAGGTGTTTTCGACGAAGACGTGCAGCGTGCCGCTGTCGGGGTCCCGCGTCACCTCGCCGGGGAGACCACGGACGTACTTCACCCCGGCGGCCTTCGAGCGCATGAAGAGGTCCTCGAACCCCTTGCCGAAGGCGCGGATGTCCATATAGAACACGGTGATGTCCGTATCGGGATAGTGGTCGAGCAGCAGCAGGCTGTCTTTGACCGTGTTCATGCAGCAGATATTGGAGCAGTAGGGATTGCCACGGCGGCCGTCGGGATTGGCGGGAGAGGGGGCGGTGCGCGAACCGACGCATTGCACAAAGCCGATACGGCGCGGGCGCGTGCGGTCGGACGGGCGGATGAAGTGGCCTTCGGTGGGGCCGCCAGCGCTGATCAGCCGCTCGAACTCCAGGCTGGTGATGACATCGTCGTAGCGCGTGTAGCCGTACTCGTCCAACGGTGTGGGGTCGTACACGTCCATCCCCGTGGCGACGATGATCGCGCCGACCTCCAGGTCAATCACCTGGTCACGCATGTCGAAGTCAATGCACTTCTTGTCACAAACCTGCTGGCACTTGCCACAGGCGATGGGGTTATCCCCCAGGCACTCTTCTATGTTGATGACGTAAGCGGACGGGACGGCCTGCGGGAAAGGGATGTAGATGGCGCGGCGGGTGGAGAAGCCGGCCTGGAACTCGTCCGGTTTGACGATGGGACAGACCTTGCTGCACTCCCCGCAGGCGGTGCATTCCTTCTCGTTCACATAGCGCGCCTTCTTGCGCACGCGCACCCTGAAGTTGCCGACATAGCCGGAGACGTCCTCGACCTCGCTGTAGGCCAGCAGTTCGATGTTGGGATGTCGACCGACATCCATCATTTTGGGGCCGAGAATTCATATACTACAGTCCATCGTGGGGTAGGTCTTGTCCAGACGGGCCATGATCCCGCCGATGGACGGCTCCTTCTCCACCAGGAAGACACGGTGGCCGGCGTCGGCCAGATCGAGGGCGGCCTGAATGCCGGCGACCCCTCCGCCGATGACCAGTGCCGCGTCGGTGACGGAGAGACCTTGCTCTTCCTGCGGGTAGAGCCAGCGGGCGCGAGCCACCGCCGCGCGGACGATGTCCTTCGCCTTCTCGGTAGCGGCTTCCCGGTCGTGCAGGTGCACCCAGGAGCATTGCTCGCGGATGTTGGCCATCTCGAACAGGTACTTGTTCAACCCCACTGCACTGATGCAGTTGCGGAAGGTGGGCTCATGGAGACGCGGCGAGCATGAGGCGACCACCACACGGTTGAGGCGGTACTCGCCGATCAGCCGCTTGATCTCCTGCTGTCCCGGGTCGGAGCAGGTGTAACGGTTCCGCGACGCGACGACCACGTCGGGCAGCCCCTCGGCGAAGGCGCGCACCGCCTCCGTATCCAGGCTACCGGCGATGTTCAGCCCGCAGTCACAGACGAAGACCCCGATGCGCAAATCGTCGTTGGACAATGAGACACCTCCTTGTCACCGTAGTAACCGCGTCGGCTTCACGCGATTCAGCCGCAGCCCCACCTCATCCGGCGAGAAGCCCATCGCCAGACCCAGCAACTGGGGATAGTAGAGCACCGGCAGTTTGTACTCCGTCTGATAGGCGCTCTCCACACGCCGCTGATTGGCCTCGTACATAATCGCGCAGAACGGGCAGATCAACACCAACCCGTCGGCTCCGGCCGCGGTGACGTGATCCAGTTTCTGTTTCGTGATCAGCAACGCTGTCCCCTCGTCGAAACTGAGGATGCCGCCGCCGCAACACTGCCCCTCGTCCTCGTAGTGGACCAGTCGCGCGCCGGTGGCCTCGATCAGCCGGCCCAGGGAGACGGGGTTCTCCGGGTCGTCGAAGCCATCATACAGATGGGAGGGCTTGAGGTAGTGACAGCCGTAATGTGGGGCGAAGCCGAAGCCGCTGAGGTCCACCGTCACCGACTGGCGCAACCGCTCCAGACCGACCTCCTCGTAGAGCACGCGGGCGAAATGGCGGACGCGCACGGTGCCGTGATAGGCCTGCCCGATCTTCTCCAGGCGACGGTTGACCCAGTCAAGCAGGTGGCGCTCCTCGTTCAGCCGCCAGTTCGCCTCGGTGAGCGTGCCGGTGCAGGCGCTGCAGAGGGTGATGATGTCCAGTCCCTGGGCCTCGGCCAACGCCAGGTTACGGGCAGCCATCAGCAGGCCAGCGCGCCAGTTCATCGGGCGGGCCGGGAAGCCGCAGCAGGCGAAGCCCTCCACATCCACCAGTTCCAGGTCCAACCGCGCGGCCACGCGACGCGCGGCGATCTCGTAGTTCAGGCCGCGCACGGGCACCGTGCAGCCCAGATAGAGGGCATAACGGCTCATTCCGACCCCTCCCCCGTTTCGGCGAGATCCAGGATGCGACAGACCTCCTCTGCCGTCTCACGCACCGGCGGGAGGCCGTGCTCAGCGCGGCGTTCGTTCTCGTAATCGCCGACCTCCAGCAGGCGGCCGTGCGCGCGCAGCGTCTCGATCTGCAGGCGGAAGGCCTGCGGGACGTACCCTTCGCGCACGGCGATGTTGCGCACGGCGGTCATCAGTTCCGGGATACGCACGTCCTGCGGGCAGCGCTCATAGCAGGTGTAGCAGACCGAGCACAGCCAGACGAAGTCGCTGCTGAGCACCTGCTGACGCATCCCCAACAAGGCCATATGGACGATGCGGCGCGGGTTGTATTTGTCCGTCACCCCACCGACCGGGCAGCCAGCCGTGCACGTCCCGCAGGAGAAGCAGCGGCGGATGTTCTCTCCGCCCGGCTCCGCGGCGATCTCGTCGCGGAAGTGCGGGTCGAAACTGCTCACGTCAATGATCGGCTCCGGCTCATCGGCCATCTGAACGTCCTCCGAAGCCGGCCTGCGGTCACCCTTCGTCATTCGTCACCCGTCCTTTGCCCTTCGCTTTCAGCGCGCGGGCCAGCAGGGCCGTGATGTCCTCCAGTTCCAGCGGGACCTCGCCCCCCAGGTCATGCAGGGCGCACGAAAGATGGATGCGACACTTGGGGCAGGCGGTGATCAGCCGTCGCGCCCCGGTGGCCTGCGCCTGGCGCAACCGCTCCGTCTGGATGGCCTTGGCGCAGCGCCCGCAGGCCACCCACCCGGCAGAGCCACAGCAGAGCGCGTTGGCGCGTGACCGCTCCATCTCCACCAGTTCAACCCCGGTCGCCTGGAGGAGCGCACGCGGCTCGTCATAGCGGCCCAGGTAGCGACCCAACCGGCAGGGGTCCTGATAGGTGACCACCTCATCCAGGGAGTCGGGCGCGAAGAGGTCCAGGTGGTCGGCCAGGAGTTCGGTCAGGTGCACCACCGTGAAAGGCAATCGCCCCACGTACCGCGGGTAGTCATTGCGCAGGGCGTTGGCGCACTCCGGGCAGGAGCAGATCACCCGCTGCGCGCCGCTGGCGACGATGGTCTGCACGTTGAGTTCAGCCAGCCGCCGGAAGCCTTCCTCGTCGCCGTTGAGCAGCAGGTCGGCGCCGCAGCAGCGCTCGTCATCGCTGACCACCGGGGTGATACCCATGGCATTGAGCAGGCGGACGGTATCACGGGCGGCGGTGGTGGAGACCACGCCCAGATCGGCGAAGACCACGTCGAAGTACGGCAGACAACCGACGAAGTAGAAGTCTTCTCCGCGTTTGGCGGTGCGCAGCCCCTTGCTCAGCCAGCCGGTGCGCTGCTGCTTCAGCGGCCCGGCCATGATCATCATCAGTTGCTGCATGACCGCGTTGTGGGCATAAGCACCTTCCACGTCTGCCTGGCGCGCCAGAGCACGCATCGCGACGACGAAGGCGGGGTAATCCACCCCCGAGGGACAGCGGAGGGTGCACTGGCCACAGGTCAGGCAGGCCCACAGATAGTCGTTGTGGATCAACTCCTCGGGACGTCCCAGAAGGACGCGCTCCACGGTGCGACGTGGGGAGTAGGTGCGGTCCACCCGAGTGACCGGACAACTGGCGGTGCACTTGCCGCAGTCCAGGCAGAGGGTGGCGCGGGTTCGGCGGGCGATCTCTTCAGGGCCCATAGGGTGTTTTACCGGGTTACAGGTTTCAGGTTACAGGTTTCAGGTTTCAGGGGAGTAGGCCCCATCTTCCTTATGTGCTCGGTGAACTCGCTCATCACGTGGGCGAAGCGGGCTCCCTCGGCAGCGGAGACCCACTCCAGGCGCAGGCGGCCCGGTTCCAGGCCCAGCAGGCGGAGCAGTTGTGTCGTCCTGTCCACAGTGATGACGGCGTTCTGGTTGCCAGAGATGTAATGACAGTCACCGGGGTGGCAACCGGTGACCAGCACCCCATCGGCGCCCAGACGGAAGGCTTCCAGGATGAAGCCTGGCGTCACCCGACCCGAACACATCACGCGGATGACGCGCGTGGTGGCCGGGTACTGCAGGCGACTGACGCCGGCCAGGTCCGCTCCGGCGTAGGAACACCAGTTGCAGGCGAAGACGACGATACGGGGTTGGAAGTCAACGGTCATTCGGGATCCTCATCTCCCCATCACCGCATCTCCTCCGACAGCGCAGCGCGCACCATGGCCAGCACCTGCCTATCGGTAAAATGGCGGGCAGTCATCGCGCCGGTGGGACAGCGCGAGGCGCAGGCGCCGCAGCCCTTACACAGCACCGGATTGACGCGGGCCACCGTGACGCCTGGGGCCACTTCCACCAGGACCGGCGCGCCGAACTCGCACACCTCCACACAGCGGCCACAGCCACGGCACAGCGCCTCGTTCACCTGCGCGACGACGCCGGAGGAGACGACGTGTTCCTTCGAGAGCACCGTGGCCGCCCGCGCCGCGGCGCCGTAAGCCTGGGTGATGGTCTCTTCCAGATGGGCCGGCCAGCGCGCCGTCCCTGCCACGTAGACACCGTCAGTGGCGAAATCCAACGGACGGAGTTTCGCATGCGCTTCGAGGAAGAAGCCGTGCTCGTCCACCGGCACCTTGAGCAACTGCGCCAGGGCCTGCGCCCCGTCCTGCGCCACCAGCGGCGTGGAGAGCACGACCAGGTCGTAGGGGATACCCAGGTTGGCCCCCAACAGTTCATCGTACACCACCACCCGCTCATCCGTTACCCGTGGGGGGCGTTGCGGACTGTAGCGGATGAACTGGATCCCTGCCTGACGTGCCCGCGTGTAGTAGGCTTCGTAGCGCGTGCCCTGAGTCTCCGTATCCCGGTAGAGGATGTAGACCTCCGTCTCGGGGCTGATCTCCCTGATCTCCAGCGCGTTCTTGATCGCCGTGGTGCAACAGATACGGGAGCAGTAGGGCCGCTCCGGGGTGCGCGCGCCCACACATTGGATCATCACAACACGGGTTGGGAGGTTGGTAGATTGGTAGATTGGTAGATTGGGGGGTGGGTTGTCCGTCTGTTCGCCAGTACCTCCATCCCCCAGTTTCCCAATTCCCAGTTTCCCAATTCCCAGTTTCCCAACCCCCAGTTTCCCAGTTCCCAGTCTCCCAGCTCCCACCCCCCTCCACCCCCTCAACACCTCCTCCAATTCCAGTTGGGTGATGACCCGCTGGCCGTCGTAACCATAGAGGCCGACCGGCTGCAGAGGCCGCGCGCCGGTGGCGACGATGATCGCTCCCACCTTGAGGGTATGGCTCTGCCCCCCGGCAGCGACGGTCACCTCGTAGTTGCCGACGAACCCCTTCACCTCAAGCAGCGCCGCCGAGGTGAAGACCTCGATCCGCGGGTGAGCCAGTACAGCCGCAACGCGCTCCTCGACCAGCGGGCGGGCCTCCTCCTGGGTTGGGTACAGGCGGTCCAGGCGCAGCAGCAACCCGCCCAACTGCGCCTCCCGCTCCACCAGTTTGACCGGAAAGCCACGATTGGCCAGGTTGAGGGCGGCGGTCATGCCGATCATGCCCCCGCCAATGACCAACGCCGAGGGCTCAACCGGCAGTTCCTGCTCCTCCAGCGGCTCCAACAGGCGGGCTTTGGCCACCCCCATGCGCACCAGGTCCTGCGCCTTGCGCGTGGCCGCCTCCGGCTCGTGCATATGCACCCATGAGCACTGGTCGCGGATGTTGACGAACTCGAACAGGTAAGGGTTCAGCCCCGCCTCACGGCAGGCCTGGCGGAACAGCGGCTCATGCGTGCGCGGCGTGCAGGCAGCGACAACCACCCGCTCCAACCCCTGCTGGACAATGGCCGTCTTGATCTCCGAGAGGCCGGCGTCGGAGCAGGTGTACATATTGCGCTGCACGAAAACCACCCCTGGCAGCGTGCGGGCATACTCCGCCACCGCCTCCACGTCCACGTGCCCGGCGATGTTAGACCCGCAGTGACAGATGAAGACGCCGATCCTCGTCATCCCCCCACCCTCGCTGCCCGCGCCGCCGCCGCGCTGGCCTGTGTCACCGACTCCGGAATGTCGAAGGGCCCCGCACAGCAGCCCGCGGCGAAGATACCGGGCCGCGACGTGGCTACCGGCGAGAACGGCTCCGTCTTGACGAAGCCATACGAGTCCAGTTCGATCCCCAACACGCGGGCCAGTTCAGCCGTCCCAGGGCGTGGCATCAGGCTGGTCGCCAGTACCGCCATGTCCACCGTCATCTGCGCCGGGCGGGAGGTTGCCATGTCCTCGTAGCGGATGACCGGGTTGTGCGCGCCGTCGTCGGTGATGCGCGCCACGCGGCTACGGATGTAACGCACCCCGTACTCCTGCTCCGCCCGCGCCACGTACTCCCGGAAGCCCTTGCCGGAGGCGCGGAAATCGGTGAAGAAGACAAAGGACTCCACCTGAGAGTCATGCTCGGCAGCCAGGACCGCCTGCTTGCTGGAGTGCATACAGCAGACCGACGAGCAGAACAGTTGATGGCGCACGTCCCGCGAGCCCACGCACTGGATGAAGCCGATCCGCCGGACGGGCTGGCCGTCGGAGAGACGGAGCAGCCGCCCGCCGGTGGGGCCGGAAGCGCTGATCAGCCGCTCGTACTCCAGCGCGGTGATGACGTTGGGGCACTCCTGGTACCCAAACTGCGTCAGCCCGGTGGGGTCGAAGAAATCGAAGCCTGTGGCGACCACCACCGCCGTCACGTGCAACTCGAGCGTCCGCGGCTGCTGCGCAAAGTCCACCGCTCCGGCCTGGCAGACCTTGGCACAGTTCCCACACTTGCCCTTGGTGAGATAGAGACAGGCTTCAGGGTCAATGGTCATCACCTGGGGGATGGCCTGGGGAAAGTAAAGGTAGATGGCCTTGCGCTGACGCAACCCCATGTCGAAGGCGTCCGGGACTTTGACCGGGCACTTCTGAGTGCACTCGCCGCAACCGGTGCACTTCGCTGCGTCCACATAACGGGGGCGCTGCACCAGGCGCACGGTGAAGTCGCCAGCCGTGCCGTCCAGGGCTGTCACCTCGGCGCAGGTATGGATGGCGATGTTGGGATGGCGGGCACACTCGTTCATCTTGGGTGAGAGAATACAGGTGGAGCAGTCATTGGTGGGGAAGGTCTTATCCAGTTGCGCCATTCTCCCGCCGATGGAGGGCAACCGTTCGACCAGGTGCACCTGGATGCCCATCTCCGCCAGGTCGAGGGCCGTCTGAATGCCCGCAATCCCGCCGCCGATGACCATCACCGTCTTCATGCGCGCCTCCTCCTCGACCTCACAGGCCCTCCATCACATACTGCGCCGCACGGGCCGCCGCGCCGCTGGCCTGCGCCACCGACTGCGGGATGTCCGCCGGGCCGCGGCAGCAGCCGCAGGTGAACACGCCCTCACGCGTCGTGTCGGTAGGGGAGAAGGGGTTGGTGCGGAAGAAGCCGTATTCGTCCAACTCCAGGCCGAGGATATCCGCCAGTACAGCCACATCAGGACCGGGCATCAGGCTCGTTGCCAGCACCGCCAGATCCACCTTGATCTGCTGCGGGCGGGCAGCGGCGTCCTCGTAGTGGAAGATCAGCCCCTTGTCCTCGTCCTCCTCGATCAGCGCCACACGGCTGCGGATGTACTCCACGCCATACTCGCGCTGGGCGCGGTCAATGTACTCGCGGAAGCCCTTGCCCGAGGCGCGCAGGTCGGTGTAGAAGATGTAAGACTTGACGTCAGGGATATGCTCGCGAGCCAGGATGGCCTCTTTGGTGGCGTGCATGCAGCAGATGGAGGAGCAGAAGCGCTGATAGCGCAGGCTGCGCGAACCGACGCACTGGATGAAGCCGATCGTCTTCGGCTCCCGTCGGTCGGCAGGGCGGATGAGATGACCGCCGGAGGGGCCGCTGGCGCAGACCAGACGCTCCATCTCCAGCCCGGTGATGACGTTCTCATAGCGGGTGTAGCCGTACTCGCTCAACGCCACCGGGTCGAAGGTCTCCATGCCGACCGCCAGGATCACCGCCCCCACCGCCAGTTCCAACTGTTGGTCGGGCTGGTCGAAGTTGATGCACTGCTTCTTGCAGACCTCCAGGCATCGTCCGCAGGTGATAATGTCCGGCCCCAGGCAGTCGGCACGGCTGATCAGGTACGCCTGGGGGATCGCCTGGGGGAAGGGGATGTAGATCGCCCGGCGGGTGGAGAGGCCCATCTGGAACTCGTCCCGCCTGACCACCGGGCAGACCTTGGCGCAGTCGCCGCAGGCGGTGCAGGCCGACTCGTCCACGAAGCGGGAACGTTTCAGCACCCGGGCGGTGAAGTTGCCGGCCTCGCCTTCCAGCGCCGTCACCTCGGACAGGGTGTAGATGGTGATGTTGGGGTGACGGGCGCAATCCACCATCTTGGGTGACAGGATGCAGGTGGAGCAATCGTTGGTAGGGAAGGTCTTGTCCAGTTGGGCCATCCGTCCGCCAATGGATGGACTCTTCTCCACCAGGTGGACATGCACGCCGATCTCCGCCAGGTCCAACGCCGCCTGGATGCCAGCAATACCGCCGCCGATCACCAAGACGTCTTGGGTCATCGTCTACCGCCTATCGCAGATCGCGGAGCGCTTAGCGCGGGTCGGCGGGAGCGGCATTGTGGCCGTACTGGAAGCCGGCATCGAAGGCGCGCTCGTTCAGTTCGATGGTGCTGGCGGGCACCGAATCAAGCACCGCCCGCTTGATCGCCTCCGGCGAGGCGATGTCGGTGACCGCGGCCAGGAAACCCAGCATCACCACGTTGGCGACGATGCGCCGGCCCATCTCCTCGGCGATGCGCGTGGCCGGCACCCCCAGCACGCGCAACCCCTCCGCCTTCTCGTCGAGGGTCACCAGGCTGTCATCAATGATCAGCAGCCCGTCGCGGCGGAACTCCGGCACGTAGCGGTTGTAGGCCCCCTGGGACATCACCACCAGGATACTGGGCGAGATGACGTGAGGGTAACTCAGATCCGCCGGGTCGTCGGCGATGACCACCTCGGCGGCAGCCGCACCCCCGCGCGACTCCGGCCCGTAGTTCTGGGTGAAGGTCGCGCGGCGGTCGTCGTAGATGTCCGCCGCCTTGCCCAGGATCTCGCCGCTGCGGATGATCCCCTGCCCTCCGAAACCAGACAGCCGTATCTCCAGCCGACTCACGCTTTACCTCCTGACCGGATCTGCTCCAGCCGTCGCTCGCGCTGCTCCAGGAATGTGGGCTTCTCGATGTCCACGAACTTACCTTCGACGATCACTCCTCCCAGGCCGATGTCCGTCTCGCGGGGGTCGGCGCCGTGGCGGATGACGCCATGCTCGTGGTAGTAGCGCAGCGTGTCCAGCCCCTCGCGCTGCTTGTGCTGTCGGCCCCAGCCGGTGGGACAGGGGGAGATGATCTCGACCAGGGTGAATCCGGGCTTGAGCAGCGCCTCGGTGATAGAGCGTTCCAGCCGGCGGGCATGCAGCACGGTCCAACGGGCCACGTAGACCGCACCGCTGGCCGCCGCCAGCGCGGAGACGTTGAAGGGATACTCGTAGTTGCCGTAGGGCGAAGTGGAGGTAATGCCGCCGATCGGCGTGGTCGCCCCTGCCTGCCCGCCGGTCATCCCGTAGTTGAAGTTGTTGACGCAGATGACCGTCATGTCCATATTGCGCCGCGCCGCGTGGATGAAGTGGTTGCCACCGATAGTCACCAGGTCCCCATCGCCGGAGAAGACCACGACCTTCAGTTCCGGGTTGCCCAACTTCAGGCCAGTGGCGAAGGGGATCGCCCGTCCGTGGGTAGTATGGAAGGAGTCCAGCCGCACATACCCGGCCACCCGTCCCGTGCAGCCGATGCCGGAGACCACCACCACCTTGTCCAGGTCCAGTTCCGCGCGGCACAACGCGCTGAGAAAGCAGGTGAGCGCCGTACCCAGGCCGCAGCCGGGGCACCAGATGTGCGGCAACCGTTCAGTGCGCAGCATGTCGTCCATCGGGTGGCGGCCGTGGACGTCCTCTTTCAGCCCTTCGGCTTCGTGATGGATCTCGAGGGACTTGTCGAGACGGTAGGAATCGCGCATCGTTATCGCCATGTTCACTCCTTCACCTTGCGTCCCGCCGCGCGGCGGATGGCGTCCAGCACCTGCTGCGGGTCGTGGATGTCGCCGCCGGGATGGGGCACCGAGTAGACCGGCGTCTGGCCGGCGGCGCAGCGCTGCACCTCACGAACGATCTGCCCCATATTGATCTCCGGGACGACGATCCCGCGCACCCGCCCGGCCAGGTCGTGAATCTGCTCATCGGGGAAGGGCCACACCGTGATCAGGCGCAGCATCCCCACGCGGATACCTTCCTGGCGGGCCTGTTGCATCGGCCAGGCGGCGGTGCGGGCGGAAATGCCGTAGGCGACCACCGCCACTTCGGCATCGTCCAACTGGCTCATCTCCAGGCGGATGATGCGCTCCTTGTTCTTCTCGATCTTGTCCACCAATCGCTGCACCAGCGGCCATTGCGCCCGGTCGTCGGTAGTGGCCGGGTAGCCGCGCTCGTCGTGGGTGAGGCCGGTCATATGGATGCGGTACCCCTCGCCCGCGATGGCCATCGGCGGCACCCATTCTCCTGGCGGGACGGCGTAGGCCTTGTATTCCCCTGGCGGCACCTTCGGGCGAGGGCGGACGGCCAGTTCGATCTCCTCCGGCGGCGGGATGACCACCCGTTCGGTCATATGTCCCACCTCGGCGTCGGTCATCACCAACACCGGCACGCGGTAGATCTCCGACAGGTTGAAGGCGTGGATGGTCAGGTCGAACAGTTCCTGCGGCGAGGAGGGGCAAAGCGCGATGATGGAGTAGTCGCCGTGCGAACCCCAACGAGCCTGCATCATGTCCCCCTGCCCCACCAGGGTCGGCAGGCCGGTAGAGGGGCCACCGCGCTGGACGTTGACGACCACACAGGGAGTCTCCGTCATCACGCCCAGGCCGATGTTCTCCATCATCAGGGAGAAGCCGGGGCCGCTGGTCGCGGTCATGGCCTTCATCCCGGCCCACGACGCGCCCAGCACGGCGTTCATCGAGGCGATCTCATCCTCCATCTGGATGTAGATGCCGTCCACCAGCGGCAGCCGTTCGCTCATCCGCTGCGCCACCTCGGTGGCCGGGGTGATGGGGTAGCCAGCGAAGAAGCGACAGCCAGCGCAGATGGCCCCCTCCGCGCAGGCCACATCTCCCTGCATGAAAAACCTACCACTCAGTACACCGCTCTCTCGGCTCATAGGGAAACCACTTCTCCTTCTGTTTCGACGACGTAGATGGCGAACTCGGGGCAGAGCAGTTCACACAACCCGCAACTGACGCAGGCCTCTGGTCGCACTGCCCTTGGGGGATGGTAGCCTTTCGTGTTGATATCGTCGGAGACCTCCAGCACATCTCGGGGACAGAACTCGACGCACCAGGTACACCCCTTGCAGCGCTCCGCAAGGACGTGAATCTGGCCGTGCGGCACTCTGATCTCATCCAGGTCTAGGGGTCTACGCCAGAACTTCACCTGTCGCCTCCGTCGAAGGGAACTCCGTATGGCTGGGTCCTGCAGTCCGTAATCATACGAGTTTCGGCGTTTCGGGCAAGTCGCCCTCCGACCAGCGGTCACCTGCTGACCGGCGGTCATTATGATACACGTGAACGGCCGGTTCGTCAACAGGGGAAGCGCCATCGGCGATCCGCGCGCCTTGCGCCGGGCGTGGTCGCCGACCGCGCCCAATGTCAGGGCTGACCACCGCTCAGGCTTGACATCTCCCCAGCGGTCAGTACAATAGAATCGCCAGGGACCCGTCTGGGCCTTGAGCGTGGGAATGCACCGTCCCCCTATTCCGCTTTCCGGTGCCGCTGGGATCGCTCAGACGACCGAGACGGCAGGAGGGAGCGGCCCTCGTCCCGATGAGGCCCGCGCCGCACCTGCAAACCCAACTTCTCCAGAGACCCGTCGGGCTCAGGGCAAATATCTTTCCATAGGAGGGAGAAGATGTTGCTGTGCATTGACATCGGGAACACGAACATCACCTTCGGGTTGTATGAGGGCCAAACGCTCGGCCCACGCTGGCGCATCCGCACGATCCACGACAAAATGGCCGATGAGTACGGTATCCTCCTCGACCAGATGTTCCGCCACCGCGGCTACCGGCCAGAGCAGGTGACAGGAGTGGTCATCGCCAGCGTCGTCCCGCCGCTCACGCCGACCTTCGTGCAGGTCTGCCGGGAATACCTGGGCCAGGAACCGCTGGTGGTGGACGCGGGAGTACGCACCGGCGTCCGCATCTGCTATGACAACCCGCGCGAGGTGGGCGCAGACCGGGTCGTGGACGCCGCTGCTGCGCGCGCCCTCTATTCCGTCCCCGCCTGCATCGTGGACTTCGGCACCGCCACCACCTTCGACGCGGTCTCGGCGGAAGGGGACTACCTGGGCGGGGCGATCGCCCCCGGCATCGGCATCGCTGCCCAGGCGCTCTTCGAGCGGACCGCGAAACTGCCGCGCGTCGAACTGACCCGCCCGCCCTCGGTCATCGGACGCAACACGGTCCACTCCATCCAGTCAGGGTTGTTGTTCGGCTACGTCGGCCTGGTCGAAGGCATGGTCGCCCGCTTCAAGGCCGAACTGGGCCCGCAGACCCGCGTCATCGCCACCGGCGGCCTGGCGGAGATCGTCGCCCGGGAGACGTCGGTCATTGACATCGTGGACCCGTGGCTGACCCTGCACGGGCTGCGGATCATCTACGAGCTGAACAGGGAGTGACGACGGACCACGGACGACGGAC
>DAOTYX010000146.1:0-8442 GCA_034434635.1 Anaerolineae bacterium | reverse complement strand
GCCACCAGGGCGGCTTCCGGCGCATCCTCAGCCGGGACGAATAGCCGCTTCAGGCCTGCCTGACGGGCCAGGGCGGCCATCGGCAGGACGCCGTTGGTGTGACGCACCGTGCCATCCAGCGACAACTCCCCCACGAACAGCGCCCCCTCCGTCGCCTGCGGCCAGACCTGCTCCGAGACGATCAACACGCCGACGGCGATGGGCAGGTCATAGGCAGGGCCGGCCTTGCGGATGTCCGCAGGGGCCAGGTTGACGGTGAGGCGTTTGCGCGGGAACTGCAGGCCGGCGTTCTTGATCGCCGCACGGACCCGCTCGCTGGATTCCTTGACCGCGGCGTCGGGCAGGCCGACGATGGTCAGTGAGGGAAGACCGAAGGAGGCATCCACTTCCACCTGGACCAGGATCCCTTCCAGGCCCAGGAGGGCACAACTGGTGACTTTGGCCAGCATTGTCGGCTCCGATGTTGGGCTTTGGCCCTGATAATGTACCACAGTTGGGGCAGAGGCGCAAGTAGCGGCGCGGTTGAACCATGCCGCATGATCTCAAGGCAGGGGGCCAGGCCCACCCCATCACCTGCCCATCCTTGCGCGTTCCCCCGAACGGCGTTACAATTCCCGCCTGGAAGCCTAACGAAGGAGACCTCTGTGTCCATCATCGCCATCGTGCCTACCTATAATGAAAGGGAGAACATCGAACCGCTGGTGCGTCAACTGCTCGACCTGCCGGTCGAATTGCGGGTGCTGGTGGTAGACGACAACTCGCCGGACGGGACAGGTGAGGCAGCGGATGCGCTGGCCGCCGAGAGCCCCGACCGCGTCCTCGTCCTCCATCGCCCGGCCAAGTTGGGATTGGGGACGGCCCACATCGCCGGCTTCCGCCAGGCTCTGTCCCTGGGGGCCGATCGGGTGCTGACGATGGACGCCGACTTCTCCCACCACCCCCGCTACATCCCGGCGATTCTCGACAAGATCGCCGACGGTTACGACGTCGTTATCGGCGCGCGCTACGTGCCTGGTGGCGGTACGCGGGGTTGGACGCTGCCGCGTCGTGTGCTCAGTTGGGGCGCGAACACCTTCGCCCGGACGATGCTCGGCCTGCGCATCCACGATACGACCGGCGCCTTCCGCTGCTACCGCCGTCAGGTGCTGGAGTCCATGGACCTGGAGGCGATCCGTTCCAGCGGCTACTCGTTTCTGATCGAGATGGCCTACGGCGTCCAGCGCGCCGGCTGGCGGGTCGGCGAGGTGCCCATCATTTTCGAAGACCGCCGCCTGGGCCAGTCCAAGATCTCCCGCCGCGAGATCACCCGCGCCCTGTGGACCGTGCTGCGCCTGGCGTGGGGACGGCTCCGGGGCCGAGGCGGGTGATGGAGCGGGTGGTCTGCGGCCTCTGCGGCGCGGATGACGCGGTGGTCCGCTTCCCCAGCACCCTGCCGCCAGGCCAATCGCTGGCGGACTGGAACGCCTACCGCTGCACGCACAACGGCTACGGCGTCCACCCCACCATCGTCCAGTGTCGCCGCTGCGGCCTGACCTACGCCAATCCACGCCAGGATGGCGCGCAGATCCTGGAGACCTACATCGCGGTGCAGGACCCGCTCTATGTGGAGGAGCGGGAGGGGCGGGTGCTGACCTTCGAACACCACCTGCGGCCCCTGGAGCGACTCACCGGCCCGCCCGGCGGCCGGATGTTGCTGGACGTGGGGGCCTACACCGGCGTCTTCGTCGAGATCGCCGCCCGTCACGGCTGGGATGCCTGGGGCGTAGAGCCCTCCCGCTGGGCGGTAGCCGAGGCGCGCAAACGTGGGTTGAACGTCCTCCAGGGCACGCTGGACACGGCGGAACTGCCAGCAGGAGCCTTCGACGTGGTGACGATGTGGGACGTGATCGAGCACCTGACGGACCCGCTGGAGACGCTCCGTCAGGCCCACCGCCTGCTGCGCCCCGGCGGCCTGCTCGTCGTCCACACCATTGACATCGGCAGCCCCTTCGCCCGGCTGATGGGCCGCCGCTGGCCGTGGCTGATGGAGATGCACCTCTACTACTTCGACCGCAGGACGCTGCGTCAGATGCTGGAGAAGGCTGGCTTCTCCGTCAATGACATCCGCGCCCAGGGCCGCTACCTGCGTCTGGGCTACCTGATGAGCCGCGTGGCGGCGCTCCTGCCCTGGCTGGGCCGCCCGGCCGAGCGGCTGGTTACCCGGCTGCGGCTGCGCGGCCTGCCGGTCGGGGTCAATCTGGGCGACCTGTGCACCGTCTATGCGCGAAAGGCCTCCTTGCAGGAAAGTGGGGCCGGTTCGGCGGCACGCTGAAGCACATCGAAAGAACGGCACCAGAGCGCCGATCGTGAACCCGACCTGCCAGTAACGAGCGTGCAGGATGGCTGACGATCTGTTCGCAGATTACCGCCGAGAGCAGCTGAAGCACGAAGCGCCGCTGGCCGCACGCATGCGCCCACGGACGCTGGAGGAGTTCGTCGGCCAGGAGCACATCATCGGCCCGCAACGGCTGCTGCGCCGCGCGATCGAGAGTGACCGCCTCTTCTCCTCGCTCATCTTCTGGGGGCCGCCGGGCACCGGCAAGACCACCCTGGCGATGATCATCGCCAACACCACCCGCTCCCACTTCGAAACCCTCAGCGCGGTGATGGCCGGCGTGGCTGACATCCGCCGCGTGGTACAGGAGGCCAAAGAGCGGCTCGGCCTCCACGGCCAGCGCACCATCCTCCTGGTGGACGAAATCCATCGCTTCAACCGCGCCCAGCAGGACGCCCTGCTGCCGCACGTCGAGGACGGCACGATCATCCTCATCGGCTCGACCACCGAGAATCCCTACTTCGAGGTGGTAGGGCCGCTGCTCTCCCGCTCCCGCG
Source organism: Anaerolineae bacterium (assembly GCA_034434635.1). Classification (GTDB taxonomy): domain Bacteria; phylum Chloroflexota; class Anaerolineae; order B4-G1; family DUEL01; genus DAOTYX01. Next base: position 5,571 of record DAOTYX010000146.1, on the reverse strand, counting down.
TCTTCTCCTTCCGGCCGCTCGACGATGCGGCGGTGCGCACCCTTCTGGAGCGCGCGCTGACCGACCGCGAGCGCGGCTACGGCGGGCGCGCCCTCACGGTGGACCCGGAGGCCCTGGCGCACCTGGTGAACATTGCCGGCGGGGATGCGCGCGTCGCCCTCAACGCGCTGGAACTGGCGGTCGAGAGCACCCCACCTGACGCCGACGGCCACGTGCACGTCACCCTCGCCGTGGCCGAGGAGTCCATCCAGCGCCGCACCGTCCGCTACGACCGCGCCGGCGATGAGCACTACGACACCATCTCCGCCTTCATCAAATCCGTGCGCGGCTCCGACCCCGACGCGGCGCTCTACTGGCTGGCCAAGATGGTCGCCGCAGGAGAGGACCCGCGTTTCATCTTCCGTCGGCTGTACATCCTGGCCGCCGAGGACATCGGTCTGGCTGACCCGCAGGGGGTGGTGGTGGTCAACGCCTGTGCCCAGGCCTTCGAGTGGGTGGGGTTGCCGGAGGGACAGTACCACCTGGCGATGGCGACGCTCTACCTGGCCACCGCCCCCAAGTCGAACGCAGTGGGTGCCTACTGGAAGGCGCTGGCGGAGATCGAGGAACACGGCGCAGGGCCCGTCCCTCTGCCGCTGCGCGACAAGTCCGATCAGTTCCACGGCCCGCTGCGCGACCACTATCGGCAGACAATGGGGGAGCACGAGGCCTATCGCTATCCCCACGACACCCCTTCCGGATGGGTGGCACAGCAGTACCTGCCTGATGGCGTCACCGGCGGCTGGTTCCGCCTCAAAGGGCACGGCTACGAGGCGGTCATCCTGCGGCGGCTGCGGAAGATGAGAGGGGGGTAACCCCCAAGTCGCCCATTCCTCAACGCCCACGGCCGGCAGCATTTGACTGGCAGGAGAAAGGGACAGGTACCTGTCCACTTCCCAAGGTGCGAGAACGCGGTACAAAGGGACACGGATAGACAGCGGTTGGCGGGAGAGCAGCCCACAAGTTGCCCATTCCCCCCTTCTGCGGTACAATCTCCCCAATACTTGTAAGGCGGCAGCCACCGCCGGGGGGAAGACCGCATGCCACAGACCATCTACATTCAGGACGTCGCCCAGCACGTGGGGCAGGAAGTGCGCCTGCAGGGCTGGCTCCATAACCGCACCGACAAGGGACGTCTGCAGTTCCTCCAGTTGCGCGACGGCACCGGCTACATCCAGTGCGTCGCCTTCGAGAAGAACCTCCCGCCGGAGACCTTCGACCTCGCCCGCCGGCTGACCCAGGAGTCCTCGCTGATCGTCACCGGCGCGGTGCGACAGGACCCCCGCGCTCCGGGCCTGCCCGCCGGCTTCGAGGTGGACGTCAGCGGGCTGGAGGTGCTGCAGGTCGCCCAGGACTACCCCATCCAGCCCAAAGAGCACGGCGTGGAGTTCCTGATGGACCACCGCCACCTGTGGATCCGCTCGCAGCGGCAGTGGGCCATCCTGCGCGTGCGCGCCACGGTCATCCGCGCCATCCGCGACTGGCTGGATAGCCATGGCTTCATCAACATGGACACCCCCATCCTCACCCCCGCCGCCTGCGAGGGGACGTCCACCCTGTTCGAGACCGATTACTTCGGCGAGCCGGCCTACCTGGCCCAGTCGGGCCAGCTGTACAACGAGGCCAACATCTACGCCTTTGGCCGCGTCTATTGCTTCGGTCCCACCTTCCGCGCCGAGAAGTCCAAGACCCGCCGCCACCTGACCGAGTTCTGGATGGTCGAGCCAGAGGCGGCCTTCTGTGACCTGGACCAGTTGATGGAGATCGAGGAGCAGTTCACGTCCCACATCGTGCAGACCTGTCTGCGCGAACGGGCGGCGGAACTGGCCCTCCTGGGGCGCGACACCGCGCCGCTCCAGAACGTCGTCCCTCCCTTCCCGCGCATCTCCTATGACCAGGCGGTGGAGATGCTGGCGCAGATCCGCGCCGAGACGGAGGACCCCACCCTGCGCGAGATGCTGAAGATCGAATGGGGAGATGACTTCGGCTCGCCGCACGAGACGGAACTGACGAAGCGCTTCGACCGCCCGGTCTTCGTCTACGGCTACCCCACGCGGGCCAAGGCCTTCTACATGGAACCCTGGCCAGGCCGGCCGGAGGTCTCCAAGAGCGTGGACCTGCTGGCGCCAGAGGGGTATGGCGAGATCATCGGCGGCTCGGAGCGCATCTCCGATCCCGACCTGCTGGTAGAGCGGCTGAAGGAGTGGGGCCTGCCGCGCCAGGCGTTCGAATGGTACATAGACGTGCGCAAGTACGGCTCGGTCCCGCACTCCGGTTTCGGCCTGGGCGTGGAGCGCACCGTCACCTGGATCTGTGGCCTCGATCACCTGCGTGAGACGATCCCCTTCCCGCGCATGCTCAAGAGGGTGTATCCTTGACGCGGAGAGGGGAAGACACGGAGAGGTCAGGGGAGGGCAGAGATGGGAACCACCCGGCGTGAGTTTATGCGTGACGTGGGTATCTCTATCGCTGCGCTGCTGGCGATGCGGTGCACATCCTGTCAACCCACCTGCTATACACCCGTTCCACCCACCCCATCAGGCCGCGGCTCAGAATGGGATCGCCTGCGCCAACCCTGGCTCGACCTGGACCTGCTGGCCCGCGACGCCCAGGATTCGGAGCGAGGTCAGGCCACCCTCGACCGCCTGAAGGCCGAACATCGTGCCGCCCTCGACGCCCTGGTCTCAGCCGGACAGATCGAGCCCGCTGTCGCCGACGAGATGCAGATCGCTTTCGAGGGCGCGGCCTGCCACATCTGGCGAGCCAACGCGCCGATGACCTGCTACGTGCCCTCCATCGGGCCGGAGTATTGGGTACAGGGGGCCAGCAACCTGGCCCGACAGGCGGATGTGCTGACCGAGATGGCCTCGGCGGCGGACTTGGACCCCAACACCGTGGCTGAAGCACAGGCGGCCATTGAGCAGGATATTGCCTATCTCTCGTTGCCTGAGGAGGAACAGCAGGCGATTATGGAGAGGGTTATGGCAGAGGCCGGCACGGGCGGAGAGTATCCTGCGTTGTGGGAACTCGACCTGGAGGTCTCGCCCGAATCAGCCGAGGCGGCGCGGCTGCTGGTGGACCTGCTGCTGGGCCGGCAAAACGAATGACGGGCGGATGATCAAGCCACACCTGTCTACCCTCATCTTCGAGGTAACCCAGGCCTGCGACCACGCCTGCATCTACTGCTACAACACCTGGCGACATCCCAACGTCCGACCGGACACGATGGAGAGGACGGCCACACTGCCCACTGACCTGCGCCCGCTCTTCACCCACGTCCTTGACCAGGTGGACTGCTCCCTGGTCACCCTCACCGGCGGCGAGCCGCTCCTGCGGCCCGATCTGCCCGAGATCGTCCGTTTTCTGGCTGACCGCGGCAAGCGGATCAACCTGATCACCAATGGCCATCGTCTGACGGACTCGCTCGCCGCCGAGTTGATTCGCGCCGGGGTGACGCTGTTCGAACTGCCCCTGCTGAGCCACCACCGCGAGACGCACGACCGGCTCAGCGGCGCCCCCGGCGCTTTCGACGCGGTGCTGGCCGCGCTGGCCCACATCCGCACCCACCGCGGCCAGGCGGTGGTGGTGTTTGTGGCCACCCGGCACAACATCGCTGACCTGTACCCTGCGCTCAAACTGGCTTTCGCCTTTGGCGCACGCGGGGTGATGCTCAACCGCTTCAACCCCGGCGGACGCGGCGCGGCGCACATCGAGGAGTTGCTGCCCACCGTCGAGCAGATGCGGGGGGCGTTGGCCGTCGCCGAGGCGGCGACTCAGGAGTTCGGCCTGCCCATCTCCTGTTCCATCCCCATCCAGCCCTGCCTGATTGACCTGGACGACTATCCGCACCTGGGGCGCGGCTACTGCGCCGCCGGTTCGTCGCGCGCCTACTATACCCTCGACACCGCCGGCAACGTCCGCCCATGCAACCACTCCCCCACCGTGCTGGGCAACGTCTGGGAAGAGCCGTTCGCCGACATCATCGCCCCGTCACGCCTGGCCGACTTCGTCGCCGCCGTGCCGCCGTTTTGCGTCCCCTGCGCCCGCCGTGACGAGTGCCAGGGTGGCTGCAAAGCCGCTGCCCAGGTCTGTTACGGTGATCTGTATGCCGAGGAGCCCTTCCTGCACCTCAACTCCCCCCTCGCCCACCCCCTACCTCCCCCTCCAACTTCCAACTTCCAACCTCCAATCTCCAACCTCCAACTTCCAACCTCCAACCTCCAAGGAGCGCAATATGCCAAACCACGAACTGAACCAACTCGCCGCTGACTACCTGCGCGCCCACTGTGACCGCCACCCGCATGAGGCGGTCTGGCTGGGCTTCCACGAGTACGACGGCCGCCTGCCCGACCTCTCGCGCGCCGCCCTCGCCGCCCAGGCCGCCGACCTGCGTCGCTTCCTGGGCGATCTGGAGCGGATCGACCCAGACGATCTGGACGATCTGGCCTGGCTGGACTGGCAGGTCCTCCACCACCAAGCCGCCCTGGAGGGGTTCGTCCTGGAAGACTGGCAGCGCTGGCAGCAGGACCCCCTCTTCTATCTGGAACCGCTCGACGTGAGCAACTACATCGTGCGCAACTACGCGCCGCTGGAGACGCGTGTGCGCGCCCTGATCGCTCACCTCAACGGCATCCCCAGCGTCCTGGCCGCGATGCGCGAGAACCTGACCCAGGCCTCTCGCCCGCTCGTCCAGTTGGGCGTGCGCGTCGCGCAGGGCAGCGTGGAGTTCCTGGCCACCGACCTGCCGCAGATGCTGGCCGGATTGACAGACCGTGCGTTGCGCGCCGGGTTCGACGCCGCAAACCGCCAGGCGATCGCCGCTCTCGAGGAAGCCGCCGCCTGGTTGGAGCATGACCTGGCCCCGCGCGCCGACGCCGATTTCGCCCTCGGCCCGCAACGGTTCCTCCGCATGCTGCGGGTGGGCGAGGGGATTGACCTGTCGCTGGAGCGGCTGCGGCAGATCGCCGAGGCGGACCTGGCGCGCAACAAGGCGGCCTGTCTTGAGGCTGCCGCACAGGTTGGCCAGGGACGGGACGTGCGTGAAGTCATCGCCGAGGGGGTGCACCGTCACCCTGCGCCGGAGGCGTTGGTGGCGGAGACGCAGCGCATCGTGGAGGAGGTGCGCCGCGTGGTCATCGAACGCGGCGTGGTTTCCGTCCCTTACGACGAAAACTGCATCGTCGCCCCCACCCCACCCTTCCTGCGCTTTGCCTTCGCCATGATGTACGACACCGGCCCCTTCGAGCAGGTAGCCAGGGAGGCTTATTTCTACGTCACTCCACCTGAACCCTCCTGGCCTGCCGAGAAGGTCGAGGAATGGATGACCAACTTCAACTACGGCGTGCTGTGGACCACCTGCGTCCACGAGGCCTGGCCCGGCCACTACCTGCACGGGCTCCATCAGCGCAACGCCCCCAGCCTCCTCACCAAAGCCTTCTGGTTCAACACCACCACCGAGGGTTGGGCCCACTACTGCGAACAGATGATGCTGGAGGTCACCGGCCGGGTGAATGACCCGTGGGCGCGGATCGG
>DAOTYX010000145.1:0-1747 GCA_034434635.1 Anaerolineae bacterium | reverse complement strand
ACGGCGCCGGCAGGTCGCCGGCCGCACTGCCCGGCGCCGCGCCGATCGGACAGCCGCCGTTGTCGAGCGAGCCGTACTGCTCCGCGCACGAGTCGTCGCTGTCGGCCACGCCGTCGCGGTCGGCGTCGCTCTCGGCCACGGCCTCCAGGCTGACCGCCGCCTGTCCGCTGTTGCCCCGCGAGTTGTAGGCCCGCGCCACCAGCGTGTGCGCCCCGGCAGCCGTCGGCTGCCAGCCGAAGGCGGCGGCCAGCGTCTCGAACTCGCCGCCCTCTTGCGTGCCGACCAGTTGGCCGTCGGCCCACAGTTCCAGCCGCGCCAGGCGGTCACCTTGGGCGGTGGCGTTGACCTGCACAGCCAGGGCGCCGCCCACAGCGACCTGTTCGCCCTGCTGCGGGCTGAGGATGTGCACAAGGGGGCGGGCAGAGGTGACCTGTCGGATGGCCTGCAACTCCCTGACATAGGGCCGCGTCAGCAGGAGGACTACCAACAGCAGGCAGGCCAGGAACAACACAATCGCGATCCCGGCAATGAGAATCGTTCTCCCCTTCATGTCGACCTCTCATCCGATAATGCACTCAAAGTAGAGCCACGGTGACTGTGAGCCGTGATTGCCGGCGTTGTCAATGGCCCATACCGCCCAACGGAAGGGGAAATAGGTGTGTTGGTCGCGCCACTGGGTGACATCCACCGAGGTGCCGTAGATGATGAAGTACGGCTCGCTGCTCTGCCACCGACTGCCATCGTACCACTGCAGGTTGACCCGGTAGCCCTGGATGCCGCTGGGATCGGAGACCGCGTTCCAGCGCAGAATCACGTCGCCGCACAGTTCCTGGGGATGGTTGGGGTCGCTGCTGCCCGGCTCGAGAGGGGCAGGGACAGGCGGCGGGGTCGTATCACGCGGTGGCGTCGGCGTGACGCAGGAACCGGTGACGTTGATGGTCAACGTGCGGACGTCGTGGGAACCGTCTCGCAGCAGGACTTCCAGGGTGTGCGTCTCCGGGGTGCATGGGCAGACCTGACGGCTGTCCACGCCGACAACCCCCTGTCCATCGAAGAAGACCGCCTGGATATTGGCCGTCTCCCAGTGGATGGTGGTGCAGGTGCCGGCCGGGACGGTCGTGGCGTCGGCCCAGAAGTTGATCGCGGGAGGCGGCGTGGGGGTCGGTGTGGGGATCGAGGTGGCGGTCGGGGCGGGGAGAGGGGTAGCGACAGGATACGCAGTGGGCGTGGGTGGCGGGGTAGGCATCTCGGTGGGCACCGGAGAAGGTGTGGGAGGGGCAAGAGGCGTCGCCACCAGGGGTTCGCCGGACGCGATCACCCAGACGACGCTGGAGTCCGTGCGCGCGCCGTCGGCGGCGGTGGCGCGAACGGTCAGCGCGTAGGCCCCCGCGCCGGGCGGCGTCCAGGTCAACTTGCCTTCGACCAGCCCGTCGGCCAGCGTCACCAGGGCCATGGGGCTGGCCGACGCGCCGTTCACCAACAGTTCCATCTGCGCCACGACGCCGGGCATCGAAGCGTGGGCCAGGATCGGGACGGCTGTCCCCGGCTGGACGCGCGTCCCGTTCAGTGGGGCGTCTATCCAGGCGTGGGACGCCGCGCCGACCTCGAGCGGCGCCTGCGGCCCACAGGCCGCCAGCAGCAGCAAGAACAGACTTGTGAGAATCCATCTGCTTTTCATCTGAATCCTCCTCTTTTACCCGCCGCTGGCTTGCGATCCGCCAACGACCTTGTCCACTATCTGCCCGTC
>DAOTYX010000144.1:0-35424 GCA_034434635.1 Anaerolineae bacterium | reverse complement strand
AGTTCGGCGTTGCTCAGGGTATGGGCGCCATACTTGAGCAATTTTTCTCGTGGCCGGTCTTCCTCAGGCCAACTGACAATGGCTCTCTCGTAGACCTTTTTGGACATCCGTTGCCTTCCGTGAGTACCCCTGTAGTAATCGGAAAGGCCGCATAACTATAACATATCTTGGCAAGGAAGGGTAGTCCGGCTGTGCTGTGACTGATCGGGCGAGCGGTTGCTGTGCCGGGTCTAAGACTGCAGGTTACGGTCAGGTACCTGGCGCCTTTGCAGATGTGACCTGTAGTCGTACAATTCGAGGCGGAGGGGTCATCTGTGAGGAGTGTGTCAGTTGTTGCGAACGTGATGACAGCACGTTGGCGGGACACTGCCGAACGACCCATTCGAGGAATTCGTGCAATGGGTGGCACGATGACGAACGACCGTGCTCGAGTGTAGTTCTACCCACGAAAGGGGGAGGAGGGCATGATGCGTAAGTCCGTTCTGCGTCTCAGTGTGGCGCTGTTGTTGTTGTCCGCTGTGGCCCTGGCCTGCAACGTTTCTCCCGAAGAGGAGCCTGCGCCTTCTGTCGTTCCTGCTGAGGAGGCCGGGCCTGTGCAGGCTCCCCCCCTCAGCCCCGACAAGTGGTCGCTGTGGACGGACGGTACGCGCCTGCGCGGAGCCAACATCTGGCAGCGCGTGGTGGTGCCGGAACTGGACGGGCCGGATTTCCTGGGCAGCGGCCACGTCGGCCCGCCGTACACGCAGGCGGACTTCGACTGGCTGGCAGCGCTGGGAGCCAACTACGTCAACATCTCCCATCCGGGGCTGTTCACCGAGCGTCCACCCTATGTGCTTGACGAGGAGGTGCAGGCGAACCTTGACCGCCTGCTGGAGATGGCTGCCCAGGCGGACCTGTTCGCCGTCATCACCTTCCGCACCGGTCCCGGGCGCAGCGACTTCACCTTCTACCGCGACGGCGCGGGCGAGTGGTTCGACCCCGAACTGCTGGTCGAATGGGTCTGGACGGACCAGGAAGCCCAGGACGGCTGGGTGGAGATGTGGCGCTACGCCGCGCAGCGCTACCGCGACAACCCTGTCGTGGCCGGCTATGACCTGATGTGCGAGCCGAACAGCGACGACGTGGCGCTGGGTATCTGGGAGCCGGACGAGTTCTACCCCCAGTACGCCGGCACCCTCTACGACTGGAACCAGTTCTACCCGCGCATCGTCGCCGCCATCCGCCAGGTGGACCCCGAGACGCCGATCCTGGTCAGCGCGGCGGGGTGGGGGGCGGTGCGCTGGCTGCCCTACCTGGCGCCCACCGACGACCCGCACACGGTCTACACGGTGCACCCGTACGCGCCGCACGAGTACACCCACCAGGAGCCGCCGGCCGCTGTCACCTATCCGGGGGAACTCGATCTGGACTGGGACGGTGAACCCGACCCCTTTGACCGCGCCTGGCTGGAGGAACACCTCGGCGTCATCGCCGATTTCCAGCAGGAACACGACGTGCCGGTGGCGGCTAACGAGTTCGGCGTCATGCGCTGGGTGCCTGGCGCGGCTGACTTCATGGCTGACGAGATGGACCTGTTCGAGACGCTCGGCGTGAACTACGCCCTGTGGGTCTGGGACCCCGCCTGGGAGCCGTGGGCGTCGCAGGTGGACGATTTCAACTTCCGTCATGGGCCTGATCCCGATCGGCATGTGGATGTAGCATCGGGTGCGTTGCAGGAGACCATCATCGAGCACTGGAGCCGCAATACCCTTCGGCCGTCGCACCTGACCCCCAGGACCGCGCTGCCGCCGCTGGCGGAGGTGCGTCACTGGCTGTACCTCATTGATTCCGACCTGGACGCTGAGACGGTCGCCCAGATCGCTGCTTCGGACTACGACCTGGTGGTGCTGGACTTCATCCCCTCTCAGCAGGGGAACCGCGACTTCCCGATGGCCGACGTGGTGGCGCGACTGCATGCCGGCCCGCACCCCCGCTGGGTCGTCGCCTACGCCGACATCGGCCAGGCAGAGGCGTATCGTACCTACTGGCAGGAGGGGTGGGGGGTGGGGGAACCGGACTGGATCGCCGGGGAGGACCCCGACGGCTGGGCGGATGACTACCCGGTGGCGTTCTGGCGTGAGGAGTGGCGTGACATCTGGCTGGGCGAGGATGGCCTGCTGGCGCAGATGGTCGCTGCCGGCTTCGACGGCGTCTACCTGGACTGGGTCGAGGCCTACTCCGACGAGAACGTCCTGGCGCTGGCGGAGAGGGATGGCGTGGATGCCCGACAGGAGATGGTGGATTGGGTACGCGACATCGCCCACGCGGTGCGGGAGCGGTGCGCCCACTGCATCGTCATCGCCCAGAACGGCGCCGAGTTGGCAGCGCGGGACGATTACCGCATCGCCATCAACGGGCTGGCCCAGGAGCATGTCTGGTTCGATGGCGGCCCGGACAACGAGCCGCCGGGCGATTGTCCCCTGCCCCGCCGCGAGGCAGATGTGGACGCCGACGCCTACCGCGAGAGCCTGCCCCGCGCCTGTCGTCGCCTGCTGGCCGACCCCGACAGCACGCTGCACACCAGCAGCGAGGAGGTCTTGCGCGCCCTGACGGCGGCGCAGGAACGCGGCCTGACGATCTTCACCGTGGACTATGCCCTCGAGCCGGAGAACGTGCTCTGGGTGGTCGAAACGTCGCGGGGACTGGGGTTCATCCCCTTCGCGGGCAGTCGCGCGCTGGACCGCTACGTCACGCCCGTGCCATAGTTCCGAGGAGGCAGGGGCCTACCGCCCTGCACGCGGCCCGGCGGCGACGGCCTGCTCGTAGACGCTGACCAGACGGGCGGTGACCGTCGGCATGGCATACCCTTGCGCTGCCTGCAGCGCCTGCTCTCCCAACGCCTGGCGGCGCTGTCGGTCGGCCAGCAACGCCATCACCGCCGCGGCGAAGGCTTCATCATCCGCCGGCACCAGCACCCCGCCGCCTGCCGACAGGGTGTCGGTCGTGCCGGGTGACCGGACGGCCACGACCGGAGTGCCGGCAGCCATCGCCTCGATCAGCGCCAGTCCCTGTGTCTCCACCTCGGAGGCGAAGACGAACAGGTCGGCGGCGGCGGCGTAGTGCGGCACCTCCCCGTGAGGAACCGCCCCGCCGAAGATCACCCGCTCGCCCAAACCCATCCGCCGCGCCGTGCGCGCCAGGCTGCCTTCCTTTGGCCCTCTGCCCACCAGCAGCAATCGCGCCTGGGGTCGCGCCTGCGCCACGCGGGCGAAAACCTCCAGCAGGAAATGCAGGCTCTTCTCCTCCGACAGGCGCCCCACATACAGCAGCACCTCTGCGTCAGCCAACCCCAACGCCGCGCGGACGCGCCCCGGTTGCAGGTCATGATAGCCGCTCAGATCCACCGGCGTCGGCACCACGCTCACCGGCGCGTCTACTTCGTACTCGTTGACCAGCAAGTCGCGCACGCTGGGACTGGGAGCGATGACGTGCGTGCAGCGCTCCAGATAGCGGCCGATGATCTCGTCAATCACCAGGCCGGCCAGTTCCGGGATGAGGGGGACGAGTCGCTCGGCGTACTCGTCGTACCGGCAATGGAAGGTGAAGACCAGCGGCAGTCCCATCTCCTCCGCCAGGTCAGCGGCGAGACCGCCCATCAGCACGGGGTGCTGACTGTGGATCAGCGCCGGGCGGATGCCGCGCACGATAGGGGCGACGAGCGACTTGAATGGCCAGGCCAGCGAGAAGTCCAACGGCGCAGGCAGGTCCACCGCCGGAACGCGGTAGATGTAAGGCTCCTCGTCCTGGTAATCCTCGTACTCTGGGGTGATGATGTGCATCTCGTGGCCGGCCTCTTCCAGCCCGCGTCGGAACAGGGCGATAGAGGTGACCACGCCGCTCACGGTAGGCTTGTAGGTGTTGGTGAAGACGACGACGCGCATAGCCGGTCCTGTGATCTGCCTACTGGGGGTTGCCTGCGCCTTGCAGACCAGGCCGTTCGCTGACGCGACGCGGCGTCACGTACCGCCGCCATGCCCCCTTGAGCAACAGCCCCGCCCGCCAGAAGGCCACCGCCGCCAGGCCGTGGGCCACCACGGCGAAGAGCGGCGGCGTCTGCTTGGTGTAGTAGACCCAGCAGGCGCGGGTGGTACCCCAGCGCTCCAGGAAGTAGCCCAACCCGCTTCCGGCGACGAAGGTCAGCACCGCCAGTCGCTCGTCGGTGGGACTGAGGATCAGCAGGGCGCAGGTCAGCAACGCCATGAGCGTGAAGGATTTGTCCAGCGTAGGCCAGGTGAAGGAAAGCATCAGGGCGTAGAAGGACAGGAAAATCCCCCAGTAGAGCAAGCGGAAGGCGCGGCGGTGGTGGGGGACGGTCTGCTGCAGGATCCGCACCAGCCGGTCAATGGCCAGGCTGGCGATGGGCCAGGCAGGGATGATCCACAGTGGCGGCCGCTCCTGGGTGAAGTAGGTCCACAGTTGGGTCTGCGTACCCCAACTCTCGATCACCAGGCCGCCGAAGGTGCCCACCAGGATGACCAGGCCGTCTGTCTTCAGGTCGGCGCCGCCCATGATCAGCAACGACATGACGGCGAAGATGCCCAGCAACAGCCAGTCCAGTTGTTGCCATAGCGGCCGGCTGGGGTCCAGGTAAGCCAGGGTGGACTGCACCAGCGGCCACCAGACGACGATGACGACGAAGACCGTGGCGGCCAGGCCGCTCAGCAGGAGGTAACTGGCGCGGGTCCACTTCAGGCTGGCGGTCAGACGACGCCAGAGTGGAGATCGGAGATGAGGTGGGGGGGTGTCCATCACCGCATCATCCGCCGATGATCACGTCCTCTTCTTCCACCAGTTTACGGAACAGCGGAGCGGGTTCGTGCAGGAGTTGGCCGGCAGGCAGTTCGCTGGGCTTCCATGCGCCCGCTGCGGGTGACGGATCGTAGCAGAGAGCGGTGTGGGAGGTACGCGTCTCCTGGAAGGTGGTCACGTATTGGCGGCCGAAGAGGGAGCCATCGTATCCCAGGGCGTGGTGCAACGCCTCTGAGGAGAAGGGCAGGAACGGCGCGAAGAGGGTCTTGAGCGAGTCTATCGCCCGCAGCGCGATGTAGACGGTTGTCCCGGCGGCGGCTTTGTCCTCCTTGATCTGGAACCATGGCCCTTTCTCCTCGAGGTACTTGTTGACCTCGCGGGCGAGGGTCATCACCTCGGCCAGTGCAGCGCGGAACTTGCAGGCGCCCAGCAGCCGGCCGATCGGTTCAAAGGCGACATCAATGCGCGCCAGCAGGCCCACGTCGGCGCGGTCCATCAGCCCTGGCACAGGGACACGCCCGTCGAAACGCCGGTAGGCGAAGGTGAGCATCCGATGGCACAGGTTGCCCCAGACGCCGACCAGTTCGTCGTTGTTGCGGCGGATGAACTCCGACCACGAGAATTCGGAGTCGCTCGTCTCCGGCATGACCGCCGTTATGTAGTAGCGCAGCGGGTCGGGGTCGAAGCGCTCCAGATAGTCTGTCAGGTAGATGACCACGCCGCGGCTCTTGCTGAACTGCTGTCCCTTCAGGTTCATGAACTCGTTGGCAGGCACGTCATAGGGCAGGTTGAGATGCCGTGTCGGGTCTTCTTCGTACAGCCGTTCCACCCCCATCAGTTCGGCGGGCCAGATGATGGCATGGAAGGGGATGTTGTCCTTGCCGATGAAGTACACGGTCTGCGCGGTGGGGTCGTACCACCACGATTTCCACGCCTCGGGCTGACCGGTGTTGCGGGCCCATTCGATGCTGGCCGAGAGGTAGCCGATGACCGCCTCGAACCAGACGTAGAGCCTCTTGTCGGGGTAGCCTTCCAGCGGCAAGGGGATGCCCCATTCGAGGTCGCGGGTGATCGGGCGGCCCTGCAACCCCGCTGCGACGTAGTTGCGGCTGAAGTTGATCACGTTGGGCCGCCAGTGCTCCTTGTCCTCTGCCAGGTAGGCGGCGATGCGCTCCTGTAAAGCCGGCAGATCGAGGAAGAAGTGCTCGGTTTCCCGCGGCACCGGGATGCTCCCATCAATCTTGCTGCGCGGGTTGAGCAGTTCCAGCGCGTCGAGCATCGCGCCACAGTTATCGCACTGATCGCCGCGTGCCTCCATGTAGCCGCAGTGCGGGCAGGTTCCTTCGATGTAACGGTCGGGCAGGAAGCGCCCCTGTGTCTCTGAATAGAGTTGTAACTGGCTGCGCCGGTAGAGGTAACCCCGCTCCAGCAGTTTCAGGAACATGTCCTGCGCCACGCGGTGGTGGTTCTCGGTGTCGGTGTGGGTGTACAGGTCGTAACTGATGCCGATGCGTTGCTGGACGTCCAGAAAACGGGTGTGGTAGTGCTCGAAGATCTGCCGTGGGGTGACCCCCTCCCGATCGGCGCGGACGGTGATGGGCGTGCCGTGGGAGTCGGACCCCGAGACCATCAGCACGTCGTTGCCGGCCAGGCGGTGGTAGCGGGCGAAGATGTCGGCGGGCAGGTAGGCTCCCGCCAGATGGCCCACGTGCATCTCCCCGTTGGCATAGGGCCAGGCGACGCAGATCAGTACTTTCTTGGCCATAGAACCTGTTCCTTCTTGAGCGCCTGCTGGCGCAGGTGGCGCGCACCAGCCGTCACGGCGGCCTGGGCCGCGCGGAGGGCGAAGATCGGAGCCAGCAGCATCCGACAGACCCGCGCGACGATCTGCTGGCCGAGATGGAAGTAGGTTCTGGCGACGGCAAACCAGCGCGGCAGGATGCGCCACCAGCGGGAGCGGAAGAGCAGGTAGTTGACCGCCGCCAGCACCGCCAACAGCGTCAGGGTGAACACCGCCCCTTCCAGGGCCAGAAGGATCAACGAAAGGTCGCGCAGGGTGGACACGGTTTCTGCTCCTTGAACCGTGAGTATACCGCGGGTTTTCTGTCTGTCAACCGATAGTTGGTGCCCTGAGCGGAGTCGAAGGCGCCAGGAGGCCACGCCAGCGGTGCTTCACGGCGGCTGACGAGCAGCCCGCTGCGGTCTGTCGTCCGTCATCGCGGCCGTTCCTGGCGCAGCACCGCCAGCACGGCCTGTAGCCGCTCCAGCCAGCCCTCCTCCAGCGTTATGCTCACCTCCCGCCGGCCCACGCTGGCCAACCCGTTCAAACGCGCTTGCAGGCGTGGTCGGTCCGACTCCTCCAGCGATTCACCGCGCAGCACCAGACGGCCGCTTTCCACGAGGATGCTGGACAGCCCCGCGTCGCGGGCCAGGCACTTGAGGCGCAACTGTTCCATCAGGTTGCGTGCCGGGGGAGGGAGGGGGCCAAAGCGGTCGGCCAGTTCGCGCTCGATCTCCTCGATCTGCGACAGGCTGCCCAGGTTGGCCAGGCGGCGATAGAGGCGCAGGCGCAGCCGGGCGTCGGGCACGTAGTCGGGGGGGAGGCCCACCGGCAGCGGCAGGTCAATGCGCAGGCTGCTCAGCGGCTCCGGCGGCGGGGGCAGGCCGGCTCGCTGCGCGCGCAACTCCTCGACCGCCCGGGCCAGCAGTCGGGTGTACAGGTCGAAGCCGATGGCAGCGATGTGACCGGACTGTTGCGTGCCCAGCACCTCTCCCGCGCCGCGCAACTCCAGGTCGCGCATGGCGATGGAGTAGCCAGCGCCCAGCTCGCTGGCCTCGCGGATCGTCTCCAGCCGCTGGCGGGCGTCGGGGCTGAGGCGGGTGTGTGGGCTGCTGAGGAAGTAGGCGTAGGCCCGCCGCACCCCGCGTCCCACCCGACCGCGCAACTGGTAGAGCTGTGCCAGTCCAAACCGCTCCGCCTGCTCGACGATCAGCGTGTTGGCGTTGGGGATGTCCAGTCCGCTCTCGATGATGCTGGTGCAGAGCAGCACGTCCACCTCGCCGGAGACGAAACGGAGCATCACCCGTTCCAGGTCGCGCTCGCGCATCTGCCCGTGGCCCACGGCGATGGTGGCCTCCGGCACCAGCCGCACCAACCGTTGGCGGGCGGTCTCGATGGTCTGCACGCGGTTGTGGACGTAGAAGACCTGGCCCGACCGCTCCAACTCGCGCAGGATAGCCCGGCGCACGACCTGGGGATCATAGGGGCCGACGTAGGTAGCCACCGGCAGGCGCTCCTCCGGCGGCGTCTCGATGATGCTGATGTCGCGCACGCCGCTCAAGGAGAGGTAGAGGGTGCGCGGGATGGGGGTGGCGGTCAGCGTCAGCACGTCCACTTCGGTGCGCATGCGCTTCAGCCGCTCCTTGTGGGTGACGCCGAAGCGCTGCTCCTCATCAATCACCACCAGCCCCAGGTCCTTGAAGGCGACATCCTCCTGCAACAGGCGGTGGGTGCCGATGACGATGTCCACCGTACCGTTGCGCAGCCCCTCCAGGACGCTGGCCTGTTCGGCCTGGGTGCGGAAGCGGGAGAGCATCTCCACGGTCACCGGGAAGGGGGCCAGCCGATGGCGGAAGGTGGTGAAGTGCTGCTGGGCCAGGACGGTGGTGGGGACCAGCACCGCCACCTGTTTGCCATCCATCACCGCCTTGAAGGCGGCGCGCAGCGCAACCTCGGTCTTGCCGTACCCCACGTCGCCGCAGATGAGACGGTCCATCGGGCGGGGCTTCTCCATATCGGCCTTGACCTCGGCGATGGCCTGGGCCTGATCGGGGGTCTCGATGTAGGGGAAAGCGGCTTCCAGTTCCGTCTGCCAGGCGGAGTCGGGGCTGAAGGCGTGACCGGGGGCCACCTCGCGGGCGGCGTAGAGCGCCAGCAGTTCCCGCGCCACGGCCTCGACCGCGTGGCGGGTGCGGGCCTTGGCCTGGCTCCAGTCGGCGCTGCCCAGCCGGTTGAGGGTGGGGGGGCGATCGTCAGCCCCCACATAGCGGGTCAGCCGGTCGGCCTGATAGACCGGGACGTAGAGCCGGTCGCTGCCGGCGTACTCCACCAGCAGGTACTCTCGCTCCTCTCCCTCCAGCGTGTAGTTGACCAGCCCGCGGAAGATGCCGATGCCGTGGTCCACGTGGACGACGTAGTCACCGGGGGTCAGGTCGGCGTAGAGCGACTCCGGCGCGGCGCGGCGGCGGCGGATGGGGTGACGCGGCTCGGGCATGCGCCAGCCGAAGGCCTCAGCATCGGTGAGCAGACGGAGGGGCGGCAGGCCGGCTGCGGGAGCCGTTTCCGCCAGGAACCAGCCTTCCTCCAGCGCCCCCTCCACGAAGGTGAGCGGGGCCCGTGGCGGTTCGGGCAGTCCGTGGGTGGGCAGGAGGGGAGCGTGCTCTTCGGCCCACAGTTCCGCCAACCGCCGGGCCTGTCGGCTGACGACCACCACACGCTCGTCAGCCAGCAGGGCGCGCTCGACGTCCCGCAGCATGTCGAGCAGCTGGCCGCCGTACCGCGCGCAGGGGTGAAACGGCAACGAGAGTTCGCCGGGTTCCCCTTCGCCGTGACCCAGGATGAGCAGGTGGTGTTTTGACAGCCCCTCCTGCCAGTCGTCCCAGGTGAGGTAGGAGAGCGGGAAGTCGGGAGGCAGGACGCCCTCGCGTTGGGCCGTCTCGCGCAGGCCGATGGCCTCTTCCTCGTAACCGGCCCAGGCGTCGGTCACCTCTGCGGGGTCGTCCACCACCAGCAGTCCGCCCGTTGGCAGGTAGTCGGCCACGCTGGCCGGCTGGCTGTAGAAGAGCGGCAGGTAGAACTCGATGCCGGGGAAGGGGGCCGCGGCAGCCAGCGCCTCCCGGTCCGCAGCCAGCCACCCGGCGATCTCCGGCGGATGTGGGGCCTCGAACCAGGCTTGCAGCGCCTCCAGGAGGCGCGGTCCGTGGCGGGGGAGCGCTTCACGGGCGGGAGTGATCGTCACCCCTTCCAGCCGCTGGGCCGAGCGTTGCGTGGTGGGGTCGAAGCGGCGGATGGACTCGACGGTGTCGCCGAAGAACTCCACCCGTATCGGACCGGGCTCGGCGGGCGGGAAGACGTCGAGGATGCCGCCACGGCGGCTGATCTGGCCTGGCGCTTCCACCACGCTGACCCGCTCGTACCCCAGGCCGCTCCAGCGGCGCACGGTCTCCTCCAGGTCGAGCGATTGCCCCAGGCGCAGGGTGCGCGTGCCCAGGCGGAACTGCTGCACCGGCAGGGTGGGTTGCATCAGCGCGCGGACCGAGGCGACAATGACCGGAGGTGACCCCTGCGGCAGCGCCAGAGCGCACAGGACCGCCATCCGCCCGGCGATGGCCTCCTGGGTCCACGGCGCGCGCTCATAGAAGACGGTGGGAGGCTCAGGCAGGCGCAGAAGGTTGGCCGGATCGGGCAGCCAGTCGCGGAGGGACTGGTAGAGGGTGCGTGCCCGCTCTACGCTGCCGGCGACGAGCAGCAGGGGACGGTTCAGGTCGCCGGCCAGGGCGGCCAGTAGCGCCGGTCGGGCGGAGCGCAGCAGGCCCAGAGGCGGGGGACTACCTCCCGCTGCCAGTTCCTCTCGCAACGCCTGATACGCCGGCAGCGCGTCGAACCATGAGAGCAATCCAGAGATGTTCATCGTGACGCCTGCGTGACCTGACGAGTATCCCACAAAAGGGGAGATTGTGCAAGATTGCGCCTGGAAGCGAGTTCGTGTATACTGTAGGCACGCTCGCGGGGGTTCACGGCAGCCGCGGGATGAAGATAACCCCACCTCAGGAGGAAGAGCAATGAAGAGGATCTCGCTTCTGATCGCCGTAGGGCTACTGGCCCTGGCGGTGATGGCCTGCAGTGTCTGTAACCTGCCCGGCGGTGGCGGTGGCGGTGGCACCAGCGGCTCTGGCAGCGCCACGGTCGTGCTGCACAACAACACCGGACAGTCCATCTGGTATGTGTACATCTCTCCCACCACAGAGAGCACGTGGGGAGAGGACATGCTGGGCTCGTCCACGATTCCTGCTGGCTCCACCTGGACCTTCCGCGTTGACCCTGGAAACTATGACCTGCGCGCCGACTACCAGGGGCACGAGATCGCTGACCAGCGCATGGGCGTGACGATCAGCGGCACTTACGACTGGACGATCCCCTAGGATTCGAACGACAGACGACGGACGACAGACGACAGACGACAGACGAGGGACGACAGGCCACGGATGACGGCGGGTCGGCCGTCGCCTGGGGGCCATAGCCCGGAGGTGTGATCTGTCCGTTGAGAAGCCCGGTTGTGCCTGCACAGGAAATGCGGCTCTGCTGATCGGAAAAGGACCGTCCAAAAGCATCTGGTCCGCCCGGAACCCGGCCGCGCCCTGGAGACCTGTCGGGGAGTGCTGCCCCACGATGCGCTGATTGGCCAGCCGTGGGGCAGCACGGTCTTGACTCGTTCGAGCGTCCTCACTTAAGTCGTTTGGCGACCGAAGTCGCGGCTACTGATGGCGAAGCCCGCCTGCGCGGGCTGACCAGGTCGCCGTAGGCGGGGGTACATGATTGAGGAGCCTGGTTGTGCCCGTGCAGGGGACACGGCCCTGCTGATCGGGAAGGACCGCAGGGAGTATCTGATCCGCCTGGAATCCGGCCGCGTCTTTGAGACCCACCGGGGAGTGCTGCCCCACGATGACCTGATCGGCCAGCCGTGGGGCAGCGCGGTCAAGACCCATTTGGGTCATCCCTACCTGCTGTTGCGTCCGGCGCTCAGTGACCGCATCCTCCATCTGCCGCGCGTCTCCCAGATCATCTATCCCAAGGATGCGGGTTACATCCTGCTGAAGATGAACATCGGGCCGGGCAGCCGGGTCATCGAGGCGGGGACCGGCAGCGGCGGCCTGACGTTGGCCCTGGCCCACGTCGTCCGACCCACCGGCCGCGTCTACTCCTATGACGTGCGCGCGGACATGCAGAACCTGGCGCGGCGCAACCTGGAGAAGGCCGACCTGGCGGAGTTCGTCGAACTGATCTTGCACGATATCACTGACGGGTTCACAGAGACGGGGGTGGACGCGCTGTTCCTGGACGTGCCGAACCCGTGGGACTACCTGGCGCAGGCCCACGCAGCGCTGGTCAGCGGCGGTTTCTTCGGCGCCATTCTCCCCACCACCAATCAGGTCTCCCGATTGCTGGAGGCGCTGCAGGGGCTTCCCTTTGGCCTGGTGGAGGTGGAGGAACTGCTGCAGCGCCCCTACAAGCCGGTAGCCGCCCGGCTGCGCCCGGTGGACCGCATGGTGGCGCACACGGGTTTCCTCATCTTCGCCCGGGCGCTGGCGGCGCCGACGCTGGCGGATACGGGCACCGTCGCTGCTGAAGGGGAGGAGGCTGGAGATGTTTGTCAGACGGTGGATGCGTGATCGTTGGCCGAGGTCGCGGAGGATGGGGCCTGGGTTCTTGTCCCCTGTCCCTCCGCGGGCGCGCATGGCGTTACGCCGGGCGCACCGGATGCTGGAGTTGGGCGACCCGCTGGAGGCGGCGCAGATTTTCGGCGCGCTGGCCGATCAGGCGGACCAGCACGGCAATTCCATTTACGCCGCGGTGATGGGGATGAGCGCTGCCCTTGCGGAGGCAGTCGGCGGGGCGGCCAGCAATGCGGTCGAATGGGTGCGCCGGGCGCTGGAGGCTTTCGTCCGGGCGGGGCAGCCGGCGCGGGCGGTTCCTGCCGCTGAACGGGTGGCGGTGGCTTTGCGGCGGCGCGGCCACGAGGCGGAAGCAGCGCAGGTCGAGCAGGCGGTCGAGGAGGCATGGCGAGCGGCTGGCGCGGCTGGCCCGGCGCGCGCTGCCGCCGGGCGACACGGCATGCTGCCGCCCAAGTGTGCCTCCTGCGGCGGCCCGCTCTACCCTGACGAGGTGGAGTGGAGCGATCCGATGACTGCCACCTGTCCCTACTGCGGTTCGGTCGTCAAATCTGTGGCGTGAAGGAGGAGGCTCTCGGTGATGACCGTTGATGTCCTGGCTATTGGCGCTCATCCCGACGACGCGGAGGCCGGTTGTGGAGGATTCCTGCTGAAGGCTAAAGCCCGCGGCCTGCGCACGGGCATCCTGGTGCTGACCCAAGGGGAGATGGGGTCATTTGGCGACCGGGAGACCCGCGTGAGGGAGGCGGAGGCCGCCGCACAGATCTTGGGGGTGGATGATTTCCGTATCCTGGACATGCCGGATGCCCGTCTGGAGGTCAATCTCGACAACGCCGTGCGGGTCGCGCAGGTGCTGAAGGAACTGCGCCCGCGGCTCGTGCTTACCCCCGATGAGCATGATCATCACCCGGACCATCAGGCGGTGCCACATCTGGTGGAGCGGGCTTCCTACCTGGCCACGCGCCAGGCGATCTGTCCCGAGGCGGAGCCGCTGATTCCCCAGCCGCGCCACCTCACGTTCCCCATGTCGTTCCAGCGGGCGCTGTTGCCTGACCTGGTGCTGGACATCACCGACGTGTACGGGGTCAAGCAGCAGGCATTGCAGGCGCATGGCTCGCAGTACGCGCCGATCCTGTTCGGGGTAGAGATCGCCGCCCGCTATTACGGGATGATGATCACCGTCGCCTATGGCGAGGGTTTCCGCCACCGCGGCCCTGTGCCGTTGACGGCGGAACTGGGGATCGTCTGACGGTCTGCCTCAAATTACTGTCCCATCGGGGATGACGGCGTTCTTGGAGATGACGACGATGCCGTCGCGGATGGCGTAGTTCTCCCCGTCGGCGTCTGGTTCCCCTTCGTGCGAGCGGATGGTCACGCGCCGGCCGATGCGGGCGTTCTTGTCAATGATCGCCCGCTCGACGACGGTGTCTTCCCCGATGCCGACGGGGGGGCGTTCCAGGCGGCGATTCTCGGCGCGCATCTCCTCGTCTTCGTAGTAGTCCGCGCCCATCATCACCACACGGCGCAGACGCGCGCCGGGCCGCACGATGCTGCGCAGGCCTATGATGCACTCCTCGAAATCGGCGTTGTACAGGCGACACCCCTCCGCCACCGCCACCCGTTCCATCCGACAGCCGTCCACCCGTGAGGCGGGCAGGAAGCGCGGATTGGTGTAGATCGGCCGGCGAGGGTCGTAGAAGTCGAACGGCGGGTTGGGGCGGGTGAGGGCCAGGTTCGCCTCGTAGAAGGAAGCGATGGTACCGATGTCCTCCCAGTAGCCGCTGAACGGGTAGGCGTACACCCGCACGTCCTGGATGGCGGCGGGGATGATGTGCCTGCCGAAGTCCTCTCCCTCCACCTCCTGGAGCAGGCGGACCAGCACGTCGAGCCGAAAGAGGTAGATGCCCATCGAGGCCAGGTAGGGTCGTTCGGCGTCGTCATAACTGGCCAACCCGTCCAGTTCCTCGGCGGTCTGCGGCTTCTCGTGGAAGGTGCGGATATGGCCGTCCTCCGCGGTCTTGAGGATACCGAAGCGGGGGGCGTCAGCGGCGGCTACGGGCAGGGCGGCGATGGTCACATCGGCGCGCGTCTCGCGGTGGTACTGGACGAACTCCCCGTAATCCATCCGGTAGAGGTGGTCGCCAGCCAGGATCAGCACGTCCTCCGCGCGGCGGGAGAGCAGCCGACGGACCTGCTTGCGCACCGCGTCGGCGGTGCCCTGATACCAGTCATCGCTGGTGAGGGTCTGCTCGGCCGGCAGAATCTCGACGAAGCCGGCGGAGAAGATGTCGAACTTGTAGGTCTGGTAGACGTGGCGCTGGAGGGAGGCGGAGAGGAACTGGGTGAGGATGAAGATCTGCGTGATGCCGGAGTTGATGCAGTTGCTCACGGTGATGTCAATCAGGCGGTATTTGCCGGCCAGGGGGACGGCTGGCTTGGCGCGGAGTTTGGTGAGCGGGTAGAGACGTGTGCCGCGCCCGCCGCCCATGATCATTGCGACGACATCCGTTCGTGGCATGGGGTCCCTCCTGCTCGAGAGTTGTCGTCACCGCCCACTCTTCCACAGGTTTGGGCGCCTCGCTCTCTCTAGCCTGTGGGAGGGTACAGGGTGGGCAGTGACGAGTTGTCGCTATAATCATACACCCGTTTTCCCCATTGCGCTATTCCCCGTATTCACTCACGGTTGATGCCACCGAATGATCATGTCACCGGAGGGAATCTGGCCGCCTGACACTTTGTCTATGCCGTCCCTGGTGGTTGCTCTCAGGGTATCATGCGAGTCCCCGAAGGGAGGCGGAGCAATCGCCACGAGCCTCGCTTCGCTCGGGACAGGCTTCGGGCGCTTCGCCTCCTTGTGATGATCCCTCAGGGGGAAACTGGTCCGGCGGCCAGCCCGATACGCAGTTGCGCTGTTAAAGTCACGGGGGTGATTGCTTGGCTGAGGGCTGAACGTTTTGTTTGACAAATCGGCACTTCGGGCTATAATAGCGCGGTTGCCGGATGGACCGGCAACGCTGACTGTCATTTGCGGAGGAATCTCGTGTACGCAGTGGTTCGAGTCGGGGGACGACAGTACCGCACTGAACCAGGGACGCAATTCCTGG
The DNA here is from genome assembly GCA_034434635.1 of Anaerolineae bacterium. GTDB lineage: Bacteria > Chloroflexota > Anaerolineae > B4-G1 > DUEL01 > DAOTYX01. Next base: position 20,083 of record DAOTYX010000144.1, on the reverse strand, counting down.
TGGAAAGGCTGCCGGTGTCAGCGGGGGAGCAACTCACCCTCGATCAGGTGCTGCTGGTCGGAGAGGGGGAGCAGGTGCAGATTGGCCGTCCGCTGGTCGCCGGAGCGGTGGTGAAGGCGACGGTTGTGGCTCACGAGAAGGGGCCGAAGATCCGCATCTTCAAGTACCGCCCCAAGGAGCGGTACCGCCGGCGCGCCGGCCACCGGCAGATGTACACCCGCTTGCGGGTTGACGAGATCGTGGCGTAGCAGGGGGTTGATATGGCGCACAAGAAGGGCGGCGGAAAGAGCCGTAACGGTCGGGATAGCCGCGGCAAGCGCCTGGGCGTGAAGATTTACAGCGGCCAGGCGGTGCGCGCCGGTAATATCATCGTCCGCCAGCGCGGCATGCGCATCAAGCCGGGCCAGAATGTGGGTATGGGCAAGGATTATACGCTGTTCGCGCTGACCGACGGGTTCGTGGTCTTTGAGCCGATCCGCGACGGGCGCAAGCGGGTTGCAGTGCGCGCGGAGAGCAAGGGGGCGGCGTGAAGAAGGATATCCATCCCCAATATTACCCCCAGGCGCAGGTGATCTGCTCCTGTGGCAACACGTGGACGGTTGGAGCGACGGTGCCGGTGATCCGCACCGACGTCTGTTCCAAGTGTCACCCTTTCTTCACCGGCGAGCAGCGTATCGTGGACGCTGAGGGTCAGGTGGACCGCTTCCTGAGTCGCCTGCGCCGCCGCGATGAGTGGTTGTCGGAGCAGGAGGCGCGTCGCAAGGCGGCCACCTCCCCCGATCAGCCGATCTCTGTGCTGGAATTGGGCACGCGAGCGGAGGCGGTGTTAGCCGAGGCGGGGATCAAGACCATCGGTGACGTGCTGGCGCGGCTGGAGGCGGGCGGAGACACCACGCTGACCGACCTGCGCGGCTTCGGCATGAAGTCGCTGGTCACCCTCAAGAAGACATTGCGGATGCGCGGCTTCGTCCTGCCTGGCGACACCCCCGGTGGGCCGTCCAGGGCCGCCGGCGAGTAAGAACCGTACAGGCGTGGGACGGGGGCAGGTGGTCGGTGACATCTGCCCTCGATTCTTTATTGTAGAGGAGGGGCAGCGTGTACGGGACGCCCAGCAGCGGCTGGATCGAAGTCATCTGCGGCAGCATGTTCTCCGGCAAGTCGGAGGAACTGATCCGCCGGGTCCGGCGGGCGCAGATCGCCCGCCAGAAGGTGCAGGTCTTCAAGCACAGCCTGGATGCCCGCTACGCTGAACGTGAGGTGGCGTCTCACGACGGGGCGCAGTGGGAGGCGGTGCCGGTGGAGAACTCGGCCCAACTGGCCGCCCTGATCGAGCCGGACACGACGGTCGTGGCGGTGGACGAGGGGCAGTTCTTCGATGAGGGCCTGGTGCAGGTCTGCCGCGATCTGGCCGCCCGACGGGTGCGGGTCATCGTGGCCGGGCTGGATCAGGACTTTCGCGGCGAGCCGTTCGGGCCGATGCCGCTGCTGATGGCGGAGGCGGAGCAGGTGGACAAACTCCAGGCTATCTGCGTCGTCTGCGGCGGGCCGGCCAGCCGCAGTCAGCGGCTGATCAACGGCCAGCCGGCGGCCTACGACGACCCGGTCGTCCTGGTCGGCGCGGACGAGGTCTACGAGGCGCGCTGCCGGGGCTGTCACCAGATCCGCTACCGGGGTCAGGAATGAACGCGCGGCCATTGCCCAAAGCGGTCGAGCGTGTCCTGCTAGATGAGGAGACCATCTCCCGGCGGGTGGATGAACTGGCGGCCCAGATCAGCGCCGATTATGCCGCCGTCGGTGAACTGGTGCTGGTGGGTGTCCTGAAGGGTTCCTTCATTTTCCTGGCCGACCTCTCACGCCGGCTCACCGTCTCCCACGCCGTGGATTTCATCGCCCTCTCCTCCTATGGGGACCGGGGGGAGACGGGTGGGGCGGTGCGGCTGATCATGGACACGCGCGCCCCGTTGACCGGGCGGAACGTCTTGATCGTCGAGGACATCCTGGACACGGGATACACGCTCGACTACCTGCTCCGCACTTTCCGCGCCCGCCAACCGGCTACCCTGCGCACCTGCGTGCTCCTCAGCAAGCCGCAGCGGCGTCAGGTTGAGGTGCCGGTGGATTATCTGGGCTTCGAGATTCCCGATGTCTGGGTGGTGGGGTACGGCCTGGACTACGCCGACAAGTATCGCACGTTGCCCTACATCGCCGCGCTGAAGCGGGATCGTTAGGAGGTCTGCCCTATGTCGCTCCAGGATGATATCGCCAGGGTGCTGATCCCAGAGTCGGTGTTGCAGGCCCGTGTGGCGGAACTGGCGCAGGAGATCAATGCCGCCTACTCCGACCAGGACCGCCCTCTCCTGGTGTGCGTGCTCAAGGGGGCCTTCATGTTCCTGGCCGACCTGACTCGTCGCCTGACGATCCGGCACGAGGTAGACTTCATGGAGACCTCTTCCTACGGCGCGAGCACGGCCAGCAGCGGGGTGGTGCGTATCCTGCTCGACCTGGAGAGCAACATCGAGGGGCGGAACGTGCTGATCATCGAGGACATCATTGACTCGGGCCGCACGCTGGACTACATCACCCGCAACCTGCGCACCCGCCGCCCGGCCAGCCTGCGCGTCTGCACGCTGCTCAGCAAGCCCGCCCGCCGCGAAATCGGTGTTCCGGTGGACTTTGTCGGCTTCGAGGTGCCGGACGAGTTCGTGGTGGGGTACGGCCTGGATTTCGCTGAAGAATACCGCAACCTGCCGTTTGTCGGCATCCTCAAGGAAGAGGTCTACTCCCAGACCTCCGATGTCTGTAAGACATCGGAGGTCTGACGCCGTTCACGCCGCGATGCGTCGCCAGACCGCCGCGGCCAGTTCTCGTGAGCGGGCGGTGATCCTCTCCTCATCCAGTGTCAGCAACCGGCGGTCGCGCATCAGTACCCGCCCGGCGCAGACGGTCGCCGTGATCGCCGACGCCTCCAGCCCGAAGAGCAGGTGCCAGGGCAGATTGCCGGCGGTCAGCGGCGTGGTGGGCTTGTAATCGAGCAGGACCAGGTCGGCGGCGGCGCCGGGGGCGAGTTCGGCCAGGCGCAGGTTCGGCCAGAAGACGCGGGCCAGGGCAGCGTTGTGGCCATAGAGCAGACGCAGCGCCAGGTCGCCGGGCATCGCCCGCGGGTCGCGCCGGGCCAGTTTGTGCACCAGGTAGGCGGCCTTCAGTTCGGCGAACATGTTGTTGGAGAAGCCGTCGTTCCCCAGGCTGACGTGCACTCCCGCGGTCAGCATCTCCTCCACGGGCGCCACACCCACGCCGTTGTTCATGTTCGAACGCGGCTGGTGAGTGACCCAGGTCCCGCTCTCGGCCAGCGCCGCTATCTCCCCCTCGTCCACGTGGACACAATGGACAGCGATGGTGCGCGGTCCCAGGATACCGGCGTCGCGCAGCCGGTGGACGACCCGTTTGCCGCTCTTGCGCAGGCTGTCCTCCTGATCTGCCGCATCCTCGGCCACGTGGATATGGAAGCCCAACCCCAGGTCGCGCGCCGCGGCGACGCAGTCGGCCAGCGTCTCGTCGGAGAGGGTGAGGGAGGCGTGGAGGCCGAAGGAAGCCGCAAGAGGAGTGGTTTCAGGTTTCAGGGTTTCAGGTTTCAAACCTGAAACCTCACGGGCCAGCCGCACGTTCTCGGCGATGCCGGCGCGGGCGCGCTCCGGGCCGTCGCGGTCGGTGACCTCGTAGCACAGGGAGGCGCGCAGGCCGGCCTCCTGGACCGCCGCCGCGATCTCGTCCAGGCTGCCCTCGATGGCATTGGGGCTGGCGTGATGGTCTATCAGCGTGGTCGTGCCGTGGCGCACGGCGTCCACCAGACAGACCAGCGCGCTGTACCGCACGTCCTCCAGGGTGAGCGCTTTGTCCAGCCGCCACCACAGCCGTTCCAGGATTTGGGGGAAGTTGGCGGCCGGTTCGCCGGGGACGGCCATGCCGCGGGCGAAAGCGCCGTAGAAGTGGGTGTGGCCGCAGATCGTCGCCGGCAGGAGCAGTTGTCCGTCGGCGTCCCAGCGCTCCTCGCGCGGGTGACGGGTGCTCAGTTCCGCCGTGGTGCCGATCTCGGCGATGGTCTCTCCGGAGATCAGCAGCGCCCCGTCCTCGATCAGGCGGGGTGTCTCGCCGAGGGTAGCCAGCCGTGCATGGGTGATCAGCATCTTCTCCTCCGTTCTCCGCCCATCCGTTCCACCATTTGCAGTACGGTCTCGACATCGGGCCGGCGCAGTGTGAAGGACGGGGCGGGTCGGTCATTCAGACAGATGGCCACCACCCCGTCACGACAGGGGATGGCCAGGTCCACGGTGTAGGACCTTCCCCCTTCCCGCAGTCCGTAGTTCCATTCCGGGAAAAGCCCCGCCTCTTTCAGGGTCACGTACAGGCCGTTGTCGCTGGGGGCATAGAGGTCGTTGATCTCCTGGGCAGTGCTGAAACGGTCCCAGGAGGTCTCAATGAAGGTGATGCGCCGCCAGCGCAGGCTGGGGATAGGGCGTTCCAGGCGCACCAGCGGACCCAGTTGCAGTTTGTAATACGGCGCGTCAGCGTGAGGATGGTCGGGCTCGATGGGCAGCAGGTCACGCCGGCGCACCAATTCATGCCCCCGTACCGGGGCGTACCAGTGGATGGCCCATTTCTCCTCGCCGAAAGCGCGGGTGAAGTAGAAGGCCAACACGACCGCCTCGGTGGTGCTGGGCGGCGCATGCTTCAGCGGGATGCGGTACCAGCCCTCATCGCGGGCGATCTCGAAATCGCGGCGGTTGTTCAAGAGCGCGACCAGGACTCGATCTTCGGCGTAGTGCATCGTTGTTCTCCTTGGTCAATGATCTTCCCATCTCCGTGTTCCCACGTCACCGTTTCTTCAGCCTTCCCAACACCCGTTCCGCCGTGAAAGGCAACTCATCGTGCCAGATACCGGTGGCGTCGTGGATGGCGGCTGCCAGGGCCGGGGCCAGAGGGAGGAAGGGCATCTCTCCCATCCCGCGTGCCCCCCATGGTCCGCGCGGGTCGGCCTCCTCCACGATCAGCGGCGTGATCGTCTCGGGTACGTCAAGGACGGTGGGGATGAGATAGGTGCTGAGCCGGTCGGTGATGACGCGGCCTCCCTCGGTGATGAAGTTCTCCGTCGTCGCCCAACCCAGCGCCTGCACCACGCCGCCCTCGATCTGCCCTTCGACCTGCTGGGGGTTGATCGCACAGCCCACGTCATTGACGCTGACCACGCGGAGCAGGCGCAGCGTGCCGGTCTCGGCGTCCACCTCCACCTCCACGGCCTGGGCCACGTAGCCGTAGGCGAAGTTGGGCGTGCTGTAGCCGGTTTCTGGGTCGAAGGGCGTGGTCTTGGGGGCCAGATAGGTGTATTCGGCCACCGCCGGCCGCTCTTCCGCCCGCCATTTCTCCAGGGCGGCCGCCGCCGCGCCGCGTATGGCGTTGCCGGCCATGAAGGTCATCCGCGAGGCGGAGACGGAGCCGGAGGAGCCGGGGCTGCTGGCGGTGTCGGCGGCCTCCAGGCGCACCCGCTGTAACGGTACCCCCAGCGCCTCGGCGGCCATCTGGCGGATGACGGTGTGGCTGCCCTGGCCCACCTCGGCGCTCCCGATGCGCACTATCGCCGTCTCGATCTCTCCCGTCCCCTGCAGTTCCACCTGCGCCCAGCAGTTCTCCTGATAGCCGAACGAGAAACCGACGTTCTTGAAGCCCACGGCGAAGCCGAGGCCGGTTGTCGGTTTCAGGCGCGAGGTTTCGGGCTTCTTCCATCCCTCCTCGGTTCTCACCCAGCCGGCGGAGAGGGCGCAGCGCTCGGTGACCTCCACCAGGCTCACGCCGCCGGGCAGCGGGGTACCCATCGCCGTAAGGCTGCCGTCCCGCAAGAGGTTGCGCATGCGCAGTTCGACCGGGTCCATCCCCAGCGCCTCGGCCAGTTTGTTCATCTGCATCTCGGCGGCGAAGATGCCCTGTGGCGCGCCGAAGCCGCGGAAGGCGCCGCTGGGCGGGTTGTTGGTGTAGTAGCCGTCCACGTCTACACTGATGTTGGGGATCTCGTACGGTCCGCTGCAGACGATGGTGGTGTTGCCCAGCACCTTGTTCGTCGTGTAGCAGTAGGCCCCGGCGTCGGCGATGACGTGCGTCTCGGCGGCGATCACCTTGCCATCCCGTGTGGCTCCCCACTTGGCGCGAATCCAGGTCGGATGGCGCTTGCAGTGGCCGATGATGGACTCCTGGCGGTTCCAGACGATGCGCACCGGCCGGCGCAGTTTCCACGCCGCCAGGGCCAACACGATCTGCAGCGACATGTCCTCCCGTCCGCCGAAAGCCCCGCCGATGGCCGGATAGACCACCCGCACCTGTTCCGTCGGCAGGCCGAGGGCGTGGGCGATCTGTCGCTGATCCTCCCACACCCATTGCCCGGCGATGACCACCGTCACCCGGCCCTGCTCGTCTATGTACCCCAGGCCGGCTTCCGGCTGGAGGAAGACGTGCTCCTGTGAAGGGGTATGGTATTCCGCCTCGACGATCACGTCAGCCTGCGCCCAGGCTGCGGCGACGTCCCCTTTGCGGATCTGGTGGTGACAGAGCCAGTTGCCCGTGGTCTGGAGTTCGGGGTGGATGGGGTTGGGCGGGCGGGGAGGGTGGATGGGATAGGCGTCCGGCCTCATCGCCTGGAAGGGGTCGGTGATGACCGGCAGGTCCTGGTACTCGACGCGCACGCGGTCGCGGCCGCGGGCGGCGGCTTCCTCTGTCTCGGCGACGATCACCGCCACCTGGTCGCCGACGAAGCGCACTACGTCGGCACCGGGCTTCGTCGAGCCGGGGCCGCACAGCACCGGCTGGTCGGGCGTCTGCAGTCCGTACTCGTTGACCGGCACGTCGCGGGCGGTGAAGACGGCGACCACGCCGGGGGTGGCCTCGGCCTGGGAGGTGTCTATGCTCAGGATGCGGGCGTGCGGGCGACCAGCGAAGAGGACCCTGGCGTGCAGCATCCCCGGCATGCTCAGGTCGGCGGGGAAGCGTGCCGCGCCGGTGACTTTGCCGTGCGCATCATCTCGCGGCAGGGATTGACCGATGGCTCGTCTGGTCATCAGGCTTTTCTACCTCCGTAGGCTCTGGTGACATGGTCGGCGGCTCGCTCCCGCACCGCTGCCACCTCCCGCTCCAGGATGCGGCGCAGGATGGCCACCGACGCAGCGTAGGTGGCGTCCATCCCGAAGTACGACAGGTGTGTCGCCAGGGTGCGCGCACGGGTGAAAGGGGTGTCGGAGGCATAATGGAGGATGCCGATCTCGAACGGCGCGCCGTAGAGGTTGACGATCTCGTTGACTGGGTGGCGTTCTGGGCGGATGGCCTCGTAGACCGCCGAGAGGTACGGCCCGGCCTCCATCTCGATGTCGGTGAAACCCTCGCGGTAAAAGATGTCCATGTACTGCCGGTTCTGCAGGAACGTGCCCCGCACGCTGATCGCTTTTTGGTTGTCCAGCACTGTGCCATAGACCAGGTAGGGGCGCACGTCGCGGGCGGTGAAGCCGTTTTGGAAGAGGTAGGTGTTCTGGGAGTGCTCATCGTGCACCACGGCGGGGATGATCACGTCTCCGACGCGGCCGTTGAGCGTGGCCGCCTTGCCCAGGACGTACAGGCCGCGCAACGCACCGATGCCGGTGGTGACTTGAGCCAGCAGGCGGTAGGCTCCCAGCCCAAGCGGGTAGTCAATGTTGAGGATGAGCGCGTCGGAGTCGCGCAGGAGCGCCAGCCCCTCGACCCGCACGCGAGGGTCGAGCCAGTCCGGCTGGATGGCGCACAGTTCGATCACCTGGGCGTCCACGTCCAGGTCGTGCAGGCTCTCGACGTGCCAGATGCCGGCGGAGCGCATCTCCTCTCGACATTTGGCGGCGAGCGCCTGGCCGGGGGGGGTCTGGGTGTACTTCCTGAGAGCGTAGTACAGGAAGTTCTCCCGGCTGCTGGGCACGCTTTCCTCTCGGATGGCCTGATACTCTGCCAGGAGGTCGGGGTCGCTTCCCGCTTCGATGAAAGCCACCAGTTCCTTTTCGTGCCGCAGGGCGCAGCCGGAGAGGAGGTTGACCAGGCTGTGGGTGTTGCTGGAGACGAAGTAGACCGCCCGTTCGGCCAGCGGGGTGGGGACGCTGGCGGCGATGTGCTCCCACCAGTAGCGGGTGGCGCGGCGGTAGTCCACGTAGGAGCCGGCCAGCAGGCGCACAGCGAACCGCTTCTCGTGACGGGCCATCGCCAGGAGTGTGGCGGCGAACGGGTCGGCCCAGGCCTCCTCCAGCCGGGCCAGGTCGGATGGCGAGAGGTCGAGGAGGCGGCACAACTCCTGGCGCAGGGGATCGTCTATCTGCTCCCATCCCTCAGCGCAGGCAGTGAGACGCGCCACCACTGGCGAATCGTGCAGCCGGCCGTGGACCTTGTTCCACTCGATCTGGTAGGCGGTGAGGATGGGGATCAGGTCGTCCACGTCGGAGTGGCTGGCGATATAGACGGCCAGCGTTTCCTGGCCATCGAAGAGCATACGGCGGCGACGGCCCGGCGCGCTCACCCGCTGCCAGCGGCTCACGTCGGGGTAGCCGGCCTCGCGGAAGCCGCGCTCGGAGGCCCCCATCACCGTCAGTCGGACGTGGATGATGCACGGCGGCAGGCGCAGGCTGGCGTAGACCAGGGCGTCCACGTCCAGTTCCGCCGCGCCAGCCTTGGGGTGTAACGCTGACTGTACGCGGGCGTGGCTCTCCACCAGCGAGCGAATCTGCACCTCGTCCGACGTGCGCAGCAGCGAGTCGTAGGTGCGCTGGTAGAGGTCAATCTCCTCACTGGCGGTGCTGGGTACGGTCCGTTCCACGCTTCCCTCGCCTCGGATTTCGGAGGTCTGAAGGACCCCCGAAGCCTGAGCCCTCAATGTCTCAACGATCCGCTGCGCACCCGGTAGACCCGCTCTTTCCAGCCGATGCCGCTGAAGGCCGCCATGCGGATAGAGTCCAGCATGATGAGAATGACCAGCAGGATCGTCAGCGGGTAGAAGAGGGCGGTGCTGCGGGGCAACCGGAAGCGCGTGGCGACCGCGTACCACAGGCTGCTGTTCAGGAAGACCTGGAAGAGCGCCAGCCGCAGGGTTGGCTCTCCCATCCGGCCCTGCCAGAGGCCGGTGAGGAGCAACCAGGTGGGCCAGAGGAACAGGAAGCCATAGGCGGCGACCATCAGCAGGCTGGGCAGAAGGCGGTACCCCAGGGCAGCGAAGGCGCTCTTGGTCAGCCCGCGCCACGACTCGCGGAAGCCGTGGTAGAAGTGCACGTCCACCTGCTCCGATCCGTCCAGCAAGGTCACCCGGCCGCCGGAGCGCGTCATCTGGCGGGCGAGGGCCACGTCTTCGGCGATCTCGCCGCGTACCGCTTCGTGTCCGCCGGCGCGGAAGTAGGCCTCGCGGCGGAAGAGCATGTAGGGCCCCAGGGCCATGGTCAGAAAGGGGATGCGCCAGCGTGCCCCTACGGCGAGTGGGAAACAGCCCAGCAGGCCGAAGGGGATGATCGGCAGGACCAGTTGCTCGCCAAACGTGTGGGTCACTGCGCGGGGGATCAGTGTGACCAGATCAGATCCGTTATGGCGGGCCGCGGCGATGGCCCAGGAGAGCGCTCCCGGCTGATGGACGGTGTCGGCGTCGGTAAAGAGGAACCATTTCCCCTGCGCCAGGCGCGCCAGTTGATGACAGGCGAAGTTCTTGCCCATCCATCCCTGCGGCAGGCTCTGACCACGGATGAGCCGCAGACGTGGGTCCAGGCGGGCCATCTCGGCCACGATCTCCGGCGTGGCATCGGTCGAGTCGTCATCCAGCACCAGCACTTCCATCTGTGGACAGTCCTGGGCCAGCAGCGAGCGCAGGCAGCGGCGGATATTGCGGGCCTCGTTGCGCGCCGGCACGAGCACCGAGACCATCTCCAGCGGCGGTGAGGACACAGCCGTGGGCGTGGCCCGGGCGACCATGCGCAGGTTGGCGATCAGGTTCGCGCCGAGCAGCAGCAGGATGACGGTGAGGGCGATCTGGTTGGCGGTGAGATCGGAGATGAGTGGGCTGTTCATGGGTGAGGCACGGGTTGCGGCTGGTTTTCGTCGGGCAGGTCCTTGTGGAAACCAGGCTCCCCCTCTTGCCAGGGGCTGCGCGCCCACACCTCCCGCTCGTGGGGCATGTCGAGAATCTTCTTCACCGCCAGCGCCAGGAGCAGGCAGAGGACGTAGGGGACGGTCCACAGCGGCGCGCCGAAGACGGGGGGCAACAGTACGACGGCGGGCATGCCGAGGTTGAGCGCCTTGTTCAGGTCGCGGGTGAGCAGGTAGAAGAGGCCCACCGCCAGACCGCCGGCCAGGGTGGAGTAGGGCAGGAAGCCCAGCAGGAAGCCCATCGTCGCGCCGACCCCCTTGCCGCCGCGGAAACGCAGGAAAGGAGAGAAGTTGTGTCCCAGCGGTGCAGCGAAGCCGCAGGCCAGGAAGGCCGCCTGCGAGATGGCCATCTGGCGGGCGACGAGGAAGGCCGCGGTCCCCTTGCCGACATCCAGCACTCCGGCCAACACCCCCCATTTCTTCCCGACCACGTGATAGACGTTGCGCGCCCCTACATTGCCCTCCCCGTGCTCGTAGATGTCAATCCCGGCTCGCCATCGGGCGACCAGATAAGAAAAGGGAATGGCTCCAATGAGATAGGTGATAAGGACGACCAGCGCATCGTGGACGACGACGTTTTCCATAAAGAACCTCCTGTGTCTTCGGGAGTGTGATCCATCAGTCACAACACCGCACAGGCGGTTTCGTGTCGCAGCCGACAGGACTTGCCGGGGCGCCACGAATTGCACGAATTCCTCGAAATCCGTTCCATTCGTGGCCTCTCCCGTTAGGATTGACCAGCGAACAGGCTGTTCTCCGCCGCTGCCTTCTCGATGGCCCGCACGATCTTGACGTAGCCGGTGCAGCGACACAGGTTACCGGCGATGCCGTACAGCACCTGATCGCGGGTGGGGTGGGGCAGTTCCTCGAGCAGTTTGGCTCCGCTCATGATGAAGCCGGGGGTGCAGTAGCCGCACTGTACGGCCCCTTCGTCTATGAAGGCCTGCTGGAGCGGATGGAGGGTGTCCCCCTGCGCCAGCCCCTCGATGGTGACGATGTCGGCGCCGTGGGCGCGGGGAGCGGGGATCAGGCAGGAAAGCACGGCGATGCCGTCCAGCCAGACCGTGCAGGCGCCGCATTCCCCTTCGCCGCACCCCTCCTTGGCGCCGGTCAGTCCCAGGTCCTCCCGCAGCATGGCCAGCAGGCTCTTGCCGTTGGCGCCGCGGATGACGTGGTTCTGGCCGTTGACGGTACACTCGATCGGCTCGCCGCCGCTGGCGGTGTGGCGGACGGTCTTCCCGGCCAGGCGCGGGAAATGGCCGTCGCTGCGACCCCACAGCAGCGGTGGCTGATCGGGGAAGCCCTGTCGTTCCTCTCCGCGGGCCAGGGCAGTCAGCGCGCGGCGCACCAGAACGCGCACCATCTCGCGGCGATAGTCCGCGCCGGCGCGCAGGTCGTCAATCGGTGCCGCAGCCTGTGCGGCCAGGTCGGCGGCGTGGGCGATGCGTTCCTCCTCCAGCGGCCCACCCACGAGCGCCCCTTCCGCCTCCACCGCGCGCAGGATCGTGGGGGCCACGCTGCCCAGGGTGATACGCGCCCGGGTGACCACGCGCCCGTCCAGGCGGACGATCACGGCGGTGTTGACCAGCGAGATCGCCAGCGCCCGCCGCAGGCCCAGTTTCATGAAGATGCCGCGCTCGCCGGGCGCCAACGCCGGCACCTGTACCTCGCTGAGTAACTCGTCGGGGGCCAGGTCCACCCGGCGCACCCCCTGATAGAACTCCGGGAAAGTCAGCCGGCGCTCGCCGCGCGTGGAGCGCAGCACCAGGGTAGCCCCCAGCGCCCAGAGAGGGGTGATGGTGTCGTTGGCCGGTGAGGCGGTGATCAGGTTGCCGCCGAGGGTGCCGCGGTTGCGGATCGCCGGCCCCCCCACGCTCCAGGCGGCCTGGGCCAGCGGGAAGGCCCCCTCGGTCACGGTACGGGAGACCACCAGCCGGTTGTGGGTGACCAGCGGCCCCAGGCGCAGCGTCTCGCCGTCCCGCGTGATGCCATCCAGTCCTGGCACGCGGCTGACGTCAATGAGCACGTCGGCCTGGCGCACGCCCCGTTCCAGTTCGAGTAGCAGGTCGGTGCCGCCGGCGATGATCCGCGCAGATGTCCCGTGTTCGGCCAACAGGCGCAAGGTCTCTTCGACAGAAGTGGGTGTATAGTAGGTTTGCCAGAGTGCCACCGAATACCTCGCTTTCTGAAGGACGACAGACCACGGACGACGGACCACGGTGAGTGGCCGGTGGCCGGTGGTTGTCGGTAATGGGTTCTGACGGATTAGTATACCTGCTTTTCGGCAAACCGACAAACGGGGGTCAGCGACCCTCGGCGGCCAGCCGCAGCGCGCGCCGTTCGATCTGGAAGAAGCCGCCGGCCAGGCCCAGCGCGTCCAATACCTCGTCGGGGCGCCCGGTGGCCCCTTCACGGGCGGAGAGTACCATCCCCAGGCGCACCGTTCCTTCTCCTTCGCCTTCCACCCACAACCGCTGTAGCAACGGACGCAGGTCGTAGGATCGGCCCCGGCGCTGGCGGGGCAGGCTCTCCGCGGCCAACAGGCTCTCCACCCGGCGTCGCACCTCGGCGACAGGCTCCGTCGTCTCCACGGAGACGTGATACTCCGCCGCGCGCACCTGGGCCGGCAGGGCCGGCTCGGCCGGGTCGGCCGGGAAAGCGTCGCGGATGGTCAGCCCTGCCGGGAGTTGAGGGCTCAGGGCGGCGCGTGCGATGGTCGGATCCACGGGCTGCTCCAGCCACAGGTCGAGCCATTCCGCCCGCCCGGCGACGCCCACTGGCAACGCAGCAGCGACGTGAATCTGCGGATGGGGAGTGAAGCCGGCGGAGTAGACCAGCGGCAGCCCGGCCCGCCGCACCGCTCGTTCCCAGATGCGCATCTGGTCCAGGTGGGAGGCGTAGCGTATGGGGCCATCCACGGCGTAGAGGAGGCGCAGGCGCTGGCTCATCCGTGCTCCTTCGACGGTGCGGGGCAGACCCACTCCTCGTTCTGCTGTGCGCCGAACTCGGCCAATATGCCACAGCCCGTGCATCCGGTGCGGCAATCGGGTTGGGCGTGCCCCTGGCGGCTCATCTCCCACTGCTGCCACAGGTAGGACCTGTGCACGCCGGTGTTGATGTGGTCCCAGGGGAATCGTTCCTCCCGCGCCCGCTCGCGGTGGGCGTAGAAGGCGATGGTGGGAGCGATGGCGGCAGCCCAGGCTTCCTCGTCGAACTGCTCATCCCAACTGTCGAAGCGGGCGCCGAGCGTCCAGGCGCGATGGATCGCCGCGCCCAGCCGTCGGTCGCCGCGCGAAAGCGCCGCTTCGAGTTGAGTCAGGCGCGCGTCGCTCCAGGAGAGTTTCACGCCGCCGCCGCGCAGCGACTCGCGCAGCAGGCGCTGGCGGGAACGCATCTCCTCCGGCGAGATCAGCGCTGCCCACTGGAAGGGGGTGTGGGGTTTGGGGATGAAGGTGCTGACGGTGACGTTCACCTGCGCCTGCCGCCCGTGCGCCCGGCGTCCCTCGGCGCGCACCGCCTGTACCAGGTCGGCGATGGCGCGCACGTCCTCCGGTTCCTCTCCGGGCAGGCCGATCATGAAGTACAGTTTCACCGTCCGCCAGCCGCGACGGAAGACCTCGCCGACCACCTCCAGCAGTTGCCCGGCGGGGATGGCCTTGTTGATGACCGCGCGCAGCCGTTCCGTGCCTGCCTCGGGGGCGAAGGTGAAACCCGTGCGCCGCCCCCGGCTGACCGCGTCGGCCAGGCCCACGGAGAAGGATTCCAACCGCAGGCTGGGCAGCGAAACGGAGAGACGGCGCTCGCCGTACCGCTCCATCAGCCGTTCCACCAGTGGGCCGATCTGCGAGTAATCGGCGGAGGAGAGCGAGAGAAGGGCGACCTCCTCGTAGCCAGTCGCGGCCAGGATGTCATCCACCGCGACCAGGACCTCCTCCAGCGGCCGCTCGCGCAACGGGCGGGTCACGAAGCCGGCGTGACAGAAGCGGCAGCCGCGCGTACAGCCGCGCTGAATCTCCACCGTGCCCCGGTCGTGGGTGATGGCGATGTTGGGCACCAGCAGGCGGGTGGGGGGCGGGGGAAGCCGGGTCACGATGCGCCGGCGGATCGGGAAAGGGAGGCCTGGCCGATTGGGGGTCACTTCGGCCACCGTGCCGTCGGCGTGATAGGTCACGTCGTAGAAGCGCGGGACGTACACTCCCGGAACCTGGGCCAGGGCGAGCAGTTGGGCCTCGCGGCTCTGGTCGCGGACACGCTCGAAGGCCCGCACGATCTCCACGATCACTTCTTCCCCCTCGCCGATGACGAAAGCATCCACGAAATCCGCCACCGGTTCCGGGTTGAAGGTGGCGTGGCCGCCGGCGATGACCAGCGGATGATGGCTCTTTCGGTCGGCGCTCAGGAGGGGCAACCCCGCCAGGTCGAGCATCTCCAGCAGGTTGGTGTACAGCGTCTCGTAGGGCAGGCTGAAACCGATGATGTCGAACTCGGCCAGCGGGCGGTAGGTCTCCAGGCTGTAGAGCGGCAGGCCCGACCCGCGCAGCGCGGCGGCCATGTCAGGCCAGGGGGCATAGGTGCGCTCTGCCAGCACTCCGTCCAGGCGGTTGAGGATGTCGTAGAGCACCATCAGGCCCAGGTTGGACATCCCCAGGTCGTAGACGTCAGGGAAGGCCAGGCAGACGCGGGTGGGGGTGATGTCCCAGGGTTTGCGCACCGCGTTGACCTCGCCGCCCACGTAGCGTCCGGGCCGTTCGACGCGCAGCAGCAGCCGTTGGAGTTGCTCGAAGGGGATGATCATCGGTTCCCTGAACAAGGTCGCCAGTAGAGTGTCCTGAGCGGCCGGAGTCGAAGGGCGCGGCTGACCCGGTGGCCTTCGACTGTGCCCATCGCTTCGTTCGGGGCTCCGCTCAGGCCGCCTGCCGTTGGGAGGCCACAACCTCTACCAGCACCCTCCGCTGGCGCGGGCCGTCGAACTCGGCCAGGTAGACCCCCTGCCAGGTGCCCAGGAGCAGACGCCCCCCTTTCACGAACAGGGTCACGCTGCTGCCGACCAGCGCAGCCTTGACGTGGGCGGGAGCGTTGCCCTCACTGTGCTGATAGTCGCCACGCTCTGGCACCAGCCGATCCAGCACTGCGCCCAGGTCACGGCGCACGGTGGGGTCCCAGTTCTCGTTGGCGGTCAGCCCGGCGGTGGTGTGAGGGCAGAACAGGTGGCACAGCCCATCGCTCACCCCGCTGCGGGCCACCACGGCCTGCACCTGCGCGGTGATGTCGCGGAACTCCTGGCGGGACTGTGTAATGACCTCGATCTCCACCATAGCCTCTGACTCCCGACTGTTTCCAGTATAACACGTTCGTGTCCGGTTGACAAAACCGGCCACCCCTGGTAGAATGGCACAACCTGGCCCGTTCGTCTAGAGGTCTAGGACGCTGGCCTCTCAAGCCGGAAACAGGGGTCCGAGTCCCCTACGGGCCACTACAGAAACAGGGGTGCACCCTGAGGCGCACCCCTGTGCTTTTTTGTCGCCGCAAAAGGTCAGGCCCGTCGCAGGAAGCGCAACGCCGTCTCACTCAGGATGGCCGTGCCGATGGGCAGACACGCCTCGTCGATGTCAAAGCGGGGGCTGTGGGCGCGCCGCTCTTCACCGGGCCGCTGGCACCCCAGAGAGAACATCGCTCCCGGGGCGCGCGCCGAGAAGAAGCCGAAGTCCTCCGCCCCCATCTCCTGGCGGGGCGGCCTGAGATGACCCTCCCCCAGGAGGTCGGTGACTACCTCCCGTATCAAAGCAGTCATGCCGGGATCGTTGACCATCGGGGGGTAGCCGATCGCGATCCGCAGCCGGTAATCGCCGCCCAGCGCCTGCGCCACCCCTAACGCCCGCTCGATCTCGGCGTGAATCTGCTGTTGAACCTCGGTCGTGAAGAAGCGGATCGTGCCGCTCATCTCGACCTGCTCCGGGACGACGTTGTCCGTGTTGCCGCCGTGGATGGTGCAGACGCTGATGACGGCGGGGTCGTATGGACGCAGGCGACGGGAGACGATGCCGTGCAGCGCCAGGATGACGTGGCCAGCGATGTGGATGGGATCCACAACCCGATGCGGCGCCGCGCCGTGTCCCCCCTGGCCGATGACGGTGATGTAGAACGTGTCCACGCCGGCAGAAGCGACACCGTCCTCAACGGTGATGTCGCCGGTGGGGCGGGTGATGTCCACGTGCAGGGCCAGGCTGGCATCGGCCCCCTCGATGGCGCCGTCCTCGATCATGCGCGCCGCGCCGCTCTTTCCCTCTTCGTCCTCCACCTCCTCCGCCGGTTGGAAGAGGAAGCGCACCGTGCCAGGGAACTCCTCACGCGCCAGCAGGGTGGCCACGCCCAGGAGGATGGCGGTGTGAGCGTCGTGGCCGCAGGCGTGCATGACCCCCGGATGGCGTGAGGCGTAGGGGACGTCGTTCTCCTCCTGGATGGGCAGGGCGTCCATGTCGGCGCGGATGGCGATGACCGGCCGGCCCTGGCCGAGTTCCGCCACCACCCCGGTGCGCCCCACGCCGGTCTGCACGCGGGCGTTCAGCCCGCGCAACACCTCCGCCACACGGGCCGCCGTGCGGGTCTCCTGAAAACCCAGTTCCGGGTGGGCGTGGAAGTCTCGCCGCCAGGCGATCAGTTGGTCTTGAAGTTGACGTGCTTTTTCCAACATACACTGGCTCCTTTCACGACCGGTTGGTAGACCGAGCAGATTCGATGAAGGCCTCGCCACGTGACAACAGGTCGTCATGGTCGTCGGGCATGGGCAGGCGAGCCAGCAGGTCCGCGGTGTAGCGGCGCAGCAGGTCCTCCGCCCGCGGGCGGCCTCCCTCCTGCCAGCGCTCCATGCTCCAGCGTGGGAAGAAAGGACTGGTGTAGTAGCCGTCGCGGTAGCCTTTGAGGGTGTGTTCACTCATCAGGAAGTTGCCGCCTGGCCCAACCTGCGCCACTTCATCCAGCGCCCAATCCCGCTCCTCCAACCCAAAGCCCCCGGCGAAGCGTAGCGCCTGGGCGATGATCTCGTGGCCGTAGACCACGCCCACGGGCGAGATGGCCTTCGAGTTCAGCGTGTCGCCCACGAACGGCGCGAGCCCCACCTTGCCGATGACCGCCAGCAGATGGTTCATCCACTGCATCTCCGCTGCCGGCAGGTCGGGCCCCCAGCCATTGCCGCTGCCAGACGTGCCGCAGTGGGGCAGGTGGTAGTGGCTCATCATCTCCGCGCAGGCCAGGCTGACCAGCATGCTCTGCGGGTCGTAGAAACTGACCATCGTCTTCATGTCGAAGTAGGCCGGCAGGCAGCCGAGGATGACCGACGCTCCCTCGCGGATGCACTGGCTGAGCACCAATCCCGCCAGCAGTTCGGCGTTCATCAGCGCCAGCGTCCCGGCGGGGGTGAGGGGGGTGGACATGCCGGCCATGCCGTAGTTGGAGAAGATGAGCGGCAGGCCGCGCTCGATGGCCACGAACATCTTGTCGCTGGTGCCGGTGTTGAGCACCAGCGGCGTGACCGGGTTGACGTAGGGGATGACGAACGGCCGCGCCGCCAGGTCGCCATGCAGGTGCTCCAGCAGGTCCAGCACGGCGGGGAAGGCCGGCTCCTCGGAGACCAGGATGACCAGGGGCTTGACGGTGTTGGCGACCATCTCCAGCGTGGCGTAGAGGTCAGCGACCGACGGCGGTACGTCGTGGAGGATGCCGACGGTGGAGACGACGTCGAAGAGCAGCAGGCCGTTGGCCAGACGGGTGAGCGCCGCCATATGCGGGCGGGCAAAGGGCTCCAGTTCGTCGGTAAGAGGGTGCTGATAGTTGAGCACCGTCACGCCGACGCCGAAGCGGGTGCGGTCATCTCCCAGACGGAAGACGCGCTCGCCGCGCCGGTTGTAGACGTCAATGGCCGACGGGGCAGCCCTCAGCGCCCACTCGACTGTCTCCGGGGGAATGCGCACACGCTCCCCCTCCACCCGGGCGACGCGGGCGAGGGCCTGTCGCGCCCGCGGTGAGTCCACGCGCAGGCCCACTTCGGCCAGGATGCGCAGCGAGGCCTGGTGCACCTGCTCGATCTGTGCCGGGCGCAGAAGGTTCAGCCGGGGGTGGACGACATTGCGGCTCATCGGCGACTCCTTATCTGGGCCAGTCCGGCGGCGGACTCCACGGCTCCAGCCGGTACTCGTAGAAGGTGGTCTGGCACGGGCGCCCCGGCCCGATCCAGGCGCGGAGTTCGTTCAGATTGACGATCATGCTGAAGACGGTGACCGAGTCCAGGCCGTGTTTGCAGATCGAGGCCGGGTAGTTGGCGTGGTCGGCCAGCAGCAGCCTGAACCGCTCCGGCGAGAGTTGTCCGTAGTTCTCCCGCAAGAGGCGCATGGCGCGGTGGTGGCGGATCACCGAGCCGCTGATGGCGTTCCGGTCGGCCTCGAAGGGACGCATCGCCGGGCTGACGTAGTGGTTGGCGTGGGCCAGGATGTCCCCCTCGATGTAGATTGGTTCACAGTCGGTGGCCGAGCCTTCCATGCTGTAGATCTCGCCGTGGGGGTCGGCCAGGATGTTGTTGTAACTGGAGGCGCGCTGCGGCAAGAGACATGCGTCCATCGCCTCACCGAGCCGGCGCGCGGCCATGATCGCGCGGACGACCAGCCCGCGCGGCACGCCGGGGCGGATGTCCCCGCAGGAGAGTTGGTTGCCGGTCAGGCTGACGCCGGCGGCGTTGAAGCCAGCGCTGATGCCCAACCCGCCGACCGAAACGGCCAGGAACTCCGGCTCCTCTCCCGCCTGCACCTTGAGGATGACCATCGCCGACTCGACCTCTGGCCCCAGGTCATTGGTATGGGCCAGCAGGGTGGCGCCGTCGGCGGTGGCACGACCGCGGGCGGCGAAGTCGGTGCAGCCGGCCCCGACGCGCCAGCCGGCAGGCTCCCACAGCTCCTCACAGGTGCTCAGGAAGACCTGGTCGAAGGGCACGTCAGCCCCTTCGGCGATGCCCTCCATCTCCTCGATGTACTGAGGGTAGATCGGACGGGTGTGGGCCAGATAGAGCCGCGCCCGGTCGAGCATCTCCTCCCAGGTGCGGCCTTTCGGCAGGTCCTGACGCATCGCGGCCAGCAACTGCTGGATGGTCGCCCGCAGGCTCTCGCCGATCTGCTGTCCCACCTGGCGGTAGGTGCCGCGGGCCTCAATCAGAGGCAGGGGGTTGGGACTCATTTCTCCTCCGTCGGGCGGTGTGGCGCAGCACGCGGCCGGGCAGCGCGCCGGTGTGTTCGCCGTCCCAGACAACCGGCACGCCGTTGACGAAGACGACGTCTATCCCCTCCGGGTACTGGTGGGGGAAGTTGACGAAGGGGTAGGTGTGGGGGTAGAGGTTGGTCGCCCGGTCGTGCACCCGCTCCAGGTCGAAGATGACGATGTCGGCCCAGGCGCCCGGGCGCAAGACGCCGCGGTCGTGCAGGCCGAAGCGCTGCGCGGGGAAAGAGGTCATCTTGCGGATGGCCTCTTCCAGGGACAATACCGGCTCATCGCGCACGTACCGTTCCAGCACGCCGGGATACTCACCGTAACTGCAGGGGGAGTAGGGTGGTGGGTCGTGCAACACGCCATAGGGGGCCAGCACCTGGCCGTCGGAGCAGATCATCACCGCCGGGTGGCGCAGGAGCAGGCGGATGTTGGCCTCGTCAATGTAGTCGAAGATGGCCTCCGCCGCTGCGCCATTGGCGACGATCAGGTCGAAGTAGGCGTCGAATGGGGCCTTTCCCTCCGCCTGGGCGATGTCGGCAATCGTGCGCCCTATCGCCTGCGGCGTGCGCGGGGCGTGCAGGATGGTGATGCGCTGCCACTGCCCGTGGCGCAGCAGCCCTGCCGGGCCGAAGGCCGGTCGGCGGTCGGTGACGATCTC